>DATAYF010000133.1:0-5372 GCA_036272735.1 Ktedonobacteraceae bacterium
TCATCGCGCTCGTAGACTTCAACGTGCACGGCGAATTGGTTGATCAGCACAATCTCGTAGATGGTTGGGGTAGCCTGGTAGTTGCGTATTTTCTCATTTCTATCCACATTTTCCGTGAATGGTGAGAGTACTTCTACGACAATATGTGGTGAGCGGATGAGATCATTATCGCGTCGTCGATCATCGACGTTACAACTGACAGTGACATCTGGGTTGTGGTCAAGGCTATCTCTCTCGACTCCTGGCTCGACAGGGGGCTAGCGTAACTGGCGTCGAGCCAGCGACAGCCATGTACACGTATGCATTTCAACGAGAACAAACGGAGCAGTTGGGGATTACCTATCTGCAAGCGGATCTCTCTTCATGGACATCTTTGCCAAACACGTTTGATTATGTCATTGCCAACATGGTCTTTATGGACATTCCTGATTATGCTCCTGCATTCCTCAACTGCGTGGCGGCACTCAAAAGCAATGGTGGACTCATTTTTTCTCTTCTTCATCCCTGCTTTGAAGAACCTGGAACGGAATGGAAGAAAAAAAGCTCTGTTGAGACACGGGACTATTTCCGGGAACGGGCTGTCAAACAAGACTATGGACACTTTATCCATCGCCCACTCAGTACCTATCTCAACAGTGTTATGCGAGCAGGCTGCATGCTGCAACAGGTGATTGAGCCTCAATTGGAAGAAACAACTGCCCTGCAGTACGGCGCCGAAAGATACTGGCACGTTCCGGGCTATATCGTCATCTCTGCAACCAAATCTTCCTGAAACGCAGCGAGAAGCGCTATTGACATTTCCCTCCCATCCATCATAATATGTGTGTATAGGAAAATACGTATGCACATTATCGAACGTTAATACAAGAACATATTGCTTTGCTGCTAGGGGTGCCGTATAACGCACGGCTGAGAGGTAACGCGACGTTGCCAACCCTAATAGAACCTGATCTGGATCATACCAGCGTAGGGAAGTGGCACGATCTACCAATCTATCAAGACGAAATAGGCCGCAACCCTCCACTTTCAGGGTTGCGGCCTTTTCTTGTGCTTCGTTTAGCTCGTGGGAGGTGTTCACGTGGACGCTGTCAAATTGGCGGCTGAGGGGGTATCCAAGGTATTTGGTAGAGGACTACAAGCCTTACCGGTGCTCGACTCGCTTGATATAACGGTTGCACAGGGCGAGTTCGTTTCGCTGGTCGGTCCCAGCGGTTGTGGCAAGAGTACGCTCTTCAATATGATCGCCGGTATCGAGGAGCCGAGCAGCGGGCGTATTCTCATCGACGGCATCGCTGATGGGCCGCATACAGGCAAGACCGGTTACATGCCGCAGCGGCCCTCGCTGCTGCCCTGGCGGACTGTTGAGGAGAATGTGCTACTCGGCCTGGATGTGCGCCGTGTGGCGCGTAAGCAGTCCCAGGCGCAGGCGCGTAGCCTGTTGGAGCGCTTTGGCCTGGCCGAGTTCGCGCAACATTATCCCGCTGCGCTTTCGGGTGGGATGCAGCAGCGCGTGGCCCTTTTGCGTACAGTGCTCTTTCATCCCGAGTTCTTGCTATTGGACGAGCCCTTTGGCGCGCTCGACGCCCTGACGCGGCTCTCGTTACAGATGTGGCTGCTCGACCTGTGGCAAGACCTGCATGCCAGCGTGCTCTTCATTACTCACGATGTGCGCGAAGCCATTTTGTTGTCGGATCGTATCTACGTCCTGAGCGCTCGTCCCGCTCGTGTTATGCGTGCGGTGCGTGTTGATCTGCCGCGCCCGCGCAAACGTGAGTACCTGGCGTTAGAGGCGGCCCTCCGCCTGGAGCAAGCATTGCTGGATATGCTGTTGGAGGAGCAACGTATATGAAATCGCGTCGCCTGGCAAACTACGGACCAGCCTTTGTACTGGCGGTCGTGCTGCTCGCGGGCTGGGAACTTTTTGTGCGTTCGGGCCAGATAAGCGTCGACTTGTTACCAACGCCGAGCGCGATTATCCAGGCGCTATTTACCAACTGGGATGTTATCTCTGGGCATACCTTACAAACGCTGTTGGAGACGGTGATTGGTTTGGTACTGTCTACGCTGCTTGGCCTGCTGCTGGCTATCATAATCGATCTGTCGAGTTGGACACGCAAGGCCATCTATCCCTTGCTGGTGATCTCGCAAACCATTCCGATTGTGGCGCTGGCACCGTTGATGCTGCTCTGGTTCGGCTTCGGCCTGACCCCCAAGGTGATCGTGGTCGTGCTCTCCTGCTTTTTCCCCATCTCGGTCGCTTGTATTGACGGTTTGATGGCGACGGATCGCGACCTGGTGCGCTTGATGCAGAGTATGGGAGCCTCGCGCTGGCAAATGCTCTGCCTGGTGCGCTTACCTGGTGCACTGCCTGCGTTCTTCTCAGGACTACGCATCGCTGCCACATATAGTGTGACTGGTGCAATTTTTGGCGAATATGTAGGGGCTTATCAAGGTCTGGGCATTTATATGCAGACCGCCGTCAACTCGCACGCCATCGTGCTTGTTTTTGCGGCGATTGTCGTCACCGCTGTTTTAAGCCTGCTCTTATTTGGCTTTGTCTCGCTGATCGAATGGCTCGTGCTGCCCTGGCATCACGGCTCGGCGTTCGCCGCTGATATGCGAGCGGTACGCCTGGGCACACCGCTGACGGTCGACACGAACGAACAGGCAGAGAGGGCCAGTGAAGCGCAGGTTCCCTCGCAATTATCATGAAGGAGCAACTAACAATTATGAATGCACGCACACGTTTGCTGCTGGGCATCGGTCTGCCAGTAGTCTTGGTGGTGGTGGTGATCGTGGCTTTTGTCTGGCGCGGTTACGCCACGAGCGCCAGTCCCGCTACCAGTTCTGCAACCCATCAGCCCTTAACGTCCATGACCCTGGCACTGGATTGGACCCCGAACACAAATCATACCGGCATTTACGTGGCGCTGGCGAAGGGCTGGTATCGTCAGCAGGGCATTGACCTGCATATCTTGCCCTACTCGTCCAGTGTGGCACCTGAGACGCTGGTGAGCAATGGCAAGGCCGATGTATGCATCAGTGCGACGGAAAGTGAGGTCTCGGATGCTGCCACGGGTCAGCCAATGGTTTCGATTGCCGCCATTATTCAGCACAATACCTCGGAACTGATAACGTTAGCAAGCTCTGGCCTCAATCGACCGCGTGATTTGAATGGTAAGATCTATGGCGGCGGTGGCGCGGCATACGAGCCTGCTGTCGTGGGCGCGATTATTCGCCACGATGGTGGCAAAGGTACGTTTAAAAATGTAACGTTGAGCACCGATGCCATGCAAGCGCTGAAGGATCATCGCATCGATTTTGTCTGGATCTACCAGGGCTGGGAGGGCATCCAGGCGCAGCGCGAAGGTATGCAGCTCAACATTTTTCCAATCACGCAACACGGTATCGCCGATTATTACACGCCGACCATCGCGACCAGCCCTAAAGAGATCAAACAGAAATCCGACCTGTTACGTCGCTTTATGGCCGCGACCTCACAGGGTTACGCGTATGCTCGCACGCATGCGCACGAAGCCGCGCAAATGTTGATTGATGGCACGCCAAAGGGCACGTTTCCTGATCCCGGCCTTGTTTTCGCCAGCCAGAACTACCTCAGCCCGCGCTATGTCGATCTCGGTCGTAAGTGGGGTCTACAGGACGCGCAGGCCTGGCATGGTTATCCACAGTTTATGCTGGACTCTGGCGGCATTACCGATGCCTCCGGCAAACCCGTCAAAAGTTTGAACCTGGACGCTTTGTATACCAACCAATTTTTACCGCGTTAGTGGGAAGTAGTATGCGAGGTTTTGTGGGGGGATAGATGTGTGAGGCGGTAAGTGGGTGCGTTCCACGCCCTTGTGGTAGCGCATATCCAGGGAGATGATGAAGCAGCGTTCGTTACGTGTGGACGATATGACCGGCCTGGGCGAGTACATCTAGTGCTCGTTCCAGGTCTCCTGCTTTGACCAGCAGATGATCGGTGTCGAAGGTAGCGATGGATAGGACGCTTATCTCGGCTTCGGCCAGTGGAACCGCCAGCGAGGCGTGGATGCCTGCCACGCTGAAAGCGAATGCTCCATCGACCTTGATACATCGCCATCCGCGCTCGGCCCGCGTCTCCTGTGGGACGTTCTCTTCCAGACAGACAATCGACAGTTCGCTATCGGTGCGCGTGAGCGAGACAAAGTTATCGCCGATCAGTGCCCAGTAGGGAATATGTCCGTTGGGATCGAGTCGGCATACGGCATAGCTGCGCGGTAATGTAGACAGGGTTAATTTCCTCATCGGGCCTGCTTGCTCCTTGTTGGCTTGAAAGGTACATGTGGCAGCACTAAGGGTTGTGGGCTTGCTTTGTTGTAGCTATTTTATTCTATCACACGATGGCATTGCTGAGATGTTACCGAATGGTATGCTCGTTAGTTCTAATAAATAGTCTAAATTTATTCATATCTCATGGAGGAGACTTTTTACATTATGGGTATACTTTTTCGTCTGCTTAATCGTTTCATCTATTCGCGTTTTGGGAAGCGCGTAGGGCGTATCGTCTCTGGCTCTGTCCTCGCGGTCCTGGGCCTGCTGTTTACCCTTGCCGGTGGTAGTAGTGCGCTTATTATCGGTATCATTTTCTTACTCGCCGGTGTTGGCTTTATCATTTGGGGCTTCCTCACTCCCAAGGGTGGGGCAATGGGCATGGGCAACTTCAGCATCTCAAGCCCCGGACAGTCGCAATACCCCCAATATCCGCAGCAGCCGTATGGGCAACCGCAATACTCACAGCAGCCCAATCAGCCATATGGACAGTCACAATATCCATCATATCCACCACAGTCTTCCGGCCAATCATACGGGCAGCCCCAGTACCCACCTTACCCGCAGCAGCCCAGCAATCCTTACAATACACCGCAATATCCCCAATATCCACCGCAGCAGTAACTACCTGTCTTTTACGCAATAGAAGGGGCGGCCCTGGTGGGTCGTCCCTTCTATTGCATGCATGGCAGATTTTCGCTCCTCATTATGCTAATAGCGGGCGTCCTTACAGACGAGAGAGCGTGTATAATTGTGTGTGGTAGGGTAAGTGATGATCGTCCGCTTGTTTGTATTGCGGTTAATCAAAAAGGACAGCGTATGAGCGCTGAAGAAAAAGAGTCGAAGCCTGATATCCCCAAGATTACCAGCTTTGCCGGAGAGTCATCTAGCGATGATTTTGACCTTTCCGTGCCCAAAATGGAAGAAGTCCAGGGGAGCAAGCTGGGTAATAAGCGCGTACGCATTGTGCGCGAGAATAATCCTGCTTTCCAGCACATCACCAGGGGTGTCCTGGAGGCGACGCCTGCGACCGAACAACCAGATGGTGGTGCGCTGGCGCA
>DATAYF010000134.1:0-7365 GCA_036272735.1 Ktedonobacteraceae bacterium
TAGCTACACCCTGCATGCAGATCTGATTGGCGCGAGGAATGTGACCATGAGAACGCTTCTGGTCTGGCATGACTGGATCAGGACGGGCACCTTGTCAAGGTGCCCTGATACATCGGACAAAGAAGCCAAAGCAGTGCGGCGGCATCGGTATACTGAGTTGCGGTGGAGTCCGGTGGAGTCCAGATGCAAGCCTCCGGCTTCTAGCCGGAGGTCATTGACTATCATCTGGTTAAAATGATGACATCGTCCCTCTGTTGGTGTATAATAACGTCCTTAGACTAGCAGGGATATAGTACCTATCCCATATACAGAGACGATGCACACTATTGACGCGTGAGGAGAGGCGCTTGCAATGACCATTTCTAGTATTCCGCGTGGGAAATATCATATTTGGACCGTTGGTTGTCAGATGAACCAGGCCGACTCCCAGCGTATACAAACCATTTTGGATGAGCTTGGTTGGGAAGAGGCGGAGATGGACCAGGCGAACCTCGTGGTTCTCAATACGTGCAGCGTGCGCCAGGCTCCCGAAGAAAAGGCTCACAACCTGCTGGCACAACTCAAATATGCCAAGGGTGAGCGTAGTGACCTGCTGGTGGCCCTCATGGGCTGCATGATCGGCAATCAAAAGACTATTGACACCCTCAGCCAGCGCTACCCCCATATCGATCTGTTCATGAAGGTCGAGCAGGCCGATATTCTGCCGCGCTTCCTCGAAGAACGCTGGACCCCCGTCTCTGGCGCTGGCTGCCTCGATGTCGATTTTATGCCCGACGAGATGCTGGTGCCCAACGAACTGCCCTCAACCAGTGTTGAGCAGCCCATTCTGCCCACTGTTGCCACTTCTTTCAATCGCTCAGGCAAGCGCACAGTGCTGCCGATGGCGATTACCCCCAAACCTGGCGAGCGTATCGCGCACTATCCCACCAAAATCGAGCACACTGCCAGCCCAACGGCCTGGTTGCCCATCGTGCTTGGTTGTAATAAGGTCTGCACCTATTGTATCGTGCCGTATCGCCGAGGTCGCGAGCGCAGCCGCCCGATAGATGAACTGGTTGCGGAGGCGCGTGAACTTGTCGTCAAAGGGACACGCGAACTGACGTTGCTTGGTCAGACGGTTGAAGCCTATGGTCTCGACTTGCCCGATAAACCCGACCTGGCCGACCTGATGACCGGCTTGAGCGCCATCGAGGGGCTGGACCGCATTCGTTTTATGACTTCCTATCCTCGTCATATGACCGATAGTATGCTGGCTCGTATGGCCCATTTACCGAAGGTCTGTGAGCATCTCAACATCCCTGTGCAGTCTGGCGATAACGCCACGCTGAAACGCATGAAGCGTGGCTATACCATTGAGGAGTACTGTGAGCGCATCGAGCGCGTGCGCGAATTGTGGCCGGGCATCTCGCTTTCAACCGACATCATCGTTGGATTCTGTGGCGAAACCGAAGAGGAGTTCCAGCACACACTCGATCTGTTGCGCAAGATTCGCTTCGATGTGGTGCACGTCGCGGCATACTCGGTACGTCCCGGCACCGTTGCCGCGCGCTGGGAAGATGATGTGCCGCTGGCGGAGAAGAAACGCCGCCTGCATGCTCTGGAAGATGTGCAGGCGGAAATCGCCTACGAACTGAATCAACCCTTTGTCGGCAGAGTGGAAGAAGTGCTGATCGAAGACGCCAATATGAACCATGGGTTGGCACAGTGGAAAGGTCGCAATCGTACCAACAAGCTGGTCTTCCTGCCGCAATCCGAGTCCGGTGAGGGTCAGCAGATCAAAATTGGCGACATGGCGCAGGTGCGTATTGAGAAGGCGACGTCCTGGACCTTGCAAGGTTGCGTTGTTGCTGTATAATAAGCAGGCTATTAACAAACACTTCCCGCTGAAGATGGAGGAGGCTACAATGACGCAAACGCTTTCGACCGAAGAGAAAGCTCGTTTAAAAAAGCAGTGGACAGACCTGGCCATCAAGCAAGCTCAGGAAGGCCAATGGGAAGAGGCCGTGACCACTAACAGAAATATCCTCAATCTCTTCCCGACCGAAACCGATGCCTTAAATCGCTTAGGCAAGGCGTATAGCGAACTGGGCATGTATGTTGAGGCTCAGGAAGCTTATTCGCAAACCTTAAAGATTAAACCGGATAATAATATCGCCAAGAAGAACCTGGAACGCCTGGCGTTGATCCTGGAATCGGTTGATCACACATCCTCTGTACGCTCGGTTACTGGAGAACGCCTGGACACTAATCTCTACATTGACGAGACTGGCAAAACAGGAATCACCGAATTGCTCGGCCTGGCTCCTGCTGCTATCCTGGCAAAGGTGAGCATCGGGGATAAAATACAATTACACGTCAGCGGTCATACACTGTATGCGCAAACCCTTGCCGGTGAAACGATTGGGCAGCTTGAACCCCGCCTGAGCAACCGGCTCGTCAGGTTTATCGAAGGGGGTAATCGTTACGCGGCGGCTGTGATAGCTATGGAACCTGGTCTTGTGCGCATCCGTATCCGCGAAACCTATCAGCATCCGAGTCTGTTTGGTCAGGTCAGCTTCCCCTCTCAGGGCAGTGGCGACACCTTCCGTTCATACATCAAAGGGACGCTGTTGCGGGATCGTGAGGATGAGGATGAATTGGGCAACGATGACGAGTACTACGACGGAGGCGATGATGGCGACGATGTGGCCGACGTCGAGACCGAAGGCGAATTTGAGTCCGAAGAGTAAAATCTGAGTGGGGTCTAGGGGCTGCCGCCCCTGGTGGGGTATGGGGTGCCCCCATTTTCCTTTGTCCCTGCCGCCGAAGGCGGCGAAAAACCTGCATACAGCGTCAAAAAAATATTTGAAAGGAACACAATCATCATGAACAAAACAAAAAAAGTTGCCTGGCATAAACACCTGGCGAAAGCAAAAAAATTGAGAGATCGACAAAAACTTGCTCAAAAAAGTGGTACTTCCGCGCCTGTTGCCTCGGGTCGCCGCTAGTCCATCAACCTTCTCTGTAAAACAGACAACGAGTGAGTCATGAGCAGTGTACCCGTAACTCCGTCGTCAGCCTCGGTTCGTAATATCCTTACGTTGCTCGCCTCGCGCGATGCACAACTGGTGGCTGGCGCGGGAGGCTTAGAGCATCGGGTAACCTGGGCGTGCCGTATGCGTGTGCGTTTGCCTGCTTTCGATATCCTACAGGGTGGAGAAATTGCTCTGCTCACTCTTGCACAATTGCGTCGCCTCGATGAAACGTTGCCTCATCTGCTCAGAACGTTGCAGAAAGCTGGAGTTGCCGCCGTCGCTGTGTCTGCCCCTTCCGTGTCTGCCCTGGATATCGAGTCCTGTACAGTGGCCGAGCAACTTCATCTTCCGTTGATCTGGCTGCCTGCTGGCGCTTCCCTTGAAGAAATTGAACGGGAAGTGATTTATTTTGTGGTCAATTTCCGTAACGAGGTTGACCGTAAAGCCACCGAAATTGCGCAGCATCTGATGGAACTAAGTG
Source organism: Ktedonobacteraceae bacterium (assembly GCA_036272735.1). Lineage (GTDB taxonomy): Bacteria > Chloroflexota > Ktedonobacteria > Ktedonobacterales > Ktedonobacteraceae > DATAYF01. The sequence goes on from DATAYF010000134.1 coordinate 3,496, forward strand.
TGCAGGGTGCTGGCGTGCGCGGTGTGTGCGAGTACCTCGCCAATAGCCGCGAGAAGTGGGTGCTCGTGCAAGATGCCGATTACAGTGTCCGCCTCCAATCGGCTCCGGTGCGTGCTGATGTTCTCTTACTGCCCGTTCCGCTTACGGACGATTGGTTTCATCGCCAGGGTCTCAATCGCGTGGTTGAGCCAATCATGATGCGGCACGAGGTCGTTGGCTACCTTTCCCTGGTTGGCAACGAGAGCGACTTTGACTACCTTGAGCGTATCATTTTAGCGAAGGCGACCCCCATCCTCGCGTTGGAGTTTGCCCGTGAGCGTGAGCGCAGCGAAGTCGAGGGCCGCTATCAAGCTGAGGCGTTTAACGATATCCTGCAAGGCAATTATCAGCAGCCCGTAGAGATGTTGGCGCGCGCGCGCCTGCTTGGTTACGATCTAGGTTCGCCGCAAGCGGTGGTCATCTTTGAGGTTTCAGCGAGCGAAGCTGAGGGGCTAGATGAGAACGTGGCACCGACCTATTGGAGTAAGCGGGTGCGCGATGAATTGTTGCGTGTCTGGCCCTCCTGCTGGGTTTTGGGCGAGTCGCGCCGTGTGATCGCTTTGCTGCCATTCCCCGCGCTTGAAGATGGCGAAGAGAACGAGCAAGAGTGTGAAAATCTCATTTTTGCGCGGCTCGAACGCGTCTTTGTGCGCTTGGTTCCTCAACAAAACAACGGTGCACATCACGTGTTCTACTCGTGTGGTGTTGGTCGTGTTGCGCAAGACCTGGCTGGTGTGCCACAGTCATTCCGCGAGGCGCAACAGGCGTTGGAGATTGGTCGCCGCCTCTTTGGCGAGGGGCAGATACATTCGTTTGCGCGCCTGGGCGTCTATCGTCTTTTGTTCTATCTCGATGGTCAGGACGAACTCAGCAACTTTTATACTGAGACGCTTAGCCCGTTGCTCACGAACGATACCCGCAGCGACGGCACATTGATTGAGACACTTGAAAGCTTCTTCCGCTGTAATGGCAATTTGAGCGAGACGGCGCGGGCGATGCACCTGCACCGTAATTCTCTGCTCTATCGTCTGGATCGCATCGAGTCCTTGCTCGGTCGATCGCTGGCAGATGCGGAGCTACGTCTTAGCCTGCAAATTGCGCTCAAAATTCACCATTTACGCAAGCGGTAAGCGCAGAACTTTTCCGCCGGTGGCTTTCAATAAGCGGTCACGTAGTGCCAGCCCAATCCCCTGTTCACTGAAATTGCGGCACAATATCACCTCAACTTCCGCATCCTCCAGGACGCGTAGGCCTGCGTAGAGTCGTGCCGCGGCCTGTTCTGGCGCATTCCCGAGCGCATAGATGTGTGCGCCACTGCCTTGAAAGCTGGCTACGTCCTCGTCTGCTATAAGGATGCCAACGCGTTGCCCTGTTGCCTGGCGTCTCTGTACCTCCGCCTGCATGGTATTGCGCATCTCTTCGGGCGTGCCTTCCACGAGAAATGCTGGTACCCGTGGCGAATAATGGGTGAGCATCTGTCCCGGCGCTTTCTGGGTTGCGTTATCATTATGCGTGATGGTGCGCTGCTCGGGAGACATAATTGTCGGCAAGATGACGCGTAGCGCTTCCAGGCTCACACCACCGGGCCGTAGTATCGTGGGTGTCGGGCCACTCAGGTCTACGATGGTTGATTCGACTCCGACGGTGCAGGGTCCGCCATCGAGGATCAGCGCGACGCGTCCCATGAGGTCCGCTAACGCGTGCTGTGCGGTGGTGGGGCTGATATGCATGAAGCGGTTCGCGCTCGGTGCGGCGATGGGTAAAGCTGCCGCGCGAATCAATGCTTGCGCGACGGGATGGCTGGGCATGCGCACCGCGACGCTATCCAGTCCCGCCGTGATGAGCCGGGGCACGCGTGCGCTGGCTGGCAGCACCATCGTCAACGGTCCGGGCCAGAAGCTGTGTGCAAGTTTGCGAGCGGCGTCTGGAAAATCGGTCACCAGTACTTCCAGACTGGCGAGATCGGCGATATGCGCGATCAAAGGGTCGCTGTATGGGCGTTCCTTCGCGGCAAATATTTGTTCCACTGCTGTGGTCTGTAGCGCGTTCGTACCCAGTCCATACACCGTTTCGGTAGGGAAAATCACCAGTTCGCCCGCTCGTAGTAAGCTCGCGGCCTCTTCGATTATCGCGGCATCCGGCCTCTGTGCATCGACGTGCACGACCCGTGTCTGTTTATGTTGCACCATGACTCTTGTTTACTCCTACCTGAGTATATCACCTGCGGGAACGACCCCCAAAATCCACCAAAATCTATCAAAAGCCAGTTGAATTTAACGTGCTGATAAAACACAAATAATGATTTTCATGTATACTTACTTCTGGTGGAAAGAAAATAAGCATATTTAAACATCGCACTTTTCCAGAGGTGATTTCTCTTTCCATTGAGAGCACTAGTTCCTGTTTAGTCAAAGGAGTTTGGATCAAAAAAAGGATCTTTTTGATCGTGGGATTGTTGATCTTACTGGCGTTGGCAGGGGGAGTTCCCGTATACGCTGCAATCCATCATTTCCCATCAACACAAAATAGTCACAGCACAGCAGCGGATGCGGACTCAGAATATTCAGATCACGAGGCGGTTCGTAGTAATCCGCTCAGCAGCACCGGATCTTGCGGAGTGGAACGCTGGGCGGTCAAGACTGGCACCGATGCCGACGCTGGTTTGATCAACCTCAATTCTACGTCCCAGACTACGATTGCCGCGCTGACCTCGTTGCCTGCACCGAGCAACCTGCCATCCAACAATCGCGTTCAGCCGACTGAGACCACCGTGTTCCAATTGCATAACACGCTGACCCAATACAAATTGGAGAGCGACTCCAACTACCATTTGATCCTTCAGGACAGTTCTGGCAAAACAATGATCGCCGAAATTTCCGATCCTGCCTGTGTTGGGTCTTCCAGCCCGTTACTGTCTGACATTCAGAACGCTCGCTCCGAATTCGATGCACGCTACACGCCGAATGACACCTTCCAGACTGCCAACATGCCCGTGACCGTCACCGGCGTTGGCTTCTTCGACTTCCTACATGGTCAAAACGGGGTTGCGCCCAACGGCATCGAATTGTACGCGGTCCTCGACATTCAGTTTGGCACCGGCGGCGGGACCCCAACGCCAACACCGACATCAACCAGCACACCAGCATCGACACCCACTGGAACGCCTACCGGCAACCTGATCCAGGATGGCGGCTTTGAGACAAGCGGTAGTTGGACCTATACCGGACAACCACTGCCAACGCGCACTACAGCCAAAGCCCACAGTGGCAGCTATTCGTTGGAAGTCGGCGGCAGCAGCGGCCAACAAGGGGATTCAATTGCCAACCAGATGGTTACTATTCGCGGCGGAAGGCCCCTGCATGCATGCAGGGGGATGGAAGCCGCGCCGCCGGCAGGCGCAGAAAACACGTGACAGGAAGAGTCCTGTATGGTACATTCGTTCTAACAAGGCACCATACGTCCATACGGTGAAAAGACGCATGGCAGGAGAACCGCTCTCTTCTCTTCGTTGGTGTCGCCTGGAGGCGGGTGCACGTCGCAACGAAGAGTAATCAACCAGCCGGCTGGGGAGGCTTTCTGGCGCTCCTCACGGTCCTGTCCTCTCCCGTTCGAGTTGGTCGGCTTGCAATGCTCTCGGTCTCCGACAAGAGCCTCTCGCAAGATGAGGAAGCGTTGGAACGACGGGAGAATCCCTCGGCTTTTCGCCGCAGGGAGTCTCAGATTTCTTGTACGTCTGGGCAATCTGCTTGCAACGACTATGGCACGCATGGGCCTGAAGATGGGGCCCATCCAACTCCTCACAGTACATGGGCGCAAAAGTGGCGAGCCACG
>DATAYF010000135.1:0-3897 GCA_036272735.1 Ktedonobacteraceae bacterium
TGCGGCGCTTGAATGGCCTGTCAGAAGATGCAAGTGATGCAGATACCTCCTTCAAGAATCCGTGGGAATTGATCCTCGATACCCTCCGCATCCGCAATGAACTGGGCTTCCGCCCCATCTATCCTTCGTATTATGCCGCCAGAGATGCGGGTGCGCTTTAATGCCGTTGCCGGTGAGAGACCAGACTCGTCTCTCACCGGCAACACGCTGTTTTCACTCAGCACCACGACGCAACTATTGATGACCTACTTTGCGAACAGGGCTCTCCAGATCTCTTCTCAGTCCGTTCCCTCGACGCCCTCGAGGGCGCGGGGAGTGATCCTGGTGCTCATCATTGAACATGCCGGAGCATACGTGGCCGCCATCGAGGAGCGAGTGCGCTTCGCCCGGCGTCGATGTGGTCAGGACGACTTCATTGACGGCTGCTAGTCGTGAGGCTTCGCCAATCGGCGTAGAAATGTGCCTCCTTGAAGAAGAGAACAACAGACAACAGTTCTCAACAGGAGGGAGATATGACCAATATCGCCAACACCTCAGTGAAAATCCAGGCGACTTCGGAACCCAACCCCTCGACTCCTTGCTGGTTTGGCGAGGTCGTGGTGATCAGTAGTTCTCTGCGCAAGCACCATATCCTGAGCAAAATCAATGAAAGGGTGCGCTTTGCTCGGAAGCGGTTTGGGCGCTATGAAGTCATTGACTTTCTCGCGGTGCTCTTCGGCTACGCCATCAGCGGCGAGCGCACCCTGGAGGAGTTCTACGAAAGCCTCCAGCCCTTTGCGATCCCCTTCATGGCATTGTTTGAACGCAACCAGTTGCCCTCTCGCTCAGCGCTCTCCCGTTTTCTAGCGGCGTTGACGGAGGCACCTGTTGAAGCGCTGCGCACGCTCTTTCTCGATGATTTGCTCGCGCGCCAGCTCACGCCCGACAAACAAACCGGAGGGCTAGTGGATCGAGGGGGAAACACCTGGATGGTGTTCGACATCGACGGTACGCGGGAAGCCGCCCGCCAACGCGCCTTACCCCAGGGAGAAGACTTGCCTCCGGCCTTTCGCCGATTGGATGACGTCTGTGCGCCTGGCTACCGGGGCCGCAAGCGGGGGGAAGTCGTCAGGACACGGACCACGGTGTCGCAGGCGCATAGCTATCAGTGGCTCGGCAGTTTCGGGAACCGAGGCAATGGGCGCTATCGGGAGGAACTGCGCGAGGGGATCTCCGCCATTGGCCGGTATCTGGCGACCCATCAGCTCTCACCAGAACGCACACTGCTCCGGCTCGATGGCCAATATGGCAATGGAGTGGTGCTCTCCGATGTGGCTGGGTTCGCGTTTGTCATTCGTGGGAAAGACTATCACCTGCTCGATCATCCGAGCATCTCGGCCCGGTTGCATCTGCCTCCTGATCAGGTACAGCAGCGTCCCGAAAGTCAGATGGAGCGCAGCCTCTATGATTGCCCAGAGATTCCGGTGGGACCCGAAGGAACACTCTGCCGGGTGGTTGTGGCCACGCATCCTGCCGGAAAGAAGAAGAGCCCGATTGGGGTGACACGCGCAGGGGTCGTCTACGAACTGTTCTTTACAAACCTGCCACAGCACGCCTTCACCGCGCGCGATGTGGTTGAGTTGTACCTCCATCGCGGGGCTTTTGAACCGATTCTCTCAGATGAAGACCTCGAGCAGGACCCCGACAGGTGGTGCAGCCACTCGGCCTGGGGACAGGAGTGCTGGCACGTGATCTCGCAATGGACCTGGAACCTGAGACTCGAACTGGGTCATCAGTTCAAGCCACAACCGTTACGCACGACCGAGTTTGCTCCGGCTCTCCCTCCTCCTTCACCACACTCCGCACCTGCCTCTGGCTATGCTCCTCCAGAAGTAGGTTCCGCATGGAAGGCCGGTCGCTTCGCGGGCCAGGATTTTGCCCTCCAGCCCGATGGAACGCTTCGGTGCCCGGCAGACCAGAAACTGACCCCGCATGAACACCGCAGAGAAGCTGATGGGAGTCTGCGCATCGTATATGGAGCTAGCATCCGCAGTTGTCGTCCCTGTGCTCTGCGGGAGCAGTGCCAATGGCTAGGCAGCAATACCTCGAAACCGCGCCAGGTCAGCGTGCTGTTGCATCCGCTTTGCGTCGGTCCCGCACCACTGCTCTGGCGAGATTGGAGCCGCAGAGACCATCGGCGTGCCTGTATCCAGTTCGTGCGGCACCAACGCCTTGACGTGCGCCTGCTGCCTTCTGCCGCATCCCCACCCACCACGGACGCGATCCTCTCCCGGGCGCAACGTGCGCACTCGCGCCTCTCGTGGGCTAAGCGGCTCGCTCGCAATGCGCGTACGGAAACTTCTGGGCAAGTCGCGATCATGCTGTTTGGCATCCCAGCAGACGTTACCACCTCACTCGGTTTCGCTGCGGCGTAACTTCGCGCTTCCCCGCCGATCGACTTTCTCGGACAAGCTGGCTTCTCCGAGCGAATCCTTCTGGCCTCGTTTCCCGGCTGGTTCTCACTTCTTCCTCTCTTCTGCGTGGTTTGCTCTCCTCCCACCAGTTTGGCTGGATCTTCCGGACTCCCCTGCCCGGTCTGCATGATTTTCGCTTACAGTTTGATGATTAGCTCTTCAACAAGCTCGTTGCGCATCGCGTGGGAACAGTGACCAGGGCGTGCAGTTTACGAGCAGCGAGTTCACGAGCCGGCTCAAGGCTGCAGATATCCGTATCAGTTGGGATGGTCGGGGGCGGGCGTTAGACAACATTTTTGTGGAGCGTTTGTGGCGCAGTGTAAAATACGAGGAGGTATATATCAAAGATTATCTGAATGTCCCAGATGCTGTAAGGAACTTACGTGACTACTTCACGTTTTACAACCATGAGCGTATACACCAAGCGCTTGACTATCAAACACCAGCACAGGTCTATCTAAAAAGGTAACTACGGGTTCCTTGAACAGTTGAGTTTTGTCTTATTTTTGCCCAAAAACTGTCTTGACAAACGGGACCACCATAAGGACCTGGTTGCGGCGCTCTATCAACAAATTGGACAGCTCAAAGTCGAAGTGGACTTCTTGAAAAAAAAATCAGATCGATTCCGCTGAGGTCAAACGCCAGCTCATTGTTCCAGAGCATCCGAGCTTGAGCATCGCCCGGCAATGTGAATTGCTGGGGCTGGCGCGGCAGGAGCTACTACTATCAACCGGCGATGGAAAGCGAAGAGAACGTAACGTTGATGCGTTTACTTGACGAGCAATATACGCGCGCACCTTTTTACGGAACACGGAAGATGACGGCCTGGTTGCAAACAGAGGGCTACGCGGTCAATCGCAAACGGGTCACCCGACTCTTACGTCTGATGGGTTTGGAGGCGATCTATCCCCCACCCCACCTGAGCCAAGCAGGCATCACCGCCCAGCAATATCCCTACTTGTTGCGCCATTGCACGATTGAACGTGCCAACCAGGCCTGGAGCAGTGATATCACCTCCATCCGCCTGACACGTGGATTTGTCTATCTCGTGGCTATTCTGGATTGGTACAGTCGCTATGTGCTCGCCTGGGATCTTTCGACCACACTGGATACCAGCTTCTGCCTACAAACCCTGGATCAAGCTTTGCGCAAAGCCACACCAGGCATCTTCAATACAGATCAGGGCGTCCAATTTACCAGCATGGAGTTTGTGACGCGTCTGCAGCAGGCAGGGGTGAAAATCAGTTGGGATGGGCGTGGGCGGCCTTTAGACAATATCTTTGTCGAACGCCTGTGGCGCAGCGTGAAGTATGAGGAGGTGTACATCAAGGACTATCAAACGGTTCCGCAGGCCTATCAAGAGCTGCGAGCCTACTTTGACTTTTACAATCATCAGCGTTTACACCAAGCGCTCGATTATCAGACCCCAGCGGCGGTCTACAGA
>DATAYF010000136.1:0-9259 GCA_036272735.1 Ktedonobacteraceae bacterium
TGTCTACTTGTGTTCAATATCGCGCCTGAAACGTGTATACAACAGGACCTGAAGCGTTCACGCAGCGTTGGCGAACAGGTCATCGCCTATCACACGGGACTGCTGCAACAAACGCTGCTGGCTATTCCTGGCGAAAACTGGGACGAGATCTACGTGATCGACCAACCGAGCGCCAAACGCCAAAATGGTACAGAGGTACGCATTCCTACGTTCAAGGTCAACACCACGCTAGAAATTCGTGCCGATTCGCGCTAAAATGTATTACGTACCATCGTTATTCTTTTCAGGGCACAAAAACAGTCGTTTTGCATAGAGGGTGAGGAAAACTATGCCGAGCACACCTCGCGACGTTGAACCATTCCATTATACATTACACAATGAATATCCTAATCCGAACGAGCATACCGATCCAGCGATGCGTAGCGTCACTGCGCCGCTGCCTCCGATGTATCAACCACCACGCGCAACCTGGTCACAGCGCGTCTCCTACGGTTGGAGCAACTTCAGCAGGGCATTGGTACGCAAAATCAATCAGCTACTCAACCTGGCGATGCTCGTGCTGATCTTGCTGCTTTGCGCCCGCTTCCTGCTTACCTTTTTCGGTGTCACCGACAGTCTGTTCGCTCAATGGACCTTTCTACTCAGTTGGCCCCTGGCCTTGCCTTTCGAGCAGATTGCGCCCAACATCGTGTATGGTGCTTACCACATCGACGTTTCCACGCTGGTCGCCATCGCCGTCTACTTTGTGGTACGCTGGTTGATCTCGGCCTTTTTGCGCCTGCTCGTCTCGTGAACAAAAAAACACAAGCTTTTCTTTATGGTATCGGTTTCTGCAACAACAATACAAAGGGGTCTATTTTTATGCATTCTCCGGTCATCTGGAGCAAACCGAACCTACAGTATCCTACACCTTTCGACACTATTTTCTTTGATATTGATGGCGTATTGATTAATACCAGCGCGTCATTTCATGCCACTGATATTGGCGTAACAGAATATATCACCGGCACACTGCGGAGCCTGGATTGGGGCCAAAGCGAGGGGAAGGCGCTGCTGACGATGCAGGACCTGGACCTGTTCAAGCAGGCCGGGGGATACAATAACGATTGGAATATGTGCTTTTTGCTGGTCGCACTCGCCACAGCCCGTCTGCGCGAGTGGCGCGGCACGGCGCTGGCCGAGCGTAGCACGCGGGAGTGGGCCGAACTTTCGCGAGCGGCCAATCTGCAAGGACACGGCGGGCTAACCTGGGCACGCGAGGTTATCCCGGCCACAGCGCTCCCAGATTACGACATGGTGGGTGAAATATATCGCGAGTATTATTGGGGGGCGGACGAGTTGCGCAAGCGCTACGGATATGAGCCGCGCTACCTACCCAACGCACGCGGACTGGTACAGCGCGAAGAGCTATTGTATCCTGCCGACCTGCAACAACGCTTACGCGACGCGGGTATCCGGCATTTCGGCATCATCACAGGACGCATCGGCCCCGAAGTCGATAGTGCGTTAGAACGCATGACAGCCTATAGCGGTGAGCGCTGGTGGGAGGTCGTTATTCCGGCCAACGTCAGCGCCAAGCCCGATCCCGAGGCGCTACGCCTGGCTATCAAGGGCACAGGAGCACGCGGGGGCCTCTACATTGGCGACACCGCCGATGATTTCGACCTCGTGCGTCACTATCGCGCAGCCCAGCGTGCAGGCGAACCAGATATGTTGGTGGCGATGCGCGTGCCCAGCGTTGAGGACGCGGAGATGTACAAGCAGCGCCAGGCAGATTTTGTTTTGCAGGCAACGGAAGATGTGCAGTGGTGCTTGCCGCATGGAGCTTAAATACCCGTATTATTCGTAGGAACCGATTTATCGTGTCCGTGTTTCCTCCTAGCCAACCAACCCAACACCTTGCGCCATTGCGACTGCGATGTTTATTGGTCGGAAGGGTTCGGCGGACACCACAAACCGGTCTCTACAGGCATTAGCGGTTATCCAGCAGTAAGGGCTGCAAATCGTCGATCATTTGGGTGGCGACCTGGCGCGCGTCGGCCTCCTGGATGAGCGCGATGATGTCATCCGAGATGAGTTCGTCACGTTCAATCAGGGCTTCGGCTATGGCGATCAGAGCTTCGCTGTGATCTTGCAAAAGCTGCTTGGCAGCCTTGAATTGCGTTTGTAGCACCTCCTCGACTCGCTCGGCCATGCGCGGCACCTGCACCGTTCTGGTGGGGTCTCCGGCGAAGGCCAGGAACGAGGTGAAGGTACCATCCATACCAAACGCGCCGACGTACATAGTAGCTAGCCGGGTCGCGTGTGCGAAGTCGCCGGTGACGCCGTTCATTTGGATGTTCAGGAACAACTCTTCGGCGGCACGCGAGGCCATCGAGACCTGGATCTGGGCCTCGATATCCTGCTTGTTATAGGTGAGCACGGTCTCTTTCGGACGGGGATGCGCAAAGGCCAGGGCGTTTTCCAGACCATTGCCACTGCGTAGCTGGACCGTAACGTAGGCCGGGAAATAGCGTTCATACAGATAGTAGGATGCCACGGTATGCCCGGCCTCGTGGTAGGCGATGCGGCGACGATCAATCGGCGTCAACTCGCTAAGCTGGCGCAGACCGTACTCGTGCACATCCTGCGCCTCGATCAGATCGCGATAGGCGATGCGATCCCGACCGGCAAAGTGGGCAGTAATGACCGCCTCGTTGACGACGTGCTTGATGGCGACCGGAGTGTAGTTGACCAGGCGGGCCGAGAGCGCGTTGATCGAGATGTCCGGCTCGTGGCTCACCTTCTGGATGTAGTATTCGATGACCTCGGGGCGATACTTGTCAGTTGGCGGGGCCACGTTGACCTTGCGGTCGAAGCGGCCGGGACGCAGCAACGCGGCATCGAGCGTATCGGGCAAGTTGGTGGCTCCGATGGTCAACACGGGCTGCTGCTGGCTACGACCGTGATACAGGCCGAGGGTGCGCAGCATCTTCTTGAGCCAGCCGGTCTCGATGTTGGGCGGGTCCATTTCCATGAGCAACTGGTTCAAGGCTCCCGACCCCATACCACCGCCCATCAATCCCCCCATCAGTCCCATGCCACCCCCACCAGCCATACCACCGGCACCTTGACCATTGCGCGAGCCGCCGATGGCGTCGATTTCATCCATGAAGATAATGCAGCCGCCGTATTCGCGAGCCAGGCGGCGCGCCTTGCGATACATGTTGCTGACGGTGAGCACACTGATGCCCAGGAACATGTTCTGGATGCTGGAAGAACTGAGATAGCCAAAGGGCACGCCTGCTTCCGAACTCATGCATTGGGCCAGGTAGCTTTTGCCGGTGCCGGGATCGCCGGTGAGCAGCAGGCCACGAATGGGCTGACCACCGATATCCTGGAATTCTTTGACCCCCTGGATCAGTGTCACGATACGCCGCGCCGCTTCGAGCACTTCGGGATTGCCTTTGTAGTCATCAAAGCTGACGCCTGTTTCGCCAGGCAGCACCCAATAGAGGCGGGGGCGCGCCAGGAACCAGAAGAGGGCGACAATCTGAATCACGGCAAAGAACATAGCAAAGATGATCTGGAAGGCGTAGGTAAGAATGGAGCCGGGCGATGGCGGCGTCAGTTGTGGAACGACGGAGACGATCACGTACCAGGCGACAACCAGCAGCAGGACCAACCAGATCCAGCGTTGCCTGATGAAGCGTCCAAACTGGTCGATGCCGAGATCAATTGCCCGGTCCAGGTTACCACGATTTTTCGGTTGTTGTGTCATACGAACTACCCCCGATTGCTACGCAAGTGAACGAGCTGAAACGAGATCGATTGCCAACAAACGTCCCTGGCTCGATGGTAGGGTCGTAAAATGCCACATAACGACCCCATTCGATGCGCCACCCGGACCATTGGCCGTAAAGTCTACAGCAACAAAACTTTCGACCGTGCTGTCCGGCTCAGAATAAACCCCCATGACATTGATGGTGGTCCACTTGAGATGTGCCTGCGCCTGGCTATACTGCGTGATAAGCTGGTTCGGGTCGGGCGGTTGCGCCATCGTGAGTTCGGACTGTATCAGCGCGAGCTTGGTAGCATCGCCATCGCGCAGGGCGTAGAGCCAATTCTTGATATGGTCGCCACCACCATCGCTGCCCGCGACATGAAAGTTGAATGGATCGCTTCCGACGCCGAAGGGCAGGCTGCCAGTGGTGAAAAAAGTCGTGGCGCTCATGCTAATAAGCAGCAGCAGGATGACGCTCAGGGTCAGGAGCTTATGGTTTTGGATGCCATGAATGAGGTAGTACACGCCTTTGAGCGGGGGACGCAGCATGGCCTTGATGACGAGCGCCACCAACGTTTCGCCACGCCGCTTGCGTATTGGCGTGGAGCGTACGCTAGCCTTGTGCTCAGGCGCTGGTTCTCGTGGTGACTGTTGAGTTGGTGAAGGGCTGAGCATGAAGCTTTCTTCTCAACTTTCTCAAAAGATAATTTCGAGCCGTTTATATGGTTTCGATAAGCACTAAGTAGAAAAGACTTATTAAATTCATATTAATGGTATAGTGTTTCCCATACTCTATCATAGAGTACAATGCAGCCTATATATTAACATGATGGTACAGATGGGTGGTTTGCGGCCGCCCACTTGTACCATTATCTTCATGAGAAAAATTACTATTGCATATCGACGAAGAATTGCTCGATACTTGTGGTCATGTTGAAGGCAATTTTAGAAGGGAGTACAGAGGAGCCGAAAAAAAGGCCAGAGGAAGTATGGGTGCCATTTTCCAGCACAAGTAGCTCTACCACGCGAGCATCGGGATTAACCACCCGGTATTCGGGCACGCCCGCTTGCGCATACGCGTTGAGTTTGGCATGCAAATCATAACGGGAGGTACTGGGAGAAGCAATTTCCACCACCAGGTCGGGCGCACCGATAAAGCGAGTTCCAGTATTTCGATCAAGATGCTCATTTAATACGACGAGTACATCGGGCTGCACAATATTGTTGTAACTCAACTCTGCGTCAAGAGGTGCCATGCGCACCTTTCCCAATCCTGTATTCTGTATAGCGTTCTCAATAGCGTTCTCAAACACGTATAAATTTCACCAACGATTGATTGACGATCCCATGTAGGTGCTGGTGGCATATACAACACTCCATCCACTACTTCATAGCGATGCCCGAGGACGGGTATCGCTACATACGCCTCATACACCTCATACGTCCACTCATCCTGAGCGGGACCGGGAATCCAATCAGCAGGAGTCACCACGGACAAGCGATTACTGGTCGTCATTTTCACTCACCCTGCCTTTCACAACGAGCGTACAACCTTTATCACAATATAGCACAATGCAACTCTATGCACAACCATCATCTCTATACTTTTATGAGATATACATAGGAAGTGCATTAGAAGTGCAACATTGAAAGGCCCTGGGTTTGTGAAAAAGGTGGCGATGTACATGCGCACCAGGTTTGATATAATGTACATACGTACGTGGCGAGAGAGCCTCACTATCTGGCTGGCTGTAACAGGAAGCTATCAAGGCAGGAGTTGGTGTTTATGGACGGTAAAAATAGCAAGCAAGAGAATTCTGGAGAATATATCTGGCTGCGCTACGCCACGCGCTTTGCAAGCGGTGGGCGTGAGCATACGATTGAGATGGGAGTACCTGTGCCGCTGGGCGCGGATGCTGGCACGCGTGAAGGTTTATTTCGCGAGGCTGAGGATGGCCTGACGCACCTGATGAGTCACGTCGAAAGCAGGCTGCCACAGATGTTGCAGAATGCCCAGAATGCCCAACGCAAGCCGAATTATCAGAACACAAAAAACGCGGTTGACTCCGAAAACTCTGTGGTCGCGGCCAGATTGGATATGATACGACAACAAAATGCCAACGCGAGAACCACTGCTACGTCTACACCTCCCACGCAGGCTTCCGCAGAGAAAACAGCCTCGCCTTCGGCTCCTAAAGAGGCGGCTACCTCCGCGCCACAAACCGCGACCCAGGAGTTCTCCGCCAACGCACGCAGCGTGCATGAAGGAGGACAAACGGCCGGAGATGGAGACACGGAGTATGGGGAGGCGCGCAAATCGGGCGCACAGGCCGGTGGTGTCAGTATGCCTTCGATGCCTGGATCGGGCAGCGGTAACCTTACGCTCCCGGAATTTATTCAGGCCATCAAAGAGCTAAACCTGGGCCCGCGCGATGCCATGAACCTGCTCAAAGTCAAATCGCTCACGACCGGCATCAATTTGCGCGAAGCACTGGACCGCCTGCACTACCTGCTATCTTCGGGGCAGGACAACGATGATATCTCGCCACGCGAGCAAAACGCGCTACGTGACATTCGTGCAACCGCCAATAACTCTCAGATACGACAAGCGGTTGCCACTGCAATGCAGAACGATGATGAGGATGATTCCGACCTGGAAGATGATGATGAGCAGCCAGCAGTGCCAACCCCCAATAGCAAGCAGGCGCGACCTGTGGTTTTCGATGAAGAGGTAGAGCCCGAAGAAGAAGAGGAAAATTTTGGCGATGCCTCACTGGAGGATGCGCCAGCGCTGGATGAAGAAAGCCGCGAACGCGCCAGCGCACGGGTTGATCTCTTGCGCGAGAAGCACGGCACTAACACGGTCAGCCAGGCCCGCCTGCAAGCATTACGCAATGTGATCAGTGGTCAGATCAGTGAGGAGCAGGTACAGGCATTGATTCGTGGCGTATGGGGTGTAGGTTCGCTGAAGAAGTTAAAAGGGGAACAGGCAGAAGAACTCATCTCCTGGGCCAAAGATGATTACTTTATGGATGATGCAGAGGCCGTGCTGATCTATCTGGACGAGGGAGAATAAGCATGCGTGTGGTAACAGGCGTGGCGAAAGGGCGGCAACTCAAGACCCCCAAGACGACGGGGACGCGGCCCATCATTGATCGCGTGAAGACAGCGCTGTTCGATATCCTGTCCGACGAGGTCGAGGATATCCGCGTACTCGATCTGTTTGCAGGCACTGGCAGCGTTGGCATCGAGGCGCTGAGTCGGGGCGCAGCGCACGCTACCTTTATCGAGATGAACTATAAAATCGTGCGCCTGGTACGCGAGAACCTTCAGATCACGGGTCTGGCGGCTCAGGCGGAGGTACTGCATACCGACGCCTTCAAGTTTTTGCAGGCGCAGGCGCGAGCCACGACGGTGCAGCCGTATGCTATGATCTATATTGCGCCTCCTCAGTACGAAGAACTTGCGGCGCGTGCACTAAATGTGGTTGATAGCTCACCCCTGCTGGACCCGGACGGCCTGGTGGTCGTACAGATCCACCCGAAGGAGCGTCCCGGCGTGGCTGCTGTCGAGTGTCAAAGGCTGGTGCTCAGCGACGAGCGCCGCTACGGGAGCACGCTGCTAATGTTTTATCGCACGCGCAAGGGAGAGCAGGCATAATGGGTAATGTTGACGACAGGAGATAGATATAATGATGAATCCAGCAGGTGGGGGTCGCTTCGCGTTTATCGACGCGGGCGAGGCGGCGCGTCGTTTAGGTATCGACCGCGTTACACTTGAGCAGTGGCTAAAGGATGGTCGTATCAAGCCGGTGCGCGGCGTGGGACGCGAGGCATTTTTCCGTACCTCGGTGGTTGAGGCGCTCTACAACGAGCTGCACCCTGCGCAAGAATTGGCCGAGGCGGTTGCGGCCGACGAGCAGGAGAGCACGGCAACGCCTGTTATCAAACCAGTGCGCAAAAAGCAGGACCCACAGATGCGCGTATATCTGCGTTTGCAGGCCGACGCCAAGTGGTACGACACGTCTGAAGCAGATATTCAGACCTGGTACGATCAGCTTGATCCCGAAGGTTACGAGCGCAACAAGCGCAACGCCGAACATACCATTAAGAAGCTGCAATACCTTGTGGGCCTGATCGAAGAAGGCGAGCAACGCCGGAAAGAACTGCAATAGTGCCGTTACACAGAGAAAGATACATTTTTATGTATGAATAGTCTACATAGACTATTCATACATAAAAATGCATTCACCATTCACGATGGAGTATATTCAGTCTTTTGATAAGTGACAGTGTGCATCCCAGTCTAGCGCTGCACATCCTCGCACACTGTCATATAAGCAAGGAAGTTAGTGGCTACCGGCCAGAATGCGCGGCATCTTCTCGGTGGCATCTTCTGGCTCATCCGAGCGGGCAGGTGTTGCATGCTTGGATTCCTTACACGCCTCGATCAGCGCCTGGAAGAAGCGCGTCCATACGGGATGTTCTTTGTATAATTCTTCGGGATGGCACTGAGCAGCCACCATAAACGGGTGTGTTGTCACTTCGAGCATTTCTGCGACGCCATCTTCGGCATAACCGCTAATGACCACGTCTCGACCGGCTTCTTTGACCGCCTGGTGATGAAGGCTGTTGACGGAAAGTTCACGCACGCCTAAAATGGCTTCCATGCGGCTCCCAGCAGTCACATTCACTTTGTGGATCAATTTGGTGCGCGGCAGATCCGAGTTTTCGTGGCGCAGGCTATTGGGCAGGTCGGCATTTAAATCCTGATAGAGGTCGCCACCCAGGGCCACATTTATTACCTGCATACCCCGACAAATACCAAGCGTAGGCACGTTGTGCTCCTTGGCCCACTGCACCAGGCCAATCTCCAACTCGTCAAGGTGCGAGTTGATTTCACTGAGCAAAGGATGCGGCTGTTGATGATAATATTGTGGATCGACGTCAATACCACCAGAGATCAAGACACCGTCCAGACGTGGAAACAGCTCTAGCAGGCTCGAAAGATCGTCTACCAGCGGGATGAGCAGAGGGAGACCGCCCGCGCTCTCTACCGCATGAATATAGGTACGATTATTGTAGTAGATAGGTCTGTCTGTCTCCGCTCGCAATCCCGCGTGACAGGGGATACCAATTAATGGACGCATTACTAATAACTACCTTCCTTTGTGTACGTGCACAGTATCCATGTGTTGTGCACTTGTGTGAGTGCAATGAATATAAAATACTCTTTGCGCAATAAACAAGCTATCCAATCCATAGGAATGTAATACAAAAAAGCGGAACGCTTTTATTTGCGCTCCGCTTCAGGTATATTCCTATACCAACTTACCCGGCGAAACGCGCTCGTCTAAGAAGTACAAACCCTAGAAGCTCCAGACAAAACATCTGGAGCCGCGTAATAATAAAAGTAAAAGCATAATTTCTGGTTTGTACTAGATAGGATGCGCGTTCGTCCATACCACTACCCCTAAAGCGTGTTTGATGACACTGT
>DATAYF010000137.1:0-26032 GCA_036272735.1 Ktedonobacteraceae bacterium
TATTATGTTTGCTTTTGTACATAGCATAGTATTCACATTGTGAAACGACGATAAATATGCATCGACAACAATGTATAAAGTATAAGGCAGAGTTTGTTATACAGATGAGGTTTCATCACTCGACGTCCAGCACAATTTGCCGTACAATGGCAGACAGTATGAACACGGTGGAGGGAATGCTTTTGTCAACAATGCAGACAGCACATACGCTTTACATTGCACCAGCACAACGCATCTATGGAATGCCCGAAGTACCATCCTCGAAGTATTACACCTTACGCTACCTTTTGGCGGCCACGCTAGCAGCGGGTACTAGCCGAGTGGCCTTTCCTGCCAGGAACGATGACAGCGAGGCGCTCTTTCGTGGTTGCCAGGCGCTAGGAGCCAACCTGGCGTGGGAGGATGAACAGCAGAGCATGCTCGCCGTGCGCGGCATAGGAGGCCGACCACACACGACCACGCCGACCACGATCAACGTCGGCAATGCCGGAGCAGTCTTACGCCTGTTGCTTGGCCTGGGCGCACTACTACCAGAGGTCACATTTGTGACCGATCATCCACAATCGTTGGGGAAACGCCCCAACCGTGAGTTACTGACGGCATTAACCGCGCTGGGAGCCAGGTGCGAAGGGACAGGGCCAGAGGGTTGCCTGCCCATTACCATCCATGGGGGCAAGCTGCATGGAGGACAGGTTGAAATTTCGGGGGCACGCAGTTCACAGTATGTGAGCGCGTTGCTCTTCCTGGCCCCGCTCGTCGGCGAAGATGTCGCCATCGTGGTTGTGGATGGGTTGAAATCGCAACCATTGGTGCGGGCTAGCCTGGAGGTACTTCAGGAAGCAGGCATTCAAGTAGAGCACGACGAGACGCTGCAGCATTTCTTCATCTCTGGTGGGCAATCTTATCAAGCACGCGAATACGTATTGCCTGGGGATTATCCAGCAGCAGCAGCTCTGTTTGCGCTGTGTGCTGTCGCCACTGATCCAACAAGCGAACTGCGTGTAACGCGTCTGCGCCCTGGTGATGAGGTTGGCGAAGCACTGTTCGCAGCCTTCAGCGCGATGGGAGCCGATATCCATAGAGACGGCGACATAGTAACGCTGCACGGTGGGCGTCCTTTGCGTGGCATCAGGCTTGATGGTGACCAGGTCATCGATTGCATTCCGGTACTAGTCGCGGCAGCCTGCTTTGCCACGGGGGAAAGTGTCTTTTACAATATCGAGAATCTGCACTACAAAGAGTCCGACCGTATTCACGATCTGTGTGCGGAACTGCAACGTGCTGGTTGTTCTGTACAAGCACAACGCGATGCGATTGTCGTACAAGGACGCCCCGAAGGCATCGAGGGTGGCGTAGAGGTCGATGGGCATAACGATCACCGTTTGTTGATGGCGCTGGCAACCGTGGCGTTGCGCAGCCGTCAAGGACTGACGTTGACCGGCATTGCCCATATCGCGAAAAGCTATCCTGATTTCTTCGTAGAGCTGCAACGTTTGCAAGGTGTGGTAAAGTAAGCTACAACATGGTACAATAGGCAACGGTCATGACGGGAAGCATTTTCATTGGCACAGTATTGTTGTTTAACGGAAAGGATGGAACGGAAGGTGTACAGGTTTAAAGGCTTTGATAGCGCTCAGTGTGGCGATAATATGGCCGCACTAGAAGCTATGGTCAATGCCTGGATGGAAGAGGAGTATCCACGCATCCGTCATATGTGCCAGAGCATGCGCGGCGATCATATTTTGCTCACGTTTGTGTACGAAGAAACACGTGAATTGGAGCATCGCGTCTCGACACAGTCGCGGACAGGTGTAACCGGTGGTTTCCCCCCCCTTTTTGAAAATGATTATGCTGAAGATCAACCCACCGGACCACGTATTCCGGCTACGCCACCACCCATGCATTAGCGAGACATACGATACAGAGCCATATATACATACAGATACAAAGGATACCCATGTCTATTCCATACGTTGTTTACTGTACCCCCGATGGGGAAATACGCGAGGAGCCGCATCTGCGGGCTTTAGCCTTTGGCGGTCGCCCGCTCGAAGCTACTGAGCTTATGCCTTTACCGGATGGCGCGACCCTTTCGATGATGCCGGATCGCCAGGCCGTGGGACTGAAACAAAACGGCACGCGCCAGGTAGTGAGCCGCTCGCGTGGCTGGGCCATGGCCGCACTCTTACCCATCGGGTATACGCGCACGCAGCTACCCGATTACGAAAAAGTGCCAGACACGGAACCATTGCCGTTTTTTGGCTATAGCGCGCTGGCTGGCATGCAGGGCAAGCTCTACGTAGCCGCCGTGCAGACCGACGACCCCGCGAAGTGGCACCCACGCGCCTTCAACCGTCGCAAGCTTGAGCGCCTGGTGCGTGCGAAGCGCGTGGCGCTTCCCGATAACCGCATTATCGGCCAGCACGCTCATTGTGCCCTCGATTACTCGTGTCCAACGGCCAGTAACCTCTTTTTCGAACGCTGGGAGATGGCGGTTGCCGTTTCTCCAGGCTGCAATGCGCGCTGTGTGGGTTGCATCTCCAAGCAGGAAGAGGAAGACTTGATCTCGCCGCAGGATCGCTTAGATTTTATTCCATCGGTCGAGGAGATTGTCGAGGTTTCCCAGCCGCACCTGGAGCAGGCGGAAGAGGCCATCGTGAGCTTTGGGCAGGGCTGCGAGGGTGATCCACTGATGCAATGGAAACGTCTTGAGCGAGCAATCAAGGCATTGCGCGAACGCACCGACAAGGGTGTGATCAATATCAATACCAACGCCAGCAATCCACGCTGGCTGCAACGCCTCTACGACGCGGGTCTCGATACCATTCGCGTCAGCACCATCTCAGGGCATCCCGAAACCTACACGGCCTACTATCGCCCCATTGGCTACACATTCGCAGATGTAAAAGAATCGCTCAAACGAGCCGACGAAGCGGGCGTATATAGCTCGATCAATCTGCTCTGCTTCCCCGGTATGATCGACCGCGAACGCGAGGTCGAAGCGCTACTTGCTCTGATCAAAGAGACGAATTTGCGCCTGATTCAATTGCGCAACCTGAATATCGATCCCGAGGTCCTCTTGCCACGCATGCCTGATCTCGCCTCAATGGGTCGGGCGCTGGGTATGCCAGCCTTGATCGACATCCTCAAACGCGAAGCGCCCGAAGTTGAGATTGGCAACTTCACGCGCCCAATCCAAAGAGCACGCCATACCGCTCCCGCACAATAATACCGCTGGAACACATAAAGGTTTATTAATGGTTTCCGGAAACCATTAATAAACCTTTATGTATCCTACCAGGCACCTATTCAAATTTCTGCTTTTTCGTAGCGCTTCTCCTTGCGCAATACTTTGAGCGCGGCCGCTTCTACCTGCTCTACCCCTAACATTGCCAGGCAATCGCGGGTCGCGCAGCCCTCAGGTGTACCTAACAGGTGCCCACGATAAAAGCAGGGCATGCAGGGCAGGTTCAGGTGGACAACCTCGGCCTGGCGCGCAGGATCGCCGCCGGTATACGGTCCCCACGCCGCGTAGTTGGACAGGCCAAAGATGGCGACCACTGGCGCGCCAACGGCCGCAGCTATGTGCATAGGGCCAGCGTCGTTGCCAATAAAGAGATCGACCAGTTCAAGCGCCGCCGCCGTAACGTGCACGCTACCTTTGCCCGCTAGACTACAGACAGGCATGGCCGAACGCATGCAGCTTCTCACCTGCTGATGTAGCTCAGCCTCTTCGGGTCCGCCGATCAGGATCAGCCGCCCACCGGTTTTCTGAAAGAGCGCATCGGCCAGTTTCGCGAAACGTTCAGGTGCCCAACGCCGGGCAGTACTGTAGCCACCGCTACCAGGATGCAGCGCAATCAATGGTCGTTGTTGTAACGCTTCAGGCGAATCATCCCCATAGACCAGTTGGCGAGCGCGTGCGCGGTGCTCGTCGCGCAAAGGCAGTACCAGGCGCTTATCGCTTACCTGCGCACCCACGGCCTGCGCCACCGCCATGCTATATTCTGCTTCATGAATGGCTCCAAAGCCCGCGTCTTTGACCCGTACATTCAGAAACCAGCCGTGACCATTATCCAGCCCCACACGCCACCGCGCACCAGTGGCCCGCATTAATAGCTGGTGCTTCAAGCGTCCAAAGCGCAAGGTCAAATGGTGCAGCAGTAAAACAGCGTCGTAATGGCCCGCGTGCAAGGTGCGCCAGAATACTAGCAGGCGTAACAGTTTGTCGGGATGCGTCACGACCTGGCGCGGATCATCGAACACGTATTTATCCAGCACGATGATGTGATCAATGGTCTCCCAACCCTGAAGTAACTGCGCCGATTCTGGCGTCACCAACAGATCGATACGCGCCTGGGGATACGTTTCACGCAAGGCTCGCAGCGCGGGCGTGGTAAGCAGCAGGTCGCCCAGGCTCGCCAGCTTCACCACGAGAATGCGCGCCTGGGATGGCAGGGTAATATGTTCTGTGTGCATAAATTAGTTATCAATCCTCTCAGGCGACCACTGGTAATGAGCAATGCGACAATGCTCACGAAAACCCATACGCTGATAGATAGCGCGACTCATCTCCGTGTCCGTCAAAATAGCCACGCGATAATCAGCGGCACGCGCTACGTGCAGGGCATGATAGGTCATGGCGGTACCAATTCCCAGGCGTCTTGCATCGGGCAACGTCGCCACGCCATAAACGCCCGCCACACCTGCACATAAGAGCAACGAACACATCGCCACCGGCTTGCCCTGCCACCAGCCAAGATAATGGCGCCAGGGCGCGCCCGGACCAAAGCCAACACGCACGTAGCCATGATAGTAGTCCATGGCGACCTCTTCGGAGGCTCCGAAGCCTGCACGCTCGATGCTGCGCTGTATTGCCATGCCATCCAGATCAGTAATTTCACGGATGGACAACGATGCAAGGTGTTGTGGCTCAGCAGCAAAGGGAACCTCTTGCAGATCAACAGCCAGGCCAATTGTTTCGAAACCGTGCGTAAAGCCATGCTTTTTCAGGGAGGAAACCAGGTCCCCTGGATAGGTGGATGGCCCCACAGACCAGCCAAAACTATCCTGGCGCTGCTGAAAATAGGCGATTTTCGCCGCGATGATCGCATCAACGTACGCTGGCTCAACACTTTTCAGGTTGGTCAGGAGTACGCCATTCATGTTCGGCTTGCCAGAAACAAACCAGCACAACTCCTGCTCACGATGCAATACAGAAGTAGGCAACACATGCCCCCAGACCGTCATCTCTTCTGCGAAGTTACGTTCCATCGCCGCCACGACAGACGCATCGCGCAAAGAGTATGCAAGCTCACTCATCACACACCTCTTTTATTGTGCTGCCAGGATATTTTGTTCCTGAAGCTTCTCCAACACCATAGCATACACCCGCTCAGGTGCAATATTTTTCATACATTGGGTGGTAAAAAAGCGACAATCGGCCGGTCCCTGTGCACGATAACAGGGGCTACACCAGATCGTATCGCGCAACACCGTAGCATTGGGACTTACCGGCCCACTCTGCGCGGGATCGGTGGGCCCATACATAGCCAGCAGCGGAACGCCAACGGCCGCCCCAATATGCATCGGGCCGCTATCACCGGTAATCATGAGGGTCGCCCGCTGCAACAGCGCCGCCAATTGGAGCAGGCTCGTCTTGCCCGCGAGATTGATCGTTTTGACGTGTGTACGCTTGATCACTTCTTCCACAAAGGGCAGATCATCGGGTGCACCAGTCAGCACCACCTCGGCCACATCTTCGCTAACCAGACGATCAATCAGCCGTGCCCAATAGGGAACAGGCCAACGCTTGGATTGCCCATTATTCGAGCACACATGGCAGGCAATCAGTGCCTTATCTACTCGTACGCCTGCTTGCGCTAAGAGCGCCTCCACCTCCTGGCATGCTGGCTGTGGCACCACAAGATGCGGCACACGGTCTTCACTGGTGACCAGTGCACCTGCTGCGTGCGCCAGTTGCAAGCAGTAATCAACCTCGTGGATCTGATCGCCCGGCTGCCAGTGCCCACCAGAGACCGGATCAGTTAAAAAGCCTGCATAGTGCTCTTTGGCGAAACCAATGCGCCGAGGTGCTCCACTTAACGCGCCCAGGATACCCGACCATGTCCCGTGCACGCAGATCGCCAGATCGTACTGCCTGGCCCGCAAGCGTTGACGGAGTGCACGCGCGTCCCGCCAATTTTGCCCGCGCAACAGTGCTTTGGGACGCCGCCAGATGTTGGGATCATAGGCAATCACTTCATGCAAAGCCGGATGACCAGCCACCACTTTCGCGCTGCCAGGCGTCGCCACCACGTCGATCTCAGCATCAGGATACGTCTTCTTCAACGCCTGAACGGCCGCTAACGTCATCACAAGGTCACCAATCAGATCGGGACGAATAACCAGCAGCCGTCGGGGCTGGAACTGTGGCGGTTTGAGCGCGGGATGGGCATGCAGCAGGCCGCTGAAACGCAGCCAGGCACCGGGCAGCAGCATTGCCAGCGTGATACCGCCCAACAATACGCTTTTACACGAGTGGACAACACGGTTGCGCAATTTGCGGCGCGAGTCTGGACGTTGCAGATACCCATATTCATCTCTCTGCTGTAGGAGTACTGTCATTTTTATCCCCGGTAGATCGTGTATTTTCCCTTTGTATGCTGAATACCACATCAGCCATTGCCCCTGCATTATAGGGATTGGAGCGCAAGATTGCAAACTTTTCCCCAAATTGCAAAATGGTTGGATCAAGCTGTACGCAGCAAGTGCAGCAAAGGTCCAAAATGCTGACTATACGTCTGAAAGATGTTCCGCTTATCGTTAATATAGTTAAACCATACATAATTTTCTTCAACAAATCGAGGGCTATTTACAACATTTATGGGCAGGCAATGCCATAAATATAGGAACAACCTCCTTCTATTCAGCTCATCCACAATTACGCCGCTATATACCTCGTCTTTTTAAGAACACAGCCAATGGCTATAGGATACGATATATGTACAAAACAACCATACCATAGTCCAGGATGTTGGGAGTTTTGATCTGCCATTTCGGGCAAACTCCGTATATTATTCAGCATAGAGAGATAAGGGGTCGTCTCAATCGAAGTTTGCCAGTCGATAATTGGCCCCATTACCCACGTACCCACGCTGTACAAGCGCTCAACGAGGAGGTCGCATGAACACTTACGAGAGAAGGAAAATCGGACGTATCCAGTCCTGCTTAGACAACGGTTCGCTGCAATTATACTGCCATGAGTTTGGTTCCTCGGATGGTTTTTCGAGCACGCTCAGTGCCGAGGAGACGCTTGGCCTATTAGACCTGCTCACGCGCCATCGCGATGAGATTTACCAGGCCATCGATGAACACGAGAACCAGGCAGTCCCCCATAAGCATCCATCTTTCGCATAAATCGCCATATAATTGCAATGTCGAATACGCATTTCATGAATTATTCCAGCAAAACAGCACGTAGACCACCCGTAGAGGGTAGGTTCTGCGTGCTATTTTATATACAATTGTTCCTACCCATCCGTAGGTACTAACAAAGAAGTACTTCCGCCCTGCACCTGCTCTTATATCCCTGTATTCCATTCGTTTCTATGCTGAATGATCTCGTAGTAAATTTACGATTTTCTACATATTTGCTATAATGGTATTCTGTCCCTACTTGTAGTATCTACGACAGAGGCCATCTAGCAATTGTTTAACCTGGAACACCTTAAAGGCTTTAGTACGCGGAGGTATCCAATGCGATCCTGCTCATCATGTGGATCACAGTCTCCCGATCATGCTCGCTTCTGCGGAAGGTGCGGTCAGCCAACTGGCGCCCCATCTTCATCGTCAATAGCAGCCAGCGAGACCGTCGTCACGCAGCAATATGCGTCAACTTCTCCTTACGAGCAAACCAGTATATTGCCAGAAACCTTATCTGAAATTGAGGCATCAGTGCAGTCGTTAAGCACTCATGCTCTGTTCGCAGACAATATTGTGCTCTCTCCATCGACCGCACAGGCAGAGTTTACACCACTCTCAGATGAGCATGACCCTGTAAGCGAGCCTCTTGCTGCAATAACAGTCAGGCCAGCGGTCGATGAGCTTTTAGCCGAGCAACGTGAACGCATCATCGGCTACCTGCTGGCGATGATCCCCTTTGTTGACGAAGCGCGCAGTGAAAAAAATCACGCGCAGTTTCAAAAAAATGCAGCCGAACTTCCGCCCATCGATGATGATTCGTGGGGTCATATTGCCTTTATTACCGGCATTTACGGTCGCTATATGTGGAAGCATCCACTGAGTCACGCGCAAAAATTCGGTATGTGGCAAGCGCTGGTGTGGGCCGTGCGCTACGAGCAACACTTTCGCCCCAAGATGGTGAACGACCGCAGCGGCGAACTGCTCAATTTCTTTAATGGCTGCGCCCACGACACCGCCTTCCTTGACTACGCGGTCGACGATATTCTCACCCTGATCGCGGAACTACACATCGCCACGGTGAAAAAGATTAACGAGCGCCTGGTCAAATTGACGCAGGTTTCGCCCGCAATTGTGCAAACATTTCAAACAAAAGTGAACGAACGATTGACAGCCACGCCCGCGCTCTCCACCCAGATCCATGACCTCAATCCACCTGGCCAGCAGGCGGATGCCATTGAGCAAAACGCCGTGATGCATGCGATTGATCAACTCTGGCCCTTACTTGATAGGAAAACCGAAAGTCGCAATTACGCGCTTTTCCAGCAGGCACGCCAGGCGCCGCAAACTTCGCAAGCCATCCAGAACATCGTCACCTTAGCCACCTTTATCGTACGCAACGCATTCTATCGTTACACACACGAGAGTCATCTCCTGGGCAGCACCCTTTCTGAGCAGCAACTCAAACACATTCTTTTGCTTGCGCATTTCGCTACGCGTCACACGCACGATGATACAATGCACTACGCTCATTTTCTTTTTGACACGCTCCAACACATGCGTCGTCATGATCTGGATGCCGCCGCATTCAGCCATGAATTTACGCAGCGCTTTACCAGCACGCATCCCCACAAACCAGATCATGATCTCTGGTCTGATCTGTTTGGCCTGGTGACGCGCCACCTCAGCGAACAGCGCGCAGCGAACACAATCGATCCTTTTGAGGCGGACGCCTGGATTCAGGTTTTTGCCGCTATCGAAACAGTAGAGATGAGCGATGCCGAACGTTTTCTGGCAGAAGTCCGGCAACATCATGTCCGCGAGAGCATTGCGCTCAACACGCTTCAGAGGAACATAGACCAACGACAGCAATCTGCCATCACGTCGTCTCATCCGCTGGCTTTTTTAGGCGACGCCCGGCGCAAAGAATTTCTAGAGAGCATTCGGGTTCCACAATTAGATACCATCGCGTCCATCCTACAGGAATCGCGTCAACCGTTGCTCGCGACGCTAAGCCGTTTGCTCGCCGATCCGGCCTTCCACGAAATGCTGCCCCCACGCCGTCCGCTCCATATTCGTAATAAGCAGGGAACCGACCTTTTTCCTGAAGCCAAAACGTCCATTCTAAGCGCGGATCAAGAGGATTGGCGCAAAGCTCTCCCGCTTTTCGAGCAGGGTGAACGCGATACACCCAGACGCGAATACAAGGCGCTGGCTCGTGAATGGTCGCTCTTCGCACAGGCACGCGTGTACGGTCCCGTTCGCGTGGTGACGCGCTGGGAGGATGACCGCAACCAGGGTGCAGCCTCCTGGGAAGAAATCTGGAACCTGGCCGTTTTCTATCTAAAAATCAATCAATTGGCTCAGGCCCTCGATGTGCTCACGCCCGGCGTTGCCCAACACACTGCCCCATTCGCCCACATACGCTTCGCGCTCTATTGTGGCGTGCAGATCGTTGAGCACGCGGAGAAGGAAAAGACAGCGGCCGTGCAGCAAGCCAATGCCTTTCTCATGCAGCAACTCACCAAACTTCCACTCCCGGAATGCTATCTGGCCTGGCTCTTACTCATCAACGAGCAACAGGAAAACGCCGACCTGCTGCAACACCTGCGCATCCTCAGTACCTTTCAAGAGCTTCTGGAAAGCCCGACCACATTGTTAGTACCCGAAGAATTGCACGCTGATAACATGGTCGAAGCATTCCAAAGCGCCCTCCAACAGCTTTCAATGACGACAACCTGGCAGATCTGGATTAACGATTATGCCGAGCGGCACCCATACAATCGCAAAGCCTGGCAGCTCTTGAGCGAAACCTATGAGCAAGCCGAGCAGCTAGAGCAGGCCGAAAAGGCGCTCCAACATATTGCGCATATTCAACTCGACCAGCACCAGCGTCAGGTCAACAAGGGTACGCCACCATCCGATCTTCGCTACCTACGCATCAGCCTGATCAAAATTTTCGAGTTCTACCGCCGTCATGACCTCCTGGCGAACAGTAACGCGACCTTCCAAACCTACTACAAAGCGTTGCCGGAACTGTGGGACCACCAGATGGCAGCCAACAAACTTCTGATAGACCTCACACGCTTGCACATCGAGGGCGGCACACCCACACCTGCACAAAGCAAGCTGCCCGGCGACGTTGTCAACGCCTGGCTCAATTTGCAATCTGCACTCGGCAATACCCATGACCTCGCCAGCCTGCAAGCGCTACAAACGCGCCTGAATGTAGCAATTGACCTGCTCACCACGCATCAAAAAGCGGCTCGTGAAGGTGCAATGGTTCTTAAGGACTTGTTGCATGAGATGTGCGAACTTGATACGGTGACCTGGCAACATAACGAGCTTCATCGCGCGGTCAAGCGGCTGAATACGGCGCTACAGCAGGCCAACCTGCTTGTGCAAAAAGAACCAGCACTGGCCACGCTCAAGGCGCTTGTCACCGCCATGCAACGCGCCTTCGAAAAATTCAGCATTGCCCAACAACTTGCCCCCAGAATGCACGTGCATCCCACACCGCTCGGCAGCGGCCTCCCCGCCGACCTGACCGCGACGACCCTCGTCATACGCCTGACCAATCCAGGGCCAGGGGATATCAGCAATATTCAGGTCACATGTAGCAATGACGGGCATATCGTCTCCCGGCAAGAGGGGAAACTAGCGCTCTTGCCGGAGCAATGTGAGGGCATCGTTGCTATTCCCGTGACGACGCACCCCACGCACGAGGGCGAGCAGGTTGAATGTCAGGTTCATATCCAATATCAATGGGGCGTGATGCAGGGTTTAAATAGTTCGCACCCCCTCACGACCCACTGGTTCAGTTTCCATGACTTTCTCCAACAACGCCATATCGCCGACTACGAAATTCCTATCCCCTATGTTTTTGACACAGCTATCGATTTCACCAAACACGATGCACGCCTGTTTCAGGGTCGTGAAAACGAGCTGAATCTGATCCGCAACGTCTTTTTGAAAAAGCAAATGACAGGCGCACCGATCTACTTTCATGGCATTCGCAAGGTTGGCAAAACATCGCTGTTGCACCGCATCTGCCTGGAACTGCAGCAAGGGGATTTCTTCCCTTGCATCGTCGATCTACACGGCATTAAAGCCACGCAACAAACGCTCGATGTCGTAATCAATACCTTTACCACGCGTATTCTTGAAAATCTCAGAATGCAGGGCTTTGATGTTACTGATGTGCAGCCAGTAACCGTTGAGCATACCAACCCGATTGTAGGGGTCGAGCATTTTTTCAACACGCTTTGTGAGCGCGCGGGCAACAAGCAAATCGTGTTGCTTTTGGATGAATTTCATGTGATCGTCGCCGAACGCACCACTGCGCTGCTCGACTTGCTGCGGCACATTCACCAGAACGATGACCTGCTCTTTATTATGTCGGGTTGGCTACGTCCAGAACCCATGCGCCGTGCCTGTCCCGAAACGCAGTTGTTTCCCCTGGTCGGACGACCCGTTGACTACCTGCCACTTGAGACGGTACGCCAGGTGTTACGTGTTCCGGTGGCCGATTACGGCATCACCATTCCAGAGGAGACTGTGCGCCGAGTCTATAGCCAGACGGCTGGGAATCCCTATCACGTTGCCAAGCTCGCATCATTCGGCATCGCCCAACTCAACGCGGAACATCGCACCGCTCTAGCACCGCAGGATATCGACGAAATCGCGGCTACACTCGCCAAAGATCCGGCCAACTTCACCTCTTCCTCTTTTAGTCCGTTGATCTTTACCCCAGAAGAACAGCGCGCCGCCATTCACTTTGCGAAAGATCTACAGGGGCCACGCGACTCGCTTTCTATAGCAGAGGCGACCAACTGCTTTGGACTGGATATCATCCGCAGCCTGGAAGAAAATTACCTGCTCGAACTGTGCGGTGATCGGCTCTACATTCGTAGCAGCCTGCTCACGAGCTACCTGCAAACGCGCCTGGTAGAGCCACGCACGCTGCCAACACAAACGGCTGTACAGAAACGTGTCGGCATCTTCGTCGATTACGAAAACCTTCTGCCCTTGCTGCCACAATGCATGAAGACGTTGGAGGCGGGAACTGCGCTTATACGCTACGCAGCAAGCTTTGGCGAGGTGGTATGCCACTGGGTGTGTGCCGATCCACGCAATATTCCTGATGCAGTCGGCACGCGCATCGCCCTAGAGCAAGCGGGCTTCCTCGTGCAGTATCCACGCGGCGAACCGCAATCGGGTCCAGTTGCCAAGAATCTGACGGATTTTGCGCTGCTAGAACGCATCAGCGATGAGATGACGCATAGCGAGCCTGATATCTACCTGCTGATTAGTGGCGACCGAGATTACTACGAGAAAATCGCAGGACTGCTTGATCGTGGCTATATAGTGCGCCTGGCTGCTTCGGCAAACGATGGGCATCTGGCCTCGAAATACAAGCGGCTACAGGAGCAGCGCACGCAGATCCGGCACGCCGAAGGCTACACGGAGTCCGATTTCTTCATCGATGATCTTGATGCTATTCTGCGCGATACGCCAACGACGCCAGTACAATGAGGATGAGAAGCAGATAGAAAGGCGTATAAATGTTTGCTGTTTGTCATCAATGCGGTAAATATGCGGTCGAAAAAGAGATCGACCCTGACGGTCCGTTCGCCATTTGTCCATACTGCAACTATGCCCATCCATTCCTGCGCCAGCCACTCTTCGTGATTACCGGGCCCAGTGGAGCAGGCAAAACAGCCATGACCATTGCGCTTACTTCTGTCCTGCGCGACTGTGCTGTAGTTCTGGAGACAGATATCTTATGGGGTGCAATTCCTGCCGGTCCAGAAAATGATTATCAGAACTACCATGATGCCTGGCTCAGTATTGCCATGAACATCGGCCAATCAGGGAGACCTGTGGTGCTTTGTGGTACTGCCACTCCTAAACAATTAAATACCAGCCCAATCAGTCGTTATTTTGCCCAGCTTCATATGCTGGCACTTGTTTGCGATGACGACATTTTGATACGACGATTGCAGGATCGTCCGCAATGGCGCAAGGCTGACGCGCCCGAGTTTATCGCGAGGATGGTGCAATTCAACCAGTGGCTCAAGGAGAACGCAACCCAGACCAAGCCGCCCATGACCCTCTATGACACAGGCTGTCACTCGCTTGCTGAGACAACGGAAGGTGTCGCACAATGGATACACCAACGCCTCTGATTGTAGATGCGTGGCTATAAGAATATGATCGTTTTGCTGCCAAAATAAAAAGGAAGTGGCTCTTCGAGCCACTTCTAAAAACGCACCAGGCAGGACTTGAACCCGCAACCCCTTGATCCGAAGTCAAGTGCTCTATCCATTGAGCTACTGGTGCAACATGGCAATTGTGCCATATGTAGGCACAATTGTCAATAACACAACCACGCTAGCAGGTCAGTTCGCCCCGCAGCACGGTTATGGCTTGACCACCCAGGATCACTCGTTCGCCCTCAGTTCGTACGCGCACAGCGCCGCCTCGTGCTGATGCTTGATACCCGATCAGTTCGTTGCGCCCCAACTTACGACCCCAATATGGTGCAAGGCAACAGTGCGCGGAACCGGTCACCGGATCTTCATTGACACCCGTCCGTGGTCCAAAGAAGCGCGAGACGAAATCATACTCGCGTTTCTCGGCACGACTCGTCACGATGACTCCGCGCGCTGGCACACGCGTAAGTAGACCGAAATCTGGTTGTAGATTGCGCACAACCTCCTCAGACTCTACCTCTACTACATAGTCGAACTCGTTTTTGCCAACATAGGTAGCACGACAACCTAACGCCTCCAATAAGCTAGCAGGGGCCGTTATTGTCGTCTCAGGTTTGACGGGAAAATCCATCTCGATCCATGCATCCTGGCGCGTAGCCAGCAATTCACCACTACGCGTAAAAAAACGCGCCTGTTCGGTAGGCTGTAATACTCCCATCTCCCACAACGCGTGAGCGCTGGCGAGCGTGGCGTGGCCACACAAATCCACTTCCACAGTGGGAGTAAACCAGCGCAAGCGAAAACCATTTTGTTCGCGCAGCAGAAACGCCGTCTCAGAGAGGTTCATCTCCTGTGCCACGTGCTGCATCCATTGCTCATCGCGTGCATCCGGCAACAGACACACAGCGGCAGGATTGCCAGCAAAAGGCTCGCGCGTAAAGGCATCGACCTGGACAATTTGTACACTCATCGCTCATCCCTTTCAAGCGGTCAGTTCACCCGATATACAAAACGAACCATGTTCCCTTTGTGCGAAAGTCAAGCCAATGTAGCGTTGGAGCGCATCTTTTCTACCTGTGCTAATAAATCAGCCAGCGGCCTGGCGGCCATGGAAGGAATGCGCAAATCGGCATGACCGAGCGGCAATTGCTGGGTGATGGCATTAGGAACGGCAATGGCAAAAATTCCAGCGCGTTGTGCTGCTCGTACGCCGTTTGGCGAATCTTCAAAAGCGACGGCTTGTTCAGCCGTGAGATGCAATCCTTGCAGTGCCGCAAGGTATAAATCCGGCTCTGGCTTCTGATGCTCCACTTCATCACCACAACAAATGCAATCGAATTGTTCATACAAACCAAGTCGCTTCAGGTGCCCGGCGACCCATTGGCGGGACGAGTTTGAAGCCAGGCCCACTTTGAGGCCAAGCTTCCTGGCTTCCTGCACGTAATTTTCAACGCCAGGTAACACCTCAAGCTGCTCCACCATTTTGAGATGCAATTGTTTCCGCCTGACCTGGATGTCTGCTTGCGGCAAAGGATAGCCTACTGTTGTTTCCAGGTAAGCAGCGGCATCAAAATGTTGGGTGGTGCCGCCGATACATGCTACCCATTCTTCAAGGGGAAGATCACAGCCATATTCACGATAAATTGCTTGCCACGATTGAAATGCTGGTACTTCTGTTTCTAAAATCAAACCATCAAAATCAAAAATTAGCGCTTGTATCATTCGTCTCCCATTCAGTATCGATATTTTTTACGGGCACAGTTCCACGCTCTTTTATTTTATAACATGAAAGATACTCACTGGTATTTGCCTGGACAAATGTGTCGATGCATGGTATTTTTGAGGCATATTAATAAATTGATAGCATTATACTATGCTTGTGGGATGAGTAGCCAGGAATCTCTACCAGACAAATTCCTCGCCCTATTCGTCACCATTGCAGCCATTTGTCCGTTACATTATAATATAGCTTTACTCATTATGCTCATCACACTATCTAATAGAAAAGGAGTCCAGCAATGCCACGGGAGGTCATTCCGCCAGCAGCACAGAGCCCACATACTACAACCATCTTGATCGTCGAAGACGACGCTGATATTGGACAATTTCTACAACAGTTGATCGAAGAAGATACGCCATACAACACTGTCCTTCTGAACAATAGTCAAAAGGCACTGGAGCAAGCTCCCCTTGTCCGTCCTTGCCTGATGTTATTCGATTACCGATTACCAGGAATGAACGGACTTGAACTGTATGATCGTCTTCAAACAACAAAAGAGACGCGAGGCGTACCAGCGATTATGATGAGTGCAACGCTTCCCATTGAAGAATTAGCAAAGCGCGGTATTCATCAACTTCGCAAGCCTATGGATATTGGCGGGGTTATTCGTATGATTACGCACGCCCTGGCTAGTTATGAGGAAAAACAACTACAGTTGTAGAGTGGTGTCCGATTAAGAATATTGGAGTCATCTTATTCTCTCTGGTAGCATAATCTGGTACAATAGGAATGTGCATTGGAGGCAATGGATGCCCCTGTACTTTCATCTGTATTTGTCCAGATTAGGAGGGTATGTACCGTGGCGAACAAAGACCAAAAACAGAAAAAGGAGCTGAAAGCTGCTCCGAAATCAAATAAGCAGAAAAAAGAAGCGCAGAGAGAAAAGAAAGCGGCAAAAGTCAGCAAGACTCTCTAGCTACCGTGAAGTGTTGCCTATGCGGTGCTCGTATGATTGATGTGGTGATGTGAATTAGCAGTCTATAACTACCAATTCGCGCTACCACATCAATGTTCTTTTGGATGCACGCGCATCTTTTCGGGTCTGTACTTGACACTTTTGTTACAATGCGCATGAGGGGCCTGTTTTTATAGAACAGGCTGTAACCTGACCATCCTCAAAAAAATATCAGACAAGGAATGTCGGCACTTACCCACTCTGCTCTAGAGGCAAAAGTAGCTGTGCCGTATATCCAACGAGAATAATGGGGGGGGTGTGCATGCAGCCAATATTTCGTGATGCAGCATACAAACGGAACAACGCCCCAAAGCAATGGGCACAGCAAGCCCAGACCACGCCAGATAGCCATGAGGAGCAGGAAGATCAATGGGCCATTCTCCAGTATGAGGCGGTGGAGGAAGAGGATATGCAGCAAAAAGATCTGATGCGGTCGGGCTGGGATCAGCGGGATACCGATGGTAGTACCACTATTTCTTCGTCATCGTCCTTCGACGAACTCCCACAAGACTTCGAAGACGATGAAGAATCCAATCCAAATCATGTCGATATTCTGGTAGCTGGTATCGGCGGCGGCGGTATGAATGCGATCAGTCGTATGATTCATACACGGGTGCGTGGTGTGCGCTTTGTGGCGATGAATACAGACGCGCAGGTACTGGTGCGCTCAGAAACGGTCGACCGCATTTGTCTGGGACAACATCAGACGAAGGGATTAGGTGCTGGTGGGAACGCGGCCATTGGCATGCGTGCGGCGACGGAAAGTACCAGCGACATCCAGGCGGTCCTGGGCAATGCAAATATGGTTTTTATCGCGGCAGGCATGGGAGGTGGTACCGGCACTGGTGCCGCGCCAGTGGTCGCATCATTGGCAAAGAAACTTGGGGCACTCACGGTGGGCATCGTCACACTCCCTTTTACCTTCGAGGGCATGCGACGACGGCGTATTGCCGAACAGGGTCTGGCCGACCTGGCCACCGAAGTGGACGCGCTGATTACCATTCCCAATGATCGTTTGCTGACCACGGTTGCGCGCGAATGCAACCTGGCCGACGCGTTCAAAGTTGCCGATGACGTGCTGCGCCAGGGGGTGCAGGGGCTTGCGGAAGTTATTAACGTGCCCGGTATGATCAACGTTGACTTTGCGGATGTACGCAGCACCCTTCATGAAGCTGGAACTGCATTGATGAGCATTGGGCACGGGGAGGGCCCCAATCGGGCCCAGATCGCCGCCGAAGAAGCCATCGCCGGTGGCTTTTTAAATGTGACCATTCGAGGAGCGAAACGTGTGCTCTTCAATATTAGTGGCGGCGAAGATATGACGCTCTTTGAAGTAAACGAGGTCGCGGAACGGATCGGCGCGGCCATCGACAGTGTCGCAGATATTACCTTCGGAGCCGTGATCGACCCCACACTCGATGATGCTATTCGTGTTACCTTGATTGCGGCTGGTATGGAGGATGCACTGAGCGGACAGGTAGCGTCCGCGCGCCGCAATGCGCGCTCTTTTGCAGGGGCAGCGCCTGCCATTCAATCTCCATTGACGCCGAGAGCAAAGCCATTAGGGGGAGGGGGCAGTCGCAATATGGTGCAGCGCAAAGAGGGTTTGCAGCATAATGATGAGCAAGCTATCGATGTGCCACCCTTCATAAAACGACGTCGCGAATAAAGTAAAGGCGGGCCTCATCACTTTCGTGGCGAGGCCCGCTTAGCCGTATGGTATGCGTGATTCAGTTTTCGTCCCCATTCGCCGCCGAGCGTCCCTTTTCCCCACCCTTCTTCCCTATCTTTGAATAAAACTCCGAGCCCTGCTGACGCTTGGTAGACTCACCACCTTTCTTTCCGATGGTAGCATAGAACTGTGGACCACGCTTCTCTTTGACCGTTTCTCCACCTTTCTTGCCTATCTTCGAGTAGAACTCTGCACCATACTTTTCACGTACGGCCTGCCCACCATGTTTTGCCTTTGGTGATCCCGGTTCGGGTCCACGCTTGTTGTTTGTCATAGAAAGTCCCGCCTCTCTTTTACTTCGTACATCCACATTTGCCCAACATACAAAGCGGTGAGACATTCTATTATCAGAACATCTCGCTGCTTCCCTACTGCGATTGATGTTCTCGCGCCTGCGCCACTCGATTAGCGATCAAGGCCGCCGTTATGCCAGCCCCAACGCCATTATCGATATTGACCACGGAGAGTCCTGGCGCACACGTTTGCAACATCGAAAGCAAGGCGGCAATGCCCCTACCGCCAAGCCCATAACCAATCGAAGTTGGTAAACCAACGACAGGAACGGGAACCAGACCTGCTACTACTGAAGGCAACGCGCCATCCATACCAGCGGCCACAATAATTGCATCCACCTCGTCCACCAGCAGATCATGCAATGGCGTGATCAATCGATGTAACCCTGCCACTCCTACATCATAGATACATGTGACCCGACACCCCATTTCCTCGGCGATGAGGGTTGCTTCTTCCGCCACTGGAATATCAGACGTGCCCGCGCTAATCACCCCTATATGTCCGCCGGTGCTTCTGCGCACGTATTCCGGAGCATAGATGACCATTGCGCGTGCGGCCTCACGAGTACGAACGTTGTACTCGCGAAAATGTTGCTGAATTTCAGCGAACGCATCAGCGCGTATGCGGCTGATGATAGCTCGCCCACTTCCAGCAAGTAGTCCCTGCGCCATAGCGATAATCTGCGCCACCTCTTTTGTCTCCCCGAAAACAACTTCGGGGGCCCCCTTACGTCGCTCACGGCCAGGATCAGGACGGGTCTCTACCTGAGATGAGACACCAGGGTGCGCCACAGGTTGTGATCTTTGTGCGAATCCTTTTGCACCGTGTAACTCATGCTCTTGCTCAATGCCTGTGGTCCCATACTCGCTACTTTGTCCAGATTGTTCGTTGTTGAGCAATTGACTCAAGAGTTCAAATTGCCCGTCATCCTCGTACTTCACAAGAATTCACACCTCGAATCGATCAAGACACACTGATTGCTCACTCAGGGATCCTGCAATTCAATTACAGTGTAGCATAGTTCAACACAATCAGCAAGCCACCGGTAGAACACGCTTATCGAAAAGCGGCTTCACTCCTTTTTTATAACATTAGAGGCATTTATCCGCGCCAAATGGACTCTACATTCCTCTTTTTCGTGCCGAGTTGTTTTGCCTATGCTATACTATAATATAAGCCGTATTACTCTGTTCGTCAGGATTTTCCATGCATATCCTCAATTCTTCAGGGTATACAGAAATGAGCTGTGTCTTGCATAAAATTTTATACTATTTTTATCTACAATTTTTTCAACGTACGAAACCTAC
This sequence comes from Ktedonobacteraceae bacterium, assembly GCA_036272735.1. Taxonomy (GTDB): domain Bacteria; phylum Chloroflexota; class Ktedonobacteria; order Ktedonobacterales; family Ktedonobacteraceae; genus DATAYF01. Next base: position 19,706 of record DATAYF010000137.1, read on the forward strand.
ACTACTTCTTGGGTGCATCCTCCTTCTCATAACTGCATGTGGAGCTGGTGCGAAGCAGCCCTTGCCTTTACAAAGTGGTTCGTTGAATCAATCTTTTCAGAATCAAACATCACCCATACCGACCGTGCCCGAGTATCGTTGTGGAGCATGGTCCTCCAATAACGCTCCTGGGCCTGATAGCACCATCGCCATCTATGCCAAGCTGACCAAAAATGTGCAAGGCGTGGCCGAGGCAACCGCCAAAGCGACCGTCCATTTTAAGGGCCAGGATGTGACCCTGCCAGGCCAGGCCGTGAGCGATGCTGGTGGCTACGTCAACTTTACCCTTCCGTTGATGGGCCGTCAACCCAGCGGTGTTCCGGCTACCGTCGATGTCACCTTCCACGTAGGGAACCAGGCCGTGAGCTGTTCACCAGCCTTCTTTACGCCCTAAACGTCGTTCGCAGACCGGTCAACGATGTGCACTAACCGCTTGCGTTAGGAGAATTGCGCCAGCGCGAGTACCTGGCAGCCAGGACAAAAATGAGTGCTTCTTTGGGCAACTACGATGCGTTCAATAAGCCTTCCACAACGCTTACAGGGCTTACCATCCTGATGATAGACGTGTACATGGTTATAGTTATCACCCGCCTCGCCCCATAGATCGCGATAATCATTGAATGACGTTCCGCCATGCTCGATCCCTCTAGTAAGCACGGATACGATGGCGGCATGCAGCTTTACCAATTCTTCTTGCGTGAGCGTATCGCTACGCCTCAACGGGTGAATGCCAGCGCAAAATAGCGCTTCATCAGCGTAGATATTCCCCAGACCAGCCACGATGCTCTGATCCAACAAGGCTGATTTCACCACTACATGTCTGCGCCCCAATCCCTGCTGCAAAGCCCCTGGCGTAAATTCTTCGCCCAGCGGTTCCGGCCCCAAACCAGCCAGCGCCTCACCCTCATGCGCACGCGGCCACAGTTCGATACGACCGAATTTACGCGGATCGGTGAAGAGCAAGCGACGCCCATCGGTAAAACGGAAACAGACACGACAATAGTGTAACTCGCGGCTATAGGAATGATCAAGTACTGTATCGCCAGGATAAAACGTCGGTCCCCTGGTTCTCCAGGCTGTCACATCTTGCTCCCGCAAGCTGCAATCAACCTCCCAACCAGCAGGTAGGAGCAGAAAATTCCCGGTCATTCTGCGATGCACTGTTAATAGAAGATTACCGCTAAGATCGAGGAGCAAAAACTTTCCGCGCCTGCGTACGCCTTCAATCGTTCGTCCAGCTATTTCAGCACAAAAGCCTTCAAGTTGCGGATGTCCTATGGTACGCGCCCAGTACACTTCAACGTCACGGATGGTGGCACCAACGACCTGTGCGCGTAGTTGGCGCGCCGTGTATTCTACTTCTGGTAACTCCGGCATATTGCTCTTCTACCTTCTAGCCAAAACTGCGGTCGCTAGCCTCGCCAGGCGCTATTTCCCAGGCCATATAGCCAGTCTCTGTATCTTCGACCAGCACCGCTTTGGGCAACCGCAACAATCTCCGTACCACCATAACGTCTCCCGCTGCCCCACTAAAGTTTCCAACCCAGGCCAATAAACCGTAGGACGCCAATGCCGGGAAATAGAGTGTCGCGACCACTCCTAGCAGGCTAATCACGATCAACGGCGCGATACCTACCATCAGGTAGTGGTCACGGCTGAACAATTGTTGCCTTGCTCCACAGTACAATGCCAGCGGCAACTTTGCACCAAAGTAGGGACGCCCGCCCCACAGGAGCATGACCATGCCGTGAATGCACTCATGAAGCGGAAGCACGATGACGTACGCGACCACGTTGGCAACGATCCACAGCACAACACCCCAGAAGGTAATAGAAGGGAAAAATTGCCCTGTATGCCAGAAATAGGCCAGCACGGTAAGCGCTACGAAAAAGAGTCCTCCAATAATAAGCATCACCAGACTCATCTGTGCCAGGGGACGTAGCTGACCTGGCTCTAACAATGCTATTTCATCGCGTTGATGGAACCATCCGGCGTCGATGTGGTGCTGCCGTTGGTGGCGCAAACGTGGTCGAAAGCGATCAACATAGGTAAGTGACATCTACAATAACCCCTCGGCATGTATGATATCACACGTTCGATAAACGCCACTTTTAACAAGCCCTTAAAGAGCAGGTAAATATCTCTTAAAGCCCTTCGTCTATGCTATGCTGGTAACGCGAATGCGTTATGTCAAACTGCTTGATATTTGTGACTTCAAGCAGCGACTATGAGCGCATGTGTAAGAAATTCGGCTATTATCGCGGAAAAGGAGTTCATATGCAACGAGATATAACTCGTTTGGATTCTGTCCAACATTTCTTTCAGAAACATCGCAAAGCATCGATCATTATTATTCTCCTCATAGTGGCGCTTACCGCCATCCCTTCAACTATTTTCGCCGCCAGTCGTGCCATTTCCAACAATTGGCCTGGCACTCATGGCAAAACAACACGCTTAATTAACAATTGGACGATTACACCAGCGGGGCAGCAGGCATTCCTGGGGAATTTACCGCTCAATTCGGTGCTCTCGCCTGATGGGAACCATCTATTGGTCGTCAATAGTGGAGCAGGCATCCAATCGCTACAAGTGGTGGCCACGCGAGATAACACTGTCGTGCAGACCATCCCTTACTACGCGCCTCACAGTGTCTTTGTCGGCCTGGCCTACAGCCCCGACGGCAAAAAAGCATACGCGGCGGCCGGTGGCGAAGACGTTGTGCATACCTTCAACGTCTCGTCAGAGGCGAAGGGAACGTTAACCAGTGCTGGCGATATTACCATCGGAACGACGCAAGCGAACCCGTTTCCCACCGGTTTAAGCCTGAGTCCCGATGGGAAGACACTCTACGTGGCGAACAACCTTGCCAACACGGTCTCGGTCGTCGATACTGCCACAAAAACGGTTACGTCCACCATTAAAATTGGAGCCTATCCCTACACCACGCTGGTGAGTAAAGACGGCAAGACGATCTATGCATCGAACTGGGGCGATGCGACGATCTCAGTCATCGACGTGGCCAGCCATGCAGTCACCGCGACGATTCCGGTCGGACAACATCCCACAGCAATGGTGCTCGACGCTCACGGCAACAATCTCTACATCACAGACGCCAATAGTGATGCCGTCTCCGTCGTCGATACGCACGCCAAGAAAGAGGTTCATAGAATCTCCGTATCGCCGTATAGTAAAGCACCCCTTAGCAGCAGCCCACAGGGTATAGCAATCAGCCACAACGATAACAATCTGTACGTGGTTGACGCGGGCAACAACGAAGTCGTGGTTATGGGTTTGAACGGCGACAACAAGCCCTCGGTGCTTGGTCGCATCCCTACCGCATGGTATCCTACCTCGGTAAACGTCAACCAGGACAATAATGCGCTGTATGTGACGAATGGCAAAGGGTACGGAGCCGGTCCCAACGACAAAGGGCTGTATCCCAAACCAACACGGAAGGGCGCACCCATCGTCGATGCCGTTACCGGCTATAACGATGGCTATTGTAACTGTACGTTTAATAACTACACCGGCAGTATGATTGTCGGCACCCTTTCAAGTATCAAGGTTCCTGGCAAAGGCCAGCTCGCTATGTACAGCGCGCAGGTCGCACGAAACAACCACGAGAAAGATCAATCTATTGACGCGCGTAGCCCAGGCAATCCTATTCCATTGCCTGGTCAGACCTCGCCCATCAAACACGTCATTTACATTATTAAAGAAAATCGTACCTACGACCAGGTCTTTGGTGATCAGCAATTTGGCAATGGCAACCCCAACCTGGCACTGTTCCCCCAGAACAATACACCCAATCTGCACGCGCTCTCGGACCGCTTTGGTCTCTTCGACAATTTCTATGCGGATGCCGAAGTAAGCGCAGACGGTCATAACTGGGCGACTTCAGCGAATGCCAGTGACTATAACGAGAAAATGTGGCCGCAAAACTATTCGCCCGGCGCGGGTCGTAACCGGCCCTACGATTTTGAGGGTGGAAGTTCGATTAACCTTTCGCCTGGCGGCTACCTCTGGGATACGGCTAACAAGGCGAAGATTACGTACCGCGACTACGGTGAGTTTTATCAGTTTGCTAGTACTCCGCCGAAGCTCATACCAGCCAGCCAGGCCAATAGTTGCGCCGGTCCTATCGCGCATTCCTACAGCGGCATCACCGTTCCCAAAGGGCAGGTACTTTGCTTCGCTGCGGGAAGTGTCAATGCGAAGACGACGCCGAACCTGGTGGGTCATTTCGACCCGAAATACAGGACGTTTGATAGCAACTACCGCGAAGCCGACCGTATTGCCGAATGGCAGCGCGAGTTCCAGCAATTTGTTGCACAGAACAACATGCCACAGTTGGAGATCATGCGTCTGCCTAACGACCACACGCAAGGGACCACTCCGGGTAAATTGACACCACAGGCGGCAGTGGCCGAAAACGACCAGGGGGTAGGACAACTCATCGATACATTGAGCCATAGTAAGTATTGGGCCAGTACAGCGGTTTTTGTGACTGAGGACGACGCACAAAACGGCCCTGACCACGTCGATGCACATCGCACCGAGTCCGTGGTTGTCAGCCCCTATACCTCCCACGCGCGCCCTACTGCCGATCATACGCTGTATGACACAGCAGCTATGGTACGTACAATGGAGTTGATCCTGAACATGAAACCGCTCAGCCAGTACGACGCGAACGCGATGCCGATGTGGAGTGACTTCACAAACAAGCCGAACTTGACGCCGTATAATGTGCGCGCAGAAAGTATTCCGGTAACGCAGGTGAACAGCACGGCAACCTATGGCGCGCAAGCGTCGGCAAAGATGGATTTTTCACAAGAAGATCACATCCCAATGGATCAGCTCAACCAGATCCTCTGGCATGCCATCAAGGGAGCACATACGCCCTATCCGAGTGTACCTGGTACAGAGGTAACGACACGAGATAGCAACGGCTAACTTCCCGATAAAAATCCTGTGAACATTGTAACCATGTACGAAGAAGAGAGCAGGCGCTCGCTGACAAATCATCAGCGAGCGCCTGCTCTCTTCCAGCTTCTATGATTGGTGTGGAGCGAGGTTATGGCTGGGTAGGATAGCTCAGCATCGTCTGCTCAATCTGCTGCCATTCTTCTTGTTCGGCCTCAAAGTTAGACAAACGCCTGCCGGTGTTTGCTGACGCTTGAATACGTCTGAGCACCCGCTGGCGAAATCCGATCAGCAGGTCCTGTTGTACTTCCAATGGTGGCATAACATGGATTTCTAAACACGCGGGATCGTAAAAATTATGTGGCTCAAATGCTAGTGCTAAAAGATGGGCGTACCCGCGAACCAACGTCTGGCGCATCTCTGAGACAAAATAGTTTGTCTGCGTACTAGAGAGCAATAAACATCCGCCGATGCGGCTTCCGTACATAATCGGGCACGCGACAGTACTTACCTCGTGCTCTGCCTGATACGCCGGTAGAAACGTCTTTTTTGAGCGCAAATCCCCAATTTGTTCCAGGCGACACGACGCCGTGACGTGCCCTGCCAGGGACTCCGCCCCTAACAACATCGCCTTCTCTTCCAGGTCCCCGTCCCACGGTGGCGTGCCCAGTCCTTCGAATTCCCGCAAACTGCGTATCTTCCCATCGGCGTGGGGTGGCATGCAACGCACCACTGTGATGGCCATACCGACGCCCTCGGCATCGAGCTGTTTCAATGCTCGTTGCAAAACCAGGCGTCTGATTGTCCAGCCACGTAACTGATCAGTCACGGTAGCACGCGCCTCAAATACCTCCATGATAAATGCATACGGGATCTCTTGCAGTGCTGTATCTTCTGCGGCATCCATTGTGTCTGGGAAGGGGAGCAGGTCGGACATTTGACTACGTTGCAGCTTTGGTAGTGCACGCAGCAATTGACGCACATTTTGTGGGCGTGGTGTTGTATCTCCATTCACCCAACGGACCAACGTTCCTACATGCACTCCTACTTCATTGGCTATCCGCTCACGCTCGACAGGATTGGCAGTAATACTGCCGAGCAGTTCACGCCAATCTGTTGGCAATGCCATAAAAGTTCCTGTCCTTCAATCATCTTTTTTTCTATAGAACAAAAATAACGAGCACTTACTGTATTTGATCATAGCAAAAATATTTATACATGTCAATGTATGGGTAAAGTGTGTTTCCCCGCTTGGACGTGCATGGTATGATAATCTATACACGCGAGACGCTCGCCATTTTCTCAGATAGTTTTAGCCGGAAGGTTTCATGATCGATATTTGCCTTTTAGGGACGTGTGGCATGA
>DATAYF010000138.1:0-7329 GCA_036272735.1 Ktedonobacteraceae bacterium
TCCATTTTTGGAGTCGCGAATTCAGGCTATTGCGCACATAGCTGGTGAGGTGCATAGCCTCATTGAGATGAGTGTTTTGTCCATACATTTCTCCTCCTTTCAGCTATCGAAGAACATCATTCAGTGGGCTGAGTATATCATAGTGACCAGTACTTTACAATATTCCCACGGGTTGCGCAACGAGATGCATTTTTGTGCTGAGGTGTCTTCAAGGGATCGCAAATACCTCTGTATTATGTAAACGGGAGAGCAGCGAAGAACGCTCTCAAGCCAAATCGCTGCTCAGATAAAACTCGTTGCGCAACCCGTGGGATATTCCTCAGGCTCACTCTTCATTTCTGAGGCTGAGAGTCATCTGATGTGGTTTAGTACACATAACCGCGAGATCCAAGCCAGAATGTAAGTCTTCTTGCGGTCCTGAGCAGAGGGAGCATTTCCCTCTGCTTTGAGAGAAAAAACTCACGTTTTTCTAAAAGCGTTTCTGCTGCATTGTTCAGCACTTTTTCCGCAGGAGTATTACGCACCACCGTGTTGATCGAGCAAGCGAGCGCTTGTCCTCCTGGCTATGATAGAATAGCTTGGGAGAGAATGGAGACAACGCTGCTCCTCTCATCCAGGGCGCGCCGGGAAGTCGGGTCGGCATGGAGAACGCCTCGCAGAGAGGCATCATGGTTTCATGCGTGTGAGATGTATCCTGGCACCCAAAAGGATGGAGGGAGCTGTCAATGCCCACAACGATTACTTTGGTCTTTGGCCTGCTGGTCGCGATTGTTATTCTTGCGACGGTGGCAACGCGGTTTCACCTGCCCTACGCCATTGTGCTGGTGCTCGGCGGCCTGATCCTCGGTTTTGTCCCTGGCCTGCCTACGATTGAGCTTGATCCACAACTCCTGCTGTTTCTCTTTTTACCACCGTTGATCTACTCGTCCGCCTGGTTCACGTCCTGGCGCGAATTCCGAGCCAACGTCCGCCCCATTTTCTTGCTTTCCATTGGCCTGGTGCTGGCCACGACGGCTCTGGTGGCGGTCGTAGCACACGTGCTGATCGGGCTTTCCTGGCCCGTGGCCTTCGTGCTGGGCGCGATTGTCTCTCCGACGGACGCTGTCGCGGCCAGTGCCACGGCCCAGAGCGCAGGCCTTTCCCGTCGCCTGGTCACCGTGATCGAGGGAGAAAGCATGGTCAACGACGCCACTGGTCTGGTGGTCTACCGTTTTGCGGTTGCCGTCGTGGTATCCGGCAGCTTCTCATTCGCACAGGCCAGCTTCCAGTTCGCTCTGGTCAGCCTGGGTGGTTTGCTTATCGGCTTGCTGGTGAGCTGGCCCCTGGCCTGGTTTCATCGCGTCATGGACAATGCCCCCATCGAAATCGCGCTCACCCTGCTCACTCCCTTTGCCGCCTACCTGCTCGCTGAAGCACTCGATGTCTCCGGCGTCCTGGCCGTCATGGCTGCGGGTCTCTCTTTGAGCCGACAGTCGGCGCGCTTTTTCTCAGCCAACACACGTTTGCAAGCCAATGCCGTCTGGAATGTGCTGGTGTTTCTGTTCAACGGGTTCGTCTTTCTGCTCATTGGTCTCCAACTGCATCATGTCCTGGAGGCTGTGACGAGCCGCGACCCGCTGGTACTGCTCTGGGAGGCGCTGCTCGTCTGCCTGACGGTGATGCTGGTGCGACTGCTCTGGGTCCTTCCTGCCGCTTTCCCGACGCGCCTGTTCGGGTTGTTGGGTCGATATCTGGGCGAACGTTCCACGCAGACCTCCTGGCGGAACGTTCTGATCCTCTCCTGGACGGGGATGCGTGGGGGCGTGTCGCTGGCAGCAGCCCTGGCCCTTCCGCTCACTCTTGCAGGTGGGAAAGCCTTCCCAGAGCGCGACCTGGTGCTCTTTTTGACCTTTTGCGTCATCCTGGCGACCCTGGTGGGACAGGGACTCAGCCTGGGCCCGCTGATCCGCTTGCTCCGCCTGCCGGAGGATGGCACCCATGAGCGCGAACATGCCCAGGCCCACCTGACTGCTGCTCGTGCGGCGCTGGTCCGCCTGGACGAATTGGAAGGCGAGGTGTGGACCACCGAGGAAGACCTGGCGCACTTGCGTTCTGTCTACGAAAACAAAATCCAGGTCTACCTGGCGCGAGTGGACGGGAACGCGGAAACAGGGAACGCGGTGAATGCGCGTCCGGAACAGACGCGACGGTTGCGCCAGGAGATCCTGCAGGCCGAACGCACATCCGTCATCCGCCTGCGAGACCAGAAGTACATTGATGACGAGGTGCTCCGCGTGGTAGAGCGGGAATTGGATCTAGAAGAACAGCGCTTGCTTACCGATTGGTAAGGGAGTGCCTCGAAGCCGGCAACGCGTGTGGTGAAGCGGGGTTCTGTCAGAACTGAGAACGCCAAGTTCCACAAGTCGTGCAAACCGCGCTAGTGGCCCAGCCGAATATCGCGCTTCTGGATATTGAAATGCCAGGTCTCGATGGACTCGCTGCGGCGCAGGCGCTGCACAAGGCCCTGCCAGAGTGCCGAAGTGTGATCCTGACCACCTTTGGACGCAGCGGCTACTTGCGTCGGGCCATGGAGAGCGGGGCCGTGGGCTTTCTGCTCAAAGATGCGCCTGCCTCAGAATTAGCCATTGCGCTTCGGCGTGTGATGGGAGGCGAGCGAGTCGTTGATCCTGACTTGGCTATTGCAGCACTCTCCGAGGGCAGCAATCCACTCACCAATCGGGAGCGAGAAGTGCTCGCCGCCGCTCTTCCTGGGTTCAGTCATGCTGAGTCGCCGCACGCCTTTCTGTGTCTGAAGGGACCGTACGCAATCATCTCTCCGCCGCGATGCAGAAATTGGGAGTCCATAATCGCATGGAAGCAGCGCATTTGGCGAATCAAAGAGGGTGGTTGTGAGCACGCTTCTCTGACTCTCCTGGCTTGCGGAAAAAAGCAGAGCAACACGCGTAAAGCTGATTTTCTCTGTTTTGGCGGATGCACCATGACAGAGAAACGGGCCACGAGGCAAATTGTTATCTTCAAAAAAGAATGTTGGCCTTCGCGTGAATCAGGGCCAATCGTTGTTCCTGCGGGAAAAAACGGAAGCTACTGCAACGCCCACCGCAATTCTTGTGCTCGCTGCCGCATCCAGCTCACCTCTTCGGCAAAGATTCTGATTGCGCCTGTCCGACCAGCCTGTTCATGGTTGCGCAACGCTTGTTGTAAATCAGCCTCAAAGTCATTGACCAGAGCAATGGGATCATCCCAGCCATACGCAGCGCACATCAGGCGAATGCGTCGAGCTTGCTCGTCGGCGTCCTGGTTCGCCCAATGGCCGACATCGACATAATTGTAGACGGCATTGGCCAGATCACGTAGTCGCGTGCCATGAGCTGCATCGTCCCAATCGATGAAGCCAACCAGGTGCCCACCCTGGAAAATAGTGTTGTGTGGTCCCAATTCGTGATGGGCAATGATCTCATGGTTCTGGGCTAGCGGTGATCCTGCCGTGACATCGTGATAGCGTCGGATGGCCCTGGCTGCTTGCTCCAGGAGATCATCGGATAACCCGGAGCCACTGTCGGGCCACGTCTCGCCTTCGAGATAATTGAGGATGTCACGGCCTTGCTCGTCCCTGCCGAAAAAGCGCGGAGCGAAAGGGAAGCCCTGGTCTTCCAAGAAAAGCAGAAGATCATGGACAAACGCCGCATTGCCTTTTGCTGGCCTGCGCACGGTGTTTCCCACGCGCACGATACCGGGAGTCAGTCGCCCACCTGACAGGGAAATTTCTGCCAGCGGTTCTCTCTGTGGCTCTGTTTCCATTGCTCGCGTGCTCACGTTCCTTGTTCCGTGTCGCTCTCCTCTTCAGGAATGCTTTCCTCAAAAATCAGGATATTGCGAAAGGGATCGCAGAGCCAAAATCCTTTCGTCCCCCAGGGCGTCACCTGGAGAGGGAGAGGAGACCGAAGAGCGCCAGTTGGCAAATACTGCTGATACAACGCCTCGATATTGGTGACGCCAATATAACACACCCTGCAACCCTCCTTTGGTGGTTCTTGTGTTGGATCGGAGACATTGAATTGCAAAGCGATCCTGTCACGTTCGACAATGGCAAACCCCTCGTCGTGGTAGGGGGTCGCAAAGCCGAGTTGTCCATAAAAGGCCAGAGCTTGCTCCATATCTCCGACAAGAAAACGAGGAGCAACCGAATTGAGGGTGGGTTGACGCTCTTGGGATGCTGACATTTGTTTGTTTTCCTTTCCACTCCAAAAATGTGTTTACGCGAGGTCATTCTTTCTCCTACACCGAGAAGCGGCAACGCGTTTGCCCGCTGCCGCCGCTTTAGGCAGCGGACTCGTGCGGCCACATTTTGGCGACCATTTGTCCAAGAACAGCAGCTTCCTCAACCGAGAGAAGCACAGCGTCGGGGTGCAGCGCCATCCAGGACGAGGCAGCCTCCTCCGACTGGAAAAACAGCGATTGCTCACAGAAGGTGCCACGCACACAGTCACATCGCGCGGTGGGTAGGATAAGTGACAAAACGCTCGTGGCTGGAAGAAGATCCGCAATCCCTTCTGGAGTAGCGACAAACGTAATTGGCTGGTCGGTCGCCTCACAGATCGACTGAACATGCGCTTCGACTTGGAGCAGAGGTGGAAACAGAACAGTATCGAAGGCGCACCAGGTAAAGAGGGGGAGTTCCTTCAGCCGAAACTGATGCTGGGTAGGTAGGAGCGTGATCCCCCATCCGACGATATTGCCCTGCTCGTCAAACTCGGTATCCGGGACGCGCGCCAAGTGCGCCGCCAGCTTCTCCTGACTCATCTGCAAGCGCCTGGCCAGATGAATGAGCGAAAGAGGTTGGCCTGTTTCGACCATGGCTTGCATGATTTGCCGGCAGGCAACGTCCTGCGTACAATCGAGGTGGGCAGCCAGACGTGTGGCCAGGGTAGCAAGAGAAGACTGATTCATGGCTTCCATTCCTTTACTCATCCGTTGATAGGAGAGGCTTTTTTACCTGAATGATCGGGAGAACACTGAGTGTCGCATATTCCCTCTTCTTGCATGGAAGGGCACGGCTTATCCGCATAGGAGCAGAACACGCAGCAGTCTCCGTTTTTGTGAACATGGGTCAGGGAACACACTTCGCAGGTGTAGGCTAACTGACAAAAGGTCGTTGGTATCAGAACTTGTTGCTGATGCTGACAGGTCGGATTGGGGCAGGTAAGGGTTGCCAGGAGGTTAAGATTGTTCATGTTTCCACCGTTTCTGAATCATGGTCAAGGGCGTCAAGCATTGGGCAACGGCTTTTGGAGCCTTTTCCAGCACAAAGGGAGGCAACCTGGAGCAGGGCTTGTCGCATATGTTGGAGTTCAACAATTTTTTGCTCCACCTCCGCCAGTTTCGTCGCCGCGCGCTCTTTGACCTGCTCACACGAGGTCTCTGCGTCCACACGCAGCGTGAGCAGTTCCCGAATCTCTTTGAGAGAGAAACCAAGCTGCTGGGCGCGTTTAATAAAACGGATCTGTTTCACCACTTCTTCAGCATATTGACGGTAGCCAGAGGCCCGACGCGCAGGCTCCTCCAACAGCCCCTCACGCTCATAGAAGCGAACGGTTTCAACACCAACGCCAGAGAGACGCGCAACTTGTCCGATTGAGAAAACTTCCATAGTTGTTGCTCCTTCTCGAAAACTATACACCCTGTACCATACTACAGAGTCAAGAGAAAGTGATGGAAGTTCCGAAGTCATGAGGAACAAGAAAGCACTTCCCGATCCGACTCCTTTGCGGTTGGAAGCACATTCCGTAGTGCTGCCTCAGAGACCTTCTCATCGATGACTTCTCAAAGATGGGCCGTCCAACGTGGCAAACAGTCATGCTCGAAATCAGTACTTTTGTGCTCAGTTGTTAGCCAGTTTGTTCTTTAGAGAGAAAACCGTTCACTCCGCTGTATACCTGAAATGATGGTTCTTTCTCTCCTCCTGTTTTTGGATCTGTCTGGAGGCGCAGCTCATCAGGCACCAGGGTCTGGCTGAGAACGGGGCTGATGAGCTCTGTGGCAAGGCAATCCATATAGACAATATCCCACAGTTTGCCCCCCATGAATTTCGCCTGACGCCGTCTCCCAATTTCCCGAAAACCAGCCTTGGCATAGGCGCGCTGGGCAGCGAGGTTGGAAGTGTCAGAACTCAGAACATGACCGAAAAAGCTTCCCCAAAGTGGGGAAATAGACGTCCAGAATGAGCGAAGGGTGGGGACAATGCTCCCCTTTTCGTACTTTTTAGGGGTGGAAGTGGGGAAACATTCCTTCCATTACCTGACTGTTTCCTGAGTTCTGACACTTCCAAAGTTGATGATTGACAGCCCGAATTGGCGTATGCTACAATCGTTTTGTATATAAAAATGATTGTCACAAGTAAAAATTCTCCGAAGCGATTACCAATTATCGATAGCGAACCAGGCCTTCTTGTAGTCATTCGTGGGTTAAGAATTCTGGGAACGAGGAGCATGGACAAACTACGTAACCTTGAGAATATATCATCACAACCAACGTATCACGTGCCCGCGTTAGAGAAGGGTTTAGACATCCTTGAATGTCTGGCGGCACATGATACGCCATTGACGCAGGCGCAACTGGCGCGCGAATTAGAGCGAGGTGCCAGTGAGCTCTTTCGTATGTTGACCTGTCTGGAACGGCGTGGGTATATCCAGCGTGACCCCTTATCCGGAGCATACAGTCTGACGCTCCGTTTATTTGAACTTGGCCATACTCATTCTCCGTATCAAGGCTTATTGCGAGCTGCAGTGCGCCCGATGTGTGCACTAACCGAAGAGATAGGTGAATCCTGTCATCTCAGTGTGATACACCAGGGAAAGCTGATTGTACTGGCACAGGAGGAGAACCGTGCTCCGATACGTCTTTCGGTCGAGGTGGGGGGGACATTCCCTTTATTACATACGGCATCGGGGCGCTTGCTATTGGCTTACCTGGATGCGGAAACACTGGAGGAGACGTGCCAACTCGATGAAGAGTATAAGGCGTTTTCGCCGGAGGAGAGCAGCGAACTGCGGGAACGGCTCATGCAGATTCGCAACCGTGGGTACGAGTACATTGTGGGTGAATCCACCGATGGTGTGTGTGATGTCGTTGTGCTGGTTGGAACTCCCACCTCCTATATACGGGCTGCTCTGGCGATCTGCACACATTCACACAAACATGAGTCTTTCCTCGATACGACACTACCTGCTCTGCGGCGTTGTGCTGATGCTATTGGTCAGGCTGCAGGCATTGCCTTATAAATTTTGATAGGAGCGCCGCGATCATGTTTCAACGTTGTTATTTCGAAGATTA
>DATAYF010000139.1:0-11690 GCA_036272735.1 Ktedonobacteraceae bacterium
ACGAAGTATTAAATGGGGCTATGTATAGCGAGATTGCTCACCTTGCTAGGTGCTGGACACAATGGGTAGTTGGAAGAATTTGGCAAACGCCTGGGCTCGTTCACCGGCATCGAGAAGCGTGAGGCCAGAGGCGCGACCGTCAGAGAGGACGAGATCACCCACCTCTTGAAAGCCCGCTTTACCAATACCACGAGCAGACGACTCATTATCGGGCGCATAGCCAATCCAAAAGCGCTCGACCGACTGTTCCTGGCGCAAAATAAATTGAAGGAGACGCGGATAAATACCACGCCCGCGCCATTCAGGAAGCGTCTTAAAATCCCATAGATAACGGTTGTGCGGAGTGATCGGAAAAAATAATTGAATCTCGCCAATACGTCCCTCTTGCGCAGCCACCCAGCCATAGGCCGCCGGAACATCGCCCATGAAAGCAAGATAGAGCTGATTTTCCGTCTGAAAACGGATGTCAACAGCATGCTCAGGAAGGTCAGCAAGCTGGGCAATTAATTGCGTATCCGTCGAGAGTTTGGCCGAGAATGTGGGCAAAGGCGAGAGATCTGGCAAGGGATCCCCACGCCACCAGGTTCCGAATGGCATAGAAAATGTGTACCTCCTAATGATGACATTGAAAGTATACCCGATACGGTGCCAAAAAACAACGTGTATTGAAACCTGGAAGTATGGTTCAGGAATGCACGGCGTGACACGGTCGCTCGTTTTATCCCAAAGAGAGAAGGCCAGGAAAAACACGTTCCGAGTTTTTCCTGGCCTTCTCTCTTTTTGTGGGGAGTATCTTGCCTATTTCATCTCTCGTACGTCACGCACAAGCAGCGGGAGAAAGTTGGTGGAAAGAGCCAGCACTCCCCCCAGGATAAAGACCATGGCTGGCCCCAGTCGATCAGTTAACACGCCTCCCAGGGCTTGAGAGACGGGGATCGAGGTAAGCGATCCAAGCATAGTCAGGCTGATCACACGCCCTAGTTTGTCTCCTGGAACCATCTCCTGCAACATGGTAAACCAGTTGGTGTTGAAGAAAGCACCACTAAAACCAAACATGGCGCTCGCTACTGGCCCGGCGACGAGAAAAGCCGTGTGTGACCAGGGCAGCCCAAACAGAACGATACCAGCCCCAGCCGGGATCAGGGAGAGATATGAGATCAGACCTCGCTTCTTCAGACGTTTCGTCTGACCCACTAGCCCCAGGCCCAGCAGCGAACCCACCGCCCCGGTAGAGCTAATGAGTCCAAACAGCCATGCTCCTTGACCGTAGACATCATGAATCAGCTTGGGCATAGCGACCGTGATCGATCCGGCCATTCCGATACTGCCTACCGAAAGGCAGAGGATGCTCACCCAGAGCCAGCGCGAACTCCTGATATACAAGAGTCCTTCCCGCACATCCACAATAACGCCAGCGATACCACGCCGCTGTTCTTCCGCTTTTCCCACTTCCTGCCAATTCCAACTTGCTATGCTCTCTTCCTCCGCATCCTTCTCTATCGCACTGTCTCCGCTGGCGACTGGTACGCGTTCGCCTTCTGGCGTGCTCACCTGCCAGGGATTTGATTGTACATGGCGCTCCGGGATCTGCACGGACAGCAGGAAGGCCACCGAGAGCAAGAAGCTCAAGCCATTCAGGGCAAAGACGCCCATCGGGCTGATCAGGGCAATCAGGCCAGCACCCAGGACAGGTCCGATTAACTGCGTCAGGGTTTGACTGACAGAAACCAGGGCATTGGCCGAGGGCAGGTCGTCTTTTTCCACCAGGTCGGGCGTAATAGCCAGGACCGCCGGCGTAAAAAAGCCGTCCACCAGGCCAAAAATCAGTGATTCGATGAGCAGGTGCCAGAATTGTAGCAGGCCCGCAAAGCCCAGAATGCTGATCAGTAGCACGACTACGCCGCGTCCACCATCGGACCAGAGGATAATCATCCGGCGTGGCAAACGGTCCGCCATCACACCCCCAATGAGCAGAAAGACCAGGCGAGGGATCGTCGAGGCCACCAGCACAAGACCCATGGCCGTGCCTGAATGGGTCATCAGGAGCACTTGCCAGGCCAGCGCGATATAAAAGATGCCATCACCCAGTCCAGAGAGACTCTGCCCGATCCAGACCAGGGCATAGGGCCGCGACTTCAGGGCGCGTGCAAAACGCATATGCGTCATAAAAGCAGTTATCATATAAGACAAAAATCCCCTTTTCCGCCACTCATGCCTGGCCTGCTCTCGTATGTCGTGCGAGATGGGCAGGTTGGAAGAGTGAGCGACATATCCTTTTATAAGCAGATCTACCATTCAGGTGCATGCATGCGTTGTAATCCAGGCTGGCCAGGCTTTTTTCTGGATCACACGTCTACTGTATAACACAGATGCACAATTGGAGAGTTAGACAGCACACAGAGCCTGTACATGGACGCGATAAAGTTACATTCAGGCTCGACTTTCTTGTTCAATGTGGTATAAAGAAAGCCGGAGATCTATAGAAGCCTCTATTAGCGCTTGAGGATTTTACATGACAGCTCATACCTATCTGCGTACCATAGATCTGGCCCAGGCCGGAGGTATAAGCGTCCAACAGGTGCGCAACTATGAAGCCAGTGGCTTTATACCGCCAGCCGAACGCAGTCCAGGCGGCTATCGCCTCTATACGCAGCAACATCTTGTTGCGCTCAAAACCGCCCGCAGCCTGGTCGCTGGCTATGGCTGGCAGCGGACACCAGCAATCATGCTGGCGCTTCACCAGGGCAACCTTTCAGACGCGCTCGCGTTGATAGACGCGCACCATGCCGGGCTTGCCAGCAAACGTCTCCAGGTTGAACAGACGCTGGTAGCCTTGCGTACATTGGCCGCGCAATCCGCTCCTTTGTCTGGTACGCGCCATGCCCAACGGTTCCGGGTGGGAGAGGCGGCCAAACAGGTGGGCGTGCGGGTCTCAGCTCTGCATTTTTGGGAACAGCAGGGCCTGCTGCATCCACAACGTGACCAGAGCAGCCGCTACCGCCTCTATGACGAGCAACAGATGCGCCGCCTGCGCGTGGTGGTCCTGCTCAGGGAGGCGGGTTACGACTTCAACACGATCCTACCGGTGCTAGACGAGCTGGCGGAGGGTAGGCCAGAAAAAGCCATCGTGGCGGTGGAGAAGAGGCGCGAGGAGCTGACGCGGACAAGCTGGGTGTGTATTGAAGCATTGGCCTTACTGCAGCGCTATGTGAGCGAATTTTTGAGCTTATCCATATAGTTCCTTCTCTTTGTCAGGCTCAAATATACTGCCCCTTATCGCTTTGCGGAAGAGCTTCCACCAGACTATTTTGCTCTTTCATGCGAAAAAAAGCCTGATCTATCTTACAAGGTGTCGGACAAGGTGTCGGAGTGAAGTTGCTTCTCCTCCCTCTTCTATGGCCGATTTACGAAGGGCATCGGGGGTGTCGGAGTAACATTTTCCCTTATCGTTTATGGGTAAAGGGGGAAATGCCTCTCCGACATCCCCGACACCTTCGACACCTTATCTAGATAGCGCTACAAGCCTCTTCATAGGTTTTTTTCACTCCGACATCTTACTCGACACCCTCCGACACCCTGCCAGCGATTGAAGCACGACATATACCCACGCGAATCTCTGGCCTTGCGCTAACGCTCAGTGCGCTTTTTCATTATTGGGTTTCAATAACTTGACAATAATTAACCTCTTTATCTATACTCTAGTTAAACGCTAAACTAAACATAAGGGTAGAGAATGACTACTTTGCACAGCGTTGCGCAACTGGCGAACGTTACATCAACGACTGTTTCGAATGTAATTCGAGGTAAAGGTTACGTTGGCGAAGCAACACGCAAACGCGTGCTGGCAGCAATTGAAAAATTGGGCTATCGTCCAAATCTACTCACTCTACATAAATAAGGCTCCCAGGTACAACATTGCCGAGGTTGTCCATGCTTGAACAGAACAGGCATCGGAGTAATCCGCCAGAAACCATTTTTCCGCGATGCGATGCGAACGCAACCAGTGCGCGGGCTGCACCGTATACAGCTCCACCGGCCCTGTAAAAGCTCGGATGGCGCTCAAGATAGCGTTGGCAAGGTAACGAGCGTCCTCGGTAAAACCGTAGCGCTGCAAACCGCTCACGATGATGGCATTATCAAAAGGCCAGATGGAACCGCAGTGATATTTCAGCGGATTGTAGAAATACGCCTGCTCGGAAAGTGTGCGTATACCCCAGGAGGTCAGCATATCAGGCTGCGCCAGACGTTGCCATACGTGTTCCGCCTGCTCTCGCGCGAGGCACCCGCTCCACAGCAAATGACCTATGTTGGATGAGACAACTTCTATAGGATTTTTCTCCGCGTCCAGCGCCATAGCAGGAACGTGCTCATGCGCAAATCGGAATTGTTGCAACCCATGCAGCAGACCATCCATGCGTCGACGAATCTCGGCTTCGCGAGCGGCATCGAGGGCTCGCCGCCGTTGCGCCATCTCAAGGTACGCGTCATAAGCGGCCCAGGCGTAGCCCTGCACCTCAACCCAGGCCAGGGGATGCTCGAGGACGGCATGCTCACGGGATCGTATCGAATCACCACTATCTTTCCATACCTGGTTATTGAGTCCGAAACCGTCGGGATTGCGGTTCTGGTATTCGACCCGCCCATCGTGATCGAGATCGGACCACGCAAGCATCCATTGCAACGCGGCCTCGACGCTGGGCCATAGCTCTGCCAATAAGACTGCATCATCGAAAAAGCTGGTCACTCGCGCCACTGTGCAGACATAGAGGAACGTTGCATCGAACGAGCCATAATAACGCCCATTGCCATCCGCCACGGGCCAGTGTGCAGCGCGCATATTCTGCGGAACAGGATTCCAGTACTCGTGCACGATACGACCCGGCTGCTCATCGTTGAAATCGTTCACGACCTGCCCTTGCAGGCTCGCCAATCCGCGCAGAACGGTGGTGGCAAAGTCCTGTAACCAGGCAGGATAAGCCAGGGTGAAAGCTG
This sequence comes from Ktedonobacteraceae bacterium, assembly GCA_036272735.1. Lineage (GTDB taxonomy): Bacteria > Chloroflexota > Ktedonobacteria > Ktedonobacterales > Ktedonobacteraceae > DATAYF01. Next base: position 4,993 of record DATAYF010000139.1, read on the forward strand.
GCCTATGTCCACTGTTACGCTCCTGCTCTCGCAATGTACGCTCAGCCTCTAGCGCCAACATGACCGTCCAAAGAGAGTCGCGGCCAAAGATCGCGTAAAAGTGGTCGTCTGGCCCACTGGCAGTGACGCCCAGTGGTGTTTGTAATGATTGTAGTGCCGTCAGTGTTTTCTGCCAGAAATTCTGCAATTCCTCGCCCTCAAGCGCGGGAATAGTATGCAGTTCCGCTAATTTCAACGTTCCGTCATCCTTTTCTAGTAAACGCGATGTGCAAGTTTCTCGAAGCGGGGTCCAGGGACGGCAGCCCCTGGCGGGGTGTGGGGTGTCCCCAATTACTCTTTCTCCTTGCCGCCGAAGGCGGCGAAAAACATGCACGTCGGGTCAGTAAAGCATAAGAGCTTACGCGTGTTTTTGAAATGTGGTTTTACTATTCTCGCAGTATCAGCTAGCCTTTCATGCCTGCTGATGCGACGCCTTCAATGAAGAAGCGCTGGAAAATGAAGAAGACAATTAATATTGGAATGGTATTGAACATCGAGCCAGCGAGCAGCAAATTGTACTCGGTATAGTGCGCCCCTTTGAAGAAGAGCAGCCCGATGGGAAGCGTATACATATTGGGGCTATTGAGCACCAGCAGAGACCAGCTAAACTCGTTCCACGCGCCCTGGAAGCTCAAAATAGCTACCGCAGTCAGAGCTGGTTTCACCAGGGGGAGTATGATCTGGCAGTATGTGCGCCAACGCGAGGCTCCATCAATGATTGCCGCCTCCTCGACCTCACGTGGCAGCCCCTTCATGAACTGAATCATGAGGAACACGGAAAAGGGCTGGGCCATATACGGCAAAAAGAGCGCGAAGTAGGTGTTGACAAGGTGCAGGTCGTTGACAATCAAAAATTTCGGGATCATGGTAATCGGCAGCGGAATAAGCATTACCCCCAGCGTCACCAGAAGTATGACTTTACGACCAGGAAAATGTAGCCGGGAGACTGCATAGCCCGCCATCGACGAAAATAAGACGTTGAAGGCCATTACTACGATAGCAAAAATGAACGAATTCAAGAGCCAGCGCAAGAAATCCCCATTGCCCAGGATGGTCGCGTAGTTACTCAATGTCCAGGGGTTCGGAATGAGCGAGGGCGGATAGTCCAGGATGTGTGAAAACGTCTTGAACGACGAAAGAAACGAAAAAATGAACGGCATGAGCGATGTGAACGTAAATAGCAGCAGGATAACGTACACCACGATGTCGGTTGGTCTGAGGCGGCGGCGCGGCTTCGCAACAGCAGTTTTTTTCACTGGTATAGATTCTATGCCTACCTGACTGGCTTGTACTTGTGCCATGGAATTGCTCCTTTAATACTGAATGTCTGTATCGATAAAGCGCCGCTGTACCAGCGTGATTAAAAAGACAAAAATGAAGAGAACAACAGACATTGCCGCAGCTAAGCCAAATTTATTGTTGCCGAAGGCCGTAACGTACATCTCGACGACAGGGGTCAAGGTCGATTTTAACGGGCCGCCCTGTGGCTGCGTCATAATGATAATCTGGTCGAAGACCTGGAATGCGCCAATGGTGCCAAGTGCAATCACCAGGAAGGTGATCGGGCGCAGTAAGGGAAGCGTGATATTCCAAAAGATCTGGAAAGGACCGGCACCATCTACCTCTGCCGCCTCGTAAATTGGGGTTGGTAAACCCTGGAGCGCACCCAGGTAGAAAATCATAAACGTGGGCGCAGTCGTCCACAGGTTCAGCAGAACGATAGCAGGCAGGGCTGAATTTGGATCAGACAACCAGTTCGGCCCAATGACATGCAGCCAGGAGAGCATATAGTTGATGCCGCCCTGAGGTGTATAGAGGTAGAGGAAAATGAGCGAGACCGCGATGGAAGAGGTCACGGCAGGCAGGTAAAAAATGGTACGGAATATCCCTTGCAGGAAACGGACACGATGCAGGAGTAAAGCCAGGACCAACGCGAAAATAGTTTGCCCAATCACCACGGCAACCGCGTATTTCACAATATTGATCATCGAGATCCAGAAATCGCCCACTCCTCCATGGTAGAAGAGTTGATTCCAGAGTGATGTATAGTTGCGCAAACCGATAAATACTGGTGCGCTAAAGCCAAGGTCGACGCGAAAGAAACTCAAGTAAAAACCGTAAATGACTGCGAAGATGGTAAACACGGCAAGTAGGATGAGATAAGGCGCAAGAAACAGATACGCGGCAATCGCCTCGCTCACACGTTTATTTGGTCTCTTACTACTACTGCCAGCGCTACTGCGCTCCTCACGGCTCCGTGTCGCTGTCAGCACAGACGAAGTAGGAGCAGGCGAAGATGATTGTTGCATGAGAAAACTCCTCTGTTCTTTTTCCGCAAACCAACGCCGCTGCCGTGGCTAGCGCTCCACGCTCAGGTTTACAGATAAGCAGTATATGAGCGTGCAAATGACTCAGGTTGGATAGCTCTCCTGGCTACCAGGGAGATGTTGCTGTATTGCACGCTCTCCAACGCGCAATACAGCAACATCTTGCTATAAGCATCTAAAACAAAGAAGGCGTGCCATCAACCCTGCAAATCATTGTTGATTTTGTCAGAGGCATTATTCAACGCTGCTTTCGCGTCAGCTTTGCCAAGCATCACCTGCTCAACTGCGTTAGAGATCTCGGTTTTGATGTTTGTATCTTGCGGGCCATAGTTATCGGCGTACCCATAATTGGCCGCGTCAAACATCACCTTGAAACCAGGATTCTGCGTGAAGTAGGGATCGTTCGCCAGGCTTTTCAACGTAGGCAACGCAAAGCCCGCGTGCAACTGGTTCGCCTGCACATCTTTCCCCGTCATGTACTGGATCAATTGCCAGGCTGCATAGGGATGCGCGGTCTTTGAGTAGGCTGACCAGGCATTCGTATAGATCAGGTCCCCCTGTTTGCCACTAGGAGCTACTGGCACAGGAGCGATCCCATATTGCACTGAAGAAAAGTTTTGGGTCATGTACGGAATGAGCCAACCACCCTCCAGCGCCATCGCAGCCCGCTGTTTACCAAAGGCATCACCAGCCCAGCCAGCACCAACATTGGAAGGAATAACCGAAGAGCCATCCTTTTGGAAACCGGTGTAGAAGTTCATTGCATTGATGCCAGCCTGATTATTAAACGCCGCCTGCGAACCATCAGAACTCAGCATCGAGCCACCGTCTGCGAACAGGAAAGCACCATAACGAGACTCATCGGCCGCCAGCGTAATACCGTAAACGGAGGTCGCTGCATTGCCCGGCTTGGTGAGCTTCTTCGCGTCTGTGCGCATGTCGTTCCAGGTCCAATTGGCAGCAGGGGCCGCAAGACCCGCGTTCTTGAACATCTGCTTGTTGTAAAAGACCGCCAGAGTATTCCAGTCTTTAGGCAAGCCATAGATTTGCCCGCTCTTACAGCTAAAGGGAGAGAGCAGCGAAGAGTAGTAGTCGCTGGCAGCAACTTTGTCCTTTGCCATATAGGGCGAGAGATCGAGCAATTTGCCCGCTGGAATGTATTCACTCGCCATATCTGGTTGGAGATAAAAGACATCGGGAACCGTACCACTGGCGACGTTTGCACGCATCTTGTCAACGTAGTTGGTGCCAATATCTTCCCACTTGATTTTAATGTTGGGATGAAGTTTCTGGAATTTGTTCAGGTTTGACGTTACCAGCGAAGCTTCCGCAGGCGAAGACGTTGCCCCCGCGACCGTCAGGGTCACGGTACCACTTTCCGGCGCAGCAGCGGTCGTGTTAGTGCTGCTTGGGCAAGCCAGGAAACTATTCCCTGTCAAACCCTTCTGAGACACTCCACCGCTGCTACTACTAGTACCAGTACCTGCGGAACCACCGCCACAGGCAGCTAAAAGGAGCATGGGAATGATGAGAAAAGGGAGAAAAAACTTTCTTCTCACATTGAACCTCCTGTTCGTAACTCACCGCTGAGTTACCGCGCTACTTAATAATGAAAATAAGGTGTGATGTAAAAATATACAAGCCAAAAGTAATACCTGCTAGAGCGGGGCATTACCAATGTATATATAGCTCGTAACGGGCCTGACCCGTTAAATGAGCAGTATATATTTTTTGCCAGATAGCACTGGTGTTATACTCTTCGTCTTGCTCCAACGGATCAGCGTGAAATACAACCGCTTCTCCATTGAGCAAGACACTGGTCGGTTCCTGCCTCAGCGGACCAATGCACCCAAGCGTCACGTCATACTCACGATCACTCGTTTCCAGCACGATGCGTTGCTCGTGGTCGGATATATCGACCGCCAGGTTGATCGTGGCGAAGCCGACGCGCACCGCTTGCAGACGTACAGTATGCCACGATGCAGGAAGGTGCGGAATAAAACACAGACTATGAGATGGCGCGTTGGGACGAAAGCCAAGGAAATGATCCACAACCGGCCAGATAATGCCGTAGCTTGACCATGCCTGAATAAAGCAGCCATCATCTGGCGAAAGATCGCTGAATGCTCCGGGCATACCATAAAAGAGCGTCGACGCAATACGATGACTATAGGACAAAGCTTGGTCCATGCGCTGATATTGCGCCTCGGCCACCGCCAGCATGCCAGTAGGCAGCGTCATTGTGGCGTGCTGGCGGTCAGGATTAAGATACAGCCCCCAGGGTCCCGTAAACTCATCCGACTCAAGGCGTGAAAACGCCTGTTCAGCATGTGCAGGAGATGCTAATTTCGTCTCCATAGGCGTCGCCACAATCGTATGCTTTAACAACCAGGGACGTTCCCTACTCGAAAAGCTGCCGTCAGGCCGCATATGAGCAGCTAATAGCTCCTGGGTATGATCCAACTCATTCACGTCTTCGGCTGAGAGCGTTCCTTCAGCACGCAGAGCTTGATTTGAGGCGGACAAAGCGGCCGCAGAGGTATAAATATCGCCAAATAATCCTTCTTCCTCGATCCACCAAGCTGTATTGACGTAGGTACGTAAGCGCTGGGCCTTGCCGCGCAGATCCGGCACAATTGCGGTGTCGTCCGCCGCCTGCGCCAATTCCGCCAGAGAGAGCAGCGCTTCATACGTGTAGGCAGCGATATCCAGCGTCTCGAACCCATTACCGTTCTGTAATTCGCGCGACTCAATCAGACCTTTACCCATAGCACATAAATCGCCATCAGGGTCAGCCAGGCCCAGGACAAAGTCCAGAACGCTATGTTTACAGAAGCTATACATCTCGTGCAGGAAATTGAAATCGCCCGTCCAGCGAAACGCATGGTAGCAGGCACGCACAAAGAGCAGCACCTCCACAAGATGACCAGTATCATGCACATGCCCTTGTGTCAGGATTTCATGCACAATCCCCCCGTAGGGATTATTCGCCTTGCTATGCTGAGCAAGATTGCGTAGCGACGTCAATGCCAGTTCAAATTGTCCTGAAGCCAGCAAGGGCAGGGCAGAGTAGGTTGTATCTTTGCCGAACCACCACGGATAGTCTGGCAGCCCGGCAGCGATTCCACGACCAATCCCCGGTACCCGTCGCTCCAACATTTGCAGGTTCATCTTCGCCCAGCCAAAGGCCGTGTCCATCAGCTCGTCGTCACAGTGAAGATCACAGCGCTCAACAATATGCATATAGCGTCGACGCTGGCGTTGGCAAAAATCGTCAGGTGCCGCTTGTAGCTGCTTGAACGTAGCAATTGCACTCTCGCTAGAGCGAGTCGAACCAGCGATGATAAATACGATATCCTCCACTGTACCGGCTGGCAAGTTCAGGCTATAGGTGAGTTGACCTGAGATTCCCTGACCTCTTGTCTGCTTCGTGGCCCACAGATCCGGCCCTGTAGCGACCGTCGTTGGCCGCTTTTTCGCACCAAAGAGCACAAAAGCTGGATTGACGGTGTTGTACGCAGCAATACACGCACATTCGTCCAGGTACATAGCGCGATCTTGCCCATCGCGCCATGCTAGCCGGTTCTCACCCAACCAGGCGGCACGCAAATCTGTACGTGCCAGAAAATGCAAGGTACATGCCAGGGATGCTTTGCCACGATTTCGCAATCGCAAGCGTACAACCATACCCTCGTAATCATCCACTCCGTATTCCTCGCGCACCACCTCTAAGTCAGCTAAGTGATAGGTAATCTGCACTCCTCCAGCAGTGATGCACCAGCGACTCGCCTGGGTCAGCCAGGAAATATTGTCTGAAGAATGGACAGGATTGGATTGTGCAAACGAAAGGCCGAACCAGAAACCGTCAAGTAACTTGATAGGATGATCCCAAACACCGGCCATTTCTCCGGGTTGACGCCAACCTATCTCTGGAAATTCCCCATGTTGACTGGCGATGCTATAAACACGATTACCAGCCGTAACATACGGTTGATTCAGGTTACTGGATCGTTCAATAGACCAGGGCCAACGCGAAGACTTGACATCTTCTTCGGTGTCCACATGGAGATACTTCTCCTCTGATACTTCCATGGTTCTCTCCCTAAGGGATCTCAACATACTCAAAGGGTACGGAAATACTCTAGAGTATTGATGAGAGCATTGTACATTCCACTCGTTACAAAAATGTCTCAAAAACGTTACACGAAAGTTGCAAAGGATATTTATAGTATGGAATGACCTTGAGTAGGAGGGGGTAAAGCGGCCCATATGGCTCTTCTGGAAAGTTAGAACAAATGGTATAATATTGTGTATGGATGTGCAGCACACCAA
>DATAYF010000140.1:0-16629 GCA_036272735.1 Ktedonobacteraceae bacterium
ATCTATACCGAACATATAAACAAACATTAATGGTTTGGCCAAACTATTAACACTTCTTTATGTAAATTTGGTGTTTAGACTAATTTGTCTGAATCAGCCTGAGAAGCGGTTTGACGCCATACGATGGTTTATGCGGTCGGATCGGCCTGAGAAGCGGCTTCACGGCGATTCCGATGCGAATTAGTCTAAACGTCAATTATGTAAATAATGTTTTTCTGTTATGCATTTTCCCCGATACATTAGAAACTGCTAATCTAATCCCTTATTCACATTAATAATCACTGAGAATAGAAAAAGCTATAAAATCCTACATTGCATTATCGGTTTTTGTTGCGTATACTTTTCTTGGGAGATGTATATCTCCAAATGTATCAATTTGAGAACCTTTTCCTCGTTAGCCGTTTCTTCATGAGGGGTCGATCATCTCCGTTACGCAGGAGAAACATTGATGTTTTTCTATCCATAACTGGCGCTTTGAAAAAAAGAGGTGGCCACTAATGTCTTCTGCTGAACACGAACGCCACGGGCGCACTAAGCGCGATGTGCTCGGGTCTTCAGGTGAGCAGCAATAGCGGACGTACGGACGTCTTTTAAAGCGCCAACGGAAGGAGCTGTACTGTGAAGAAGTCTATTCTGACATCTTGTCTTGTATTTGCCATGGTCCTCTTATCGTCCCTTGCTTTGAGCCTGCCTGCCTTCGCGGCAAATGCCGGTTCGCAGCAGGCACCGGCGGCCCGCTCTGCCAGAGCCTTTAAAAATGCCTGTGCACAAGCGCGCAAAGGCCGCGCCTCCTGCCTGGCCCTGGTATCTACCACCACTGTTCTGAAACCAAACGGCAAGGCGCTCGGTGCCCATCCAAATGCGAGTTCTCCCGGTGGCAGCGCTCCCTATTCTCCGGCCAACCTGGCAGCAGCCTACAATCTGCCGACCAATGCCGGAACTTCTCAGACCGTTGCTATCGTCGATGCCCAGGACGATCCCAACGCCGAGGCCGATATGAACACCTATCGTTCTCAATTTGGTCTGCCCGCCTGCACATCCAGCAGCGGCTGCTTCAGCAAAGTGGACCAGAATGGTGGCACTAACTATCCCGCCGCCGATGGTGGCTGGGCCGAAGAGATCTCGCTCGACCTGGACATGGTGAGCGCAATTTGTAATAACTGCCACATTCTGCTCGTCGAGGCCAATTCCGCCAGCTTTAGCGACCTGGGGCAGGCCGAGAATACTGCCGCCAGCCTGGGTGCGAATGAAATCAGCAATAGCTACGGTGGTGGCGAATCCAGTGGCGATAGCTCCACCTGTAATTCTTACTATAATCACTCTGGTGTCGTCATCACGGCAAGCTCCGGTGATGGTGGCCTGGGCGTCGAGTCGCCTGCCGATTGTGGCAATGTCGTTGGGGTCGGTGGCACCACGCTCAACAGCGATGGATCAGAAACCGCCTGGAGTAGCGCAGGTGGTGGTTGTAGTTCGTACATCGGTGAACCTTCGTGGGAAAATAGCGGCGTGACCAATTGCGGAAATCGCGCGGTTTCCGACGTCTCAGCCGATGCCGATCCGAACACGGGTGTCTACGTCTACGATACCTATCAGCAAGGTGGTTGGTTGCAGGTCGGTGGCACCAGCGCCTCTTCGCCGATAATCGCCTCCGTCTATGCCCTGGCAGGCGGCGGCTCGAATGATGCGGCAAGCATTCCCTGGGGTAGATATACCAGCGGGTGCCTCAATCAGGTTGGTGGTCAGACCTACCAGTATCAAGCGGGTCTGGGTTCACCAAATGGCACAGGCTGTTTCTAGCCTCAACGTTGAAGAAACGGTAATTTCCCCACCAATCCCGGGGAAGTGAGGAAATTTCGCACTCTCTTGACGCGAGCAATACATAAAGGATTATTAATGGTTTCCGGAAACCATTAATAATCCTTTATGTATTGCTGGTTTATCGTGTCCGTCGAACCCTCCCAGCCAACCAATCCGACACCCCCGCAACTAACGATGGGCCATGCTTGCTAGCTACTAATACCCAGTTGTATTGACGTATGCAAGCAAATCAACTACATTTGCTTCATAACTGTCCCGTTTATAACGGATCGAAGCGAAAGGTTTCAATTCAACTATGTCACAGGCATCATTCGAACAAGATATTTGTATCGATGCTGCACCAGAAAAGGTCAGCGCATTTCTCTCTACCTTAGATAATCATACGCAGATCCATCCACTTATTATCGGCATTCAACACACGCAAACAAGCACAGCGCCAGATGGGACTGCGATCAATCACTATACTGTTCGTGATCGTATGAAACAAGGTCCTTTTCTTATGACATTCTCTTATCGCGTCGAGATGAGCATCAATGTCCAGGGAGTGATTGTCTATGATGCGCACCAATTCCCACGCATTTACCTGCACAACACGATGCAGTGTTTGCCGGAGGGCAGCGGGACGCGCTTAAAAGAACGCGTTGAGATTACGGCTCCAGGTCTGCTGATGAAAACCGTCTATACCCAGGCTTTGTCATCGCATAAAGAAATGTTTGAGAAACTGAAAGAAATACTCCAATGATTACTTGTTTGCCAGCTTGCTCGCGAAAATACGAGAGCATCGCTGTATGAGTAGTGCGCGGAGCAGAGCAGAAAGGATACGAGATCACGATGCAATTTCCTGGAAACGCATCATCATCGCAAGGGAAACGCGGACAAACTACTCCCGCCTCTCCTAAAGTCAACTGGTGGCTACGCATGACGAGTGCTGGCTGGGATCAACCACAGGATACCATCGAGCAACGCGAAAAGGCTCGCCGCAGTCGCCTGACTTCCTGGGTTCTCCTTGTTGAACTGATCGCACTGGTTGCCTTTATCCCGGCTACCTTTAGTGATAGGGCATCCGCTTTCACAGTCGGCTTTGCCGCAATACTTCTCATCTTCGAACTCTTTCTTAATCGCAAAGGCTTCGTGACCATTGCCGGAACAATCCTCGTCGTTATAGCATGCCTGGCCGTCATCGGAGTGGTTGCTGGCTCAGCGGACGGGCATATCCACCTGGTCTATCTTCCCGCGTACGACTTTCTTGTCGTCGCCATTATTCTCGGCGCATCCATCTTGCCTCGCAGCTCCGCCTTTATTATTGCGTTCGTGAATATCGGCTTGATTTATGGCGACTTGCTCCTTCAGCCCTGGTCCCCCGACCTTCATCAGGCGATCAGCCAATATGGCATGGTTGTGATTGCTGGACGGCCGGTAGCCATCCAGGTTGTGGCGGCAGTCATTTCATTTCTCTGGATCAGAGGTATGGATCAGGCCCTAAAACGCGCTGACCGTGCTGAAGAACTGCGAGACCTTGAGCAGCGTTTCAAGGAAGCTGAAGCTGAACGGACGGTGCTCATCGAAGAATTCGTACGCAGCATTATTGCTGCCGTCGAAGATTTAGCCAATGGGAAGGAAGGGATGGTATTTTTACCTTTCCAACATCCACTCCAACAGCAGGCAACATTTATCAATACACAGCTCAAGCAGTTTCACAAATTGAAGCAAGCGAATAGCCTCACTAACGAGCAAACGAATTATGCCGCGAAAATGCTGCTGACCATGCTGCAACGGATCAATAGCGACCAGGGAACGATTGCGGGACTTGATCCACGACAATTTTCTACGCAAGTACCAATCATCGATGAAATCGCAACCTATCTCTTTTTCTTCGTCCAGGGGAAACGCGTCCCTACAGCACGCCCAGGAAACTCATTGCGCCCAGATCAGTATTTTTGATTGTGCCATTTCTCGAGAATAGCGGAACGCATAAAGGATTATTAATGGTTTCCGGAAACCATTAATAATCCTTTATGCGTTTTTATAATTTGCGGGTCAGGCGACCACGCGAACGGGCTGTGGATGGATAGTACGCTGGGGCGCTCGTCGCCATATCGCCGATGCGCACCTGTACCTGAAGGTAGCGATACTCGGGTTGGTGGTAGTTGGCGAAAATCATCAGGCTGTGATGGGCGATAACGTCGGCCTCGTCGGTCGCGCGCGAAAGTGTCATCTGTCCGCCCAACGTCTCCTCCGCCGTCGTGACTGCGACCTCTTCGCCCTCTTCGTCCATGATCAGGCGGCGGGTGTCACGGCGCATGTTGCGGTGCGGCCACAGGATGAGCGAGATGTTCTGGCCCCTGATGCGCTGTTCTTGCAAGCGTTCAGCGAGATAATTCGCCAGTTTACGGATGGCAGCGCAGGTCTCGTCGGCGTCGGCGGCGTGGTTAAAGCGCACGCGTGCGTTCTGGCTGAGCGGCGGCGCATCGGGCACCACCAGGCTAGAATCTTCGCCATTCGCCACCTGGTAGATCCACCCTCCCAACCGTCCTAACCTGCGTTCCAAACCCTCCTTGCCGAGTACAGCAACCTGCGCGAACGTGGTCACGCCGAAATCACGCAGATGCGCCACCGTCTCGGCCACCGCGACCGGATCAGCGCGCTCACTACGTCCCTCAACTTCTGGTGCCCGTGCGGCGAGACTCCCGCTCTCACCTAATTCGGGCAGCGCGCCAGGCATTCCGGCACCGGCAGCTTGCATCTGGAGCAACAACGAGAGCGGTAGCGTCTGTACAAACGAGGCTTCCCGACCCTGGGGAATATACAGCACGCCCTGGCGACCATCCTTGCGGCTCATCAGCGCGGCCAGTTCGGCAATCGCTTTGCCGTTGGCGATGCCGATTTGCGCCGTCAGGCCCAGGCTGGCAATTTCCTGGCCGAGCCGCTCGGCCAGTTCAACCGGCGAAGCGAACGTCAGCTCACAGCCGCGCAGATCAATAAACGCGTCAGCGATAGGTATAGATTCAATGATGCGTGAATAGGAACGGTAGCGCTCGCGCAATTTTTGCAGAATGGCCTGGTAGCGATCATACGACGCGGAGAGAAAGCGCGTACGTGGTGCGAGACGATGCACGCGGCGCAGCGGCATACCGGGACTGATGCCCAGGCGCATCGCGGTAGGAGAAGCATCGAGAACACGGCCCGGCTCGTTTGGTCGCCCGGTTCCTGTTCCCACCACAAAGCTCTGCTCGTGCAGCGAATCATCGAACATTTCCTCTAATGTACAATAAAAGTGGCGAATGCGCACGTGCACGATGCCCTGGCGTAAACGCGCTCGCTCGGCGGCACGAGCCGCCTCCTGCATAGCGTTCGCTGTGTTATATATCTTGTTCATGTTGTTACCCACCAACCACCACTGAGGTCGCGTGTATATATAGAATAATCTGGCATAGCGATCTTCTAAAGAAGCGTATTGTGTTGTCAGCGCGTATGTGAAGATAAACTCAGGTCACTATTGTACTACAAAACACTACAAGAGAGAACGCCCCCGGCGCTCCACTTCGTTTGTGATGCATATTTTGTGGATGCGGTCTGCAAAATATGCATCACAAACCTCACTTATTTCTTTTAAATAACCTTCTCAAGCTCTTGCAAAGTGCTACAACATGGGGTATATTGTTACATGTATCCTTCCACTTGTCGATATGCCTGAATTTATGTGTTTTTTTGATGGCGCTCTGAGGGAAACGATTATGAACGACAATAGCCGCTTTAGCACATTCACGGATCGCGCCAAACACGTCCTGGAGCTGGCCCAGGAGGAATCTGCCTTTTTCCAGCATCACTATCTTGGTACGGAACATGTGTTACTGGGCTTGTCGCGCGAAGGAGGGGGCACGGCGGCCAAGGTCTTATCTAGTCTGGGCTTGACGCTCGATCAATTGCACGTTGCGACCGAGGAGCTTGTCGGTCGGGGACCTGAGGGCGATAGGGTTGAAATTCAGATGACGCTGGACGCGAAACGGGTCGTGGATATGGCTATCAGCGAGGCGAAACGTATGGACTCCGACTCGGTCGATACGGAACACCTGCTGCTGGGGCTGTTGCAAGTGACCGAGTGCGACGCGATGCAAATTTTACAAAGCTTCGATGTTCCCCTGGAAAAAGTGCGTGTGCGCGCGCAACAGTTTACCAATTTCAAGAAAAGCTTCAGGCTCAAGCATCCTTCGGGGCTGGGGATAGCTAGTGGTGACATAACAATAACACCCCAGGCACGTGTGACCGCCGAGCATGTCCGCTTCGATAAGTTTACCGAGCGCGCCCGCAAAGTTTTGAGTCTTGCCCAGGAGGAGGCGCAGCGCTTCCAGCACAACTACATCGGCACAGAACACCTGCTGCTGGGCCTGGTGCGTGAGGGTGAAGGGGTGGCCGCTAAAGTACTGGAAAACATGGGCGTACAGTTGGCCGATATACGCAAAGCAGTCGAATTCATTATCGGGCGCGGTGATCGCATCGTCCTGGGGGAAATCGGGCTGACCCCACGAGCGAAGAAAGTCATCGAACTGGCGGTGGACGAGGCGCGCCGTTTAAATCATCATTTTATCGGCACAGAACACCTGCTGCTGGGCCTGGTACGCGAGGGCGAAGGTATCGCGGCGGGCGTGCTGGAAAGCCTGGGTGTGAACCTGGAAAGAGTGCGCACGAATACCATCCTGGTACTCAGTGCCACTGGTACTACAACGGCGTCAGTTTCGCATTCGTACCAAGCACGCCGCACTCGCACCGAGGAGGCTACGTCGGAAGAGGTGCGCAAGCAATTGCAGGATATTGCGCTGACGCCAATGGCGGAGCAGGTGCTCGTGTTCGCGCAAAGCTGTTCGCACACCTTTCAACATGGCTACGTCGGTACCGAACACCTCCTATATGGCCTGACACGCGTCAGTGACGAGCTAACGAACCAGGTGCTTAATGACCAGGGCGTCACCTATGCCCAGGTGGTGAGCGCGCTTAACAGTACGCTAGGGCATGGAATCAACACCTGGCATGGTACGGTCCCCTTGACGCCACGGGTGCAAGAGATCTTCCACCTTGCCTCTGATCTGACAAAGCAGCGCACCCAACCAGCCGTGGGGCCGGAGCATATTCTGTGGGGATTGCTCGCCATCAACGACGGCAACGCCAACGACATTTTTACCCAATTGCACGTCAACGTGGAAGACATACGCACAAAACTACAGGCTGCGATGGATGGCGGTGGGCATGAAGATGAATAAATGTGCATGGCAGAGAGGATGCTCGTAATGTTCGTAGGGACCGATTGATCGTGTCCATCAAACCCAGCCGACCAGCAAAAATCGCAGCCGCACGAGCGTGGGGCGTTGGGTTGATTGGTTAGGAGGGTACGGCGGACACGATCAATCGGTCCCTACACCAAAACACCATTTTTGCATCGTAAACGTGGCGGGGAGGACTTGTGGCATGGAAAACGATCAGCAGGGCATGCTCGACGAGGAAGATACGGTGATCCTGTCCCAGAACGAGCATAGCGAACAACTAGGCGCTATTAGCGAGCGGCTGGCAACGCTGCTCGCGTTCATTCACACCTATTTCGATGAGCGCATCGATCACGAGGACCTCACCAGCTTCAATTTCTGCCTGCAACGCCTGTTCAGCGGCATCGACATGCTGTACATCGCCCTCTTGCCCGAACTCAAAAGGTATACAGCACAGCAGCAGCGCAACTACTATACATTGCCGAACCAGGGCCAGGTTCAGAGCGAGCAAGCAGCCAACCGCTACTATATCTGGGTCTGCTTGCAAAAGGTGAAGCACCAGCTTGAGCGTATCGAGGCGCACTGCCAGCTTGCCAATAATCTCGCTGTGGCGCTGCTCGAAGCCCTCACGCTGCACGAACCCGCTGCTAATGAGCAACCTGTGGCCTTGCTGCCGACCATTTCGCGTGAGCAGTGGAAGAACGAACTCGCGGTGGTTACGGATCGTGTTGGCGATTGGCAGCACAAACATGGCGAGCAAGGTGCGTTCTCCATGCAGTTCGCGGGCCAGCTCACCAGTATTCCCACGCTTGCGCACATGGACACGGCTTTCGACCTGCTACTGGATAATGCCAGCGCCATTTTTGGTACCATCCTCGCCGATTTTCGCGCGGTCACTCCTGGCGACGATGAAGTGCTCGCCACGTTGCTGCTCGACATCATGCAAAAAAATGACCTGCTGCTCTGGCATATCGACGTGCTGCTCGAACCTTTATCACCTCTGCTGAAACAATTCACCGTCAACACGCGTGTGACGCGCCCCTGACCGCTTGATTAGGGATTGTAATTCCCTGTTGATCGTGTTAAAATATAATGAAAAGCTAGCTTATATAGAGAAGAAGCATTCAGACGAGACATGTCCCTTCCCAGGGGTTATCAGAGAGGAAGCGCCACCGGCTGCAAGCGCTCCGACCCGCAAGAAGTACGATACCCCTCGTCAGCCTGTACCGAGCCAGTAAGGTACACGTTCGAGCCACGTTACCGGCTCTCCAAAGCGCATTGTACGTATATGTGTGATCACAATGCGAAATCTGGGTGGAACCACGGAAAGCTTATTCCAATAACAGCCTTTTCGTCCCTGTGTGGATGAAAAGGTTTTTTTGCGTGTCGTAGTTGTAGCGTAGGAGGAGCATTTATATGTCAGTTGAAGCAGAAGTAGGAGGATCCGTCAATTATACGCCTATCGAGCGTATGCGCCACTCGGCGGCCCACGTGATGGCAGAAGCGGTGCAGGAGATTTTTCCTGATGCCAAATTTGCCATTGGACCGGCCATCGAGGACGGTTTCTACTACGATTTTGACCTGCCGCGCGCGCTCACGCCGGAAGACTTGCCTGATATCGAGCAGCGCATGCAGCGCATCGTCGCGGCCAAGTACCCCTTCCTCGGTGACAAGTGGTCACGTGAGAAGGCGCTTGAGTACTTTCGCAACAAAGACCAGGACTACAAGATCGAGTTGATTGAAAGCTTGCCCGATGCCGAGGTCGGCATGTACCGGCAGGGCAATTTTCTCGATCTGTGTCGTGGTCAACACGTTGAGAATACCGGCGAGATCGGCCCGTTCAAGCTGATGCGCGTGGCCGGTGCCTACTGGCGTGGTGACGAGCATCGCCCGATGTTGCAGCGCATCTACGGGACGGCCTGGTCTAATCAGGAGGAGTTGGAGCAATATCTCTGGCGCTTGGAAGAGGCGGCCAAACGCGATCACCGCAAGCTTGGTCGCGAATTGAAGCTCTTCGTCATGAGCGACGACGTGCCCGCCGGTGTCCCCATGTTCCTGCCACGCGGCGAGATGTTGCGCCACCTGATGGAGGAGTACGTGCGTGAGTTGCAGGCGAGCTACGGCTACGATCACGTCTGGACCTCGCATCTCGGCAAGGTGCGCCTGTACAAAACGTCGCGTCACTGGTATACGTATCGCGAAGACATGTTCCCGGTTATGCACGGTGAGCAGGAGCTGTCGGAGGACGAGGCGTACGTGCTCAAGCCGATGAACTGCCCGCATCACATGGCGCTCTACAAAACGCAGATGCACAGCTATCGTGAGCTACCGGTGCGCTATGCCGAGTTCGCCACGCTGTACCGCTACGAGAAGGCGGGCACGTTGTCGGGCCTGGCGCGTGTGCGCAGCGTGACGCAGGATGACGCGCACGTCTTCATGCGCCCTGACCAGATCCAGCAGGAGTTTGATCTCGCTGTGAACCTGACGCTTGAGGCCTTCAATACCTATGGCCTGAGTGATTACTGGGTGCGCCTCTCGCTGCGTGATCCGCTCAATAAAGAAGAGTACATCGGCAGCGACGAGGTCTGGGAGTCGTCCGAGGCTGCCCTGCGTGGTGCGGTTGAAGGCAAGGGTCTGAACTACGAGATCGGTATTGGCGAGGCGGCTTTTTACGGTCCGAAAGTTGACTTCATGGTACGCGACGCCCTGGGTCGCCAGTGGCAGTGTTCAACGGTCCAGCTCGACTTCAACCAGCCGGAGAACTTCGAGTTGGAGTACGTTGGCGAGGACGGTCAGACGCACCGCCCGGTCATCCTCCATCGTGCCGTGACGGGTTCAACCGAACGTTTCATGGCAATGCTGATCGAGCATTATGCTGGCGCTTTCCCGGTCTGGCTAGCGCCATTGCAGGTTGAGGTTATTCCGATTGCCGACCGTCATGCCGAGTACGCCAACAAGGTTTTGGAAACGCTCAAGGCTGCCGGTATCCGCGCCGAAATCGATGTACGTGGCGACCGCATGAACGCCAAGATCCGTGACGCCCAGTTGCAGAAGATCCCCTACATGCTGGTGGTTGGTGACAAAGAGGCGGCAGCCGAGGCCGTTGCCGTGCGCCTGCGCAGCAACGAAAACCTGGGTGCGCAGCCGCTCACGCAATTTGTTGAGCGCATTAAAGGCATCATCAGCACGAAAAGCCGCGAGTTGTAACCATCGCTCATGCACAAACGCATAAAGGATAGTTAATGGTTTCCGGAACCATTAACTATCCTTTATGCGTTTGTGCATTTTCGTGGCAATGGCTCCAAATAGGAGTCGCCTTGCATGCATCGTATCCTATATTTGCGGTGGAATCGTTTCAATAATAGCATGTACCATTCGTGATATCATATTGAAGCATGTTCGTCTTACATCGTGGACACCTTATATTTTGGGCATCTCTATAACACCCATCAGGGAGCGCAATATCTGTGAAAATTTCATGGCAAACCTTGCTGCCTGGCTGTCTCGCCATCCTCCTGCTGATCACGCTGGGAGCTTGTAGTGGCACCGTCAATAGCAACACTCTTTCCAACCCGTCCTCCACTGATGTTGCAGCGACATCGACCCCTTCGCCTACGCCTGATGCTGGGGGGGCGGCGGGTGCGAGCTATACTTATGTGCGCAACAATCAGGTCTGGATTGTTGCCCATAATACTCCGGCGAAACAAATTACCAATTTCAACTATAGCCAGATGTCCCCCGCGCCCACCGTCAGCTTCGATCAACCGCTCTGGTTCGCTCACGGTCGTTTCCTGGTCATCAAAATGCGCGCATCCAACCAGGGGGGCGTAGGTGGTAGCTGCGGCAGCACCGTCACCCTCGGTCAGTTGAGCACGCTCATGGTCTACGATACCATCACGGCGAAGCTGCAACCGATCTTGCTACCAGGCGACCGCAAACCCGATCCGAACGCGTACGATGGGCAGTGGAGTTATATTTTTCAGCAGGATGATACCCACCTGCTGGCCTGGCATCTCGCTAACGGTAACGCTCAGGCGGGCTTGTATCGTGTTGATATGACGCAACTCATGCCTGCTACCAGCACTGGCACTGCTGGCGCGACTGGCACGCTCACGCCGCAATTGCTGGTCGCGGCGGGACGCCTGACCAATTCTACCAATAACCTGGGTACCCCCGTCGCGACCAGCACGAGCACGCCCACTAATCAGGCGACGCCAACGGTGCAGGGGACGCCGACCGTGCAGGGAACGTTGGCCTACCACTTGCAAACCATGCCCATGCGCTACGCCAACCATACGCTCTACTACCAGACGGTGCAGGACCTCGGAAACCAGCGCTCCAACCTCGCCATCTATCGCATTGCCATCGATGACCCGCTGGCTCAGGCGCAAGAGGTCACAGACATGGGGACCATCCAGGTGTGCGTGCCCTCCGCTGGCAATAACAATACGCCAGGCACGTTCGTTGAGCCGGGCTGGGATGTTTCCCCAAACGGGCAATACCTGGCGGTGCAGAAGGTCACCGCTGACGATGCAAGCAATCATACCAGCCAGCTTTTCCTCATGAAGCTGAGTAAAGCACAGACGACCACGCTCGGCACCTCACCGCGTTGGGCCACTTCGCTGCTCAATCAAGCGGTGCGCATCTTCTGGTCGCCTGATAACAAAAATATCATGATCGAATCCACGCAAAGTACCGCCGCTGGCAATTACTTGCTGCTGAGTGTGAATAGCGCCAACCTTTCGGCCATCACCACCTATTCCATCACCAACCTCGGTATGATCACGTGGAAGGGCAACGGTCCTCAGTTCGCGCTCTATAGCACGCAGCCGTACTCCGCAGCCATGACTGGCAATATTGTGACCTATCAGCTTGGCAAGCCCACGGGCCAACTGCTGATCCCCGCCGCCTCTAGTTTCGCCTGGTCGGATTAGCGCGTGGGCGACCCCCGCAAGGGGGTCGCCCCATGTGGGGTCGTTGCTTAAATAACGCGATGTGCAAGTTTCTCTAAGCGGGGTCCAGGGGCGGTAGCCCCTGGCGGGGTGTGGGGTGTCCCCACCTGCTCTTTCTCCTTGCCGCCGAAGGCGGCGAAAAAAACTTGCACATTGGGTTAAATAAAATGTGGTAGGTTACTAATATTTCAGAAACTTGTGGCTTTAACGCGTTTCGCGCCGTTATAATTATGTGTTCGTGATATAGTATATAGGCGTGCGTGGCGGTGTTGGTGGTGGCAGTGCGCGATCACAAGTACCGCGCAGTCTAATCACGAGGTTGTGTGAAGGATTGTTAGAGCATGGCTCAAAACTACAAGGACGACGATACCAGTTTGTGGCGGGAGCTTTTGCGCTCCTACGACGACTTTTTGCGACAAGACCCGATCAATTTTTTGCTGAGCGCAGATGAGCACGTATCGCACGATACGTTGCTGTGGGCTTTTGCGTATAACGAACGAGAACACGAGGCCCACGACTACCTGCTAGATCTAGATCCGCATCGTGCCGATAAGCATTATTTTACCAGTGAGCAGATCGTCCGTTCCCGGCAGTATGACGAGGCGCTTGCCCTCTATGAAAGAGTATCGCGTCGCGTGCCCCGCATCATCGAAGCCTACGTGGGTAAAGGTCGTGCTCTCAACGCGCTTGCCGAGTACGATGGCGCTGTTGCGCACTATACGTTGGCGCTAGAGTTCGCCACAGCCCTGGTGGCGATCTATTGCGATCTGGCCGAGGTGTCGGAGGAGGTTGGCCTCCATAAATTGGCGCTAGAGGCCGCAGACGAGGCGATCAAGCTGTTCCCAGGTACCGAACTGACTGCCCGCGCATATCGCTGCAAAATTCAGGCGCTCGACCACCTGGATAAACAGGACGAGGCTCAGGCGCTACGTGACCAGCTACGCAGATATGGCGAGACCCCACAGGAAGACGCGCGGGCGCAGTATATGCACGTGCTCAAACGCTATGGCGAGGACCTCGACTACTACGCGCACGAACTTGAGCGTCAACCCAGGGAGATCGGGGTCTATTTGCGCAAAGGGGCGCTGCTCGAAGGCATGCAGTGGTATAACGAGGCGCTGGCAACCTACGAGGAGGCGCTGAAGGTAGCCGCTGCCAATGTGCAGGTGCATATTGGCAAGGGGCGTGTATTGAAAAAACGCAATCAGCCTATAGAGGCGCTAGTAGCATTCGAGCAGGCACGACAGTACGAGCCAGATAACGCCAACATTCATATAGACATCGGCGAGATGCTGCTGTTGTTGGGGCGCTACCCAGAAGCCATCGCCGCATTTGAGCAGGCGCTCCTCCACGACGCCGGGAACCCGGACGCGCTCTCCGGTCGCAGACAGGCGCTTGTGGCATCTCGTGAGCATAATACACCACGAGAGTCATTAGGTGATGGTATGACCAGGCCCGATGCCTGTCCGACCGATTCGTGAAACATCGTTTGCTTGCAAAGCGTATTAAGAGATGAACGTTACGAGGTTCAGCGTGGCAAAAATGTTGTTGTCATAATGTAAGAAAGTCTCTTCGAGGCTTCTATTATGCAAGCAAATAAAGCAATTTGGCATTTTCCCTGGTGTGGAGCGTTACCGCGATTTACCATCCGGAAGCTTTCCTGGTGGCGTTCGCCCCTTTATGGCTATCCAGTTAGCCTTCTCCTCGTTATCGTTATGACACTTGCTAAGTTGATTGTAGGAAATCATCACTTTGATTGGGACCCTATCTGGATTTTCTTTGCTATCGTGACGGTCATCGTAGGCGGTCTGTGGGGCATCGGTCCTGCTCTGTTCGCTAATGCGCTTGGGCTTATCGCCTTGAGTTTTATGCTCGCTCATGGCATTCCGACCCTGGATCAAAATTTTTTGCGAGAGTCAACCATGCTATGGCCTTTCGTGTTTGCACAATTAGCGATTGCACTACTTGCAGCTAGAGGGGGGGCCAGGTATCGACAAATTGTTGTTGCGAAACAACAGATCCAGGCATACACACTGGAACTTGAACAAATGAATAGGCAACTCGAAGAGGCCATACATATCAAAGACGAGTTTATGACTCGAGCCGCTCATGAATTGCGCACGCCTTTGACGACCATCCTGGGACAAACGCAACTTGCTTTGCGGCGTCTACGAACCCATAAAGTTACTACGGACGAAACAGCCCTATTGCTCAGGCAATTGGAAAGGATCGAGGATCGCGCACACGATTTGCGCAACTTAACCGATGCCCTGAATGATCTGAGTAAGCTACGCTCAGGGGAGATGCCCATGCAACGCACAATGTGCGAACTAGGGGACCTCTGCCGCAGCATCGTTGCGGGCGAGCGTGAAATGTCTGGTCGTCGTATTGAACTCAAACTTCCTACTGATTCGCTCATGCTAAACGTTGATTGTGCCCAACTTTTCCAGGTTATTCTGAATGTTATAAGCAATGCTATCCATTACGCCCCAGAAGATCTTGCCATCCAGGTTGAAGTTTGTAAAGCACAGGACCACGCGTTGATCCAGGTGCACAACGATACTCCTGTATTATCGCAAGAGCAACAAGAACGTATCTTCGAACCATTTTATCGTGGTGCCAATGTCGAAGTTTTTCACAGGGATGGTTGGGGTCTTGGCCTTCCAATTAGTAAAGAAATTGTCGAGCACCTCGGAGGAACCATTCGCGTTACGTCCACTGAAAAATACGGTACAACGTTTCTTATCGAGCTTCCACTGCCGCAAAATCCGTAGAGGCTAACTCTTGACGTTTGTCAAATGGATCTAACATATAAAGCTTTGTTAATGGTTTCGCGAAACCATTAACAAAGCTTTATGGATCGCATCAGTGCTGCGTGCGGCTATTCCCCGGCATCGCCAAAGATGGTGTAGTGCCAGTCCTTGCGTGCTACGCCAGAAAGCTCGATCATCACATGCTTGATTTGCGTATATTCCTCGAATGAATACATCGACATATCTTTGCCGAAGCCGCTCTCTTTATAGCCACCATGCGGCGTTTCCGAGGCCAGCGGCAGGTGATCGTTCACCCAGACGGTGCCGAATTGCAGGGCTTTGCTGGCGCGCATGGCCTTGTAGATATCCCTGGTCCAGACGGATGCTGCCAGGCCATACGCGACCCCATTGGCCTTCTGTAGCACCTCGGCCTCGTCACGAAAACGTTGCACCACTACCACGGGTCCAAACACCTCGGACTGCACGATTTCGGCGTCGTTGCGTTCCTCAGCAATCACCGTCGGCTCAAAGAAGAAGCCGCGCTCGAAACCGGCAATTTGGGCCAGTTTGCCACCCAGCAGGATATTTGCTCCGGCGCCCAGTGCCCGCTCGACATAGCCTTCGACCCGGTCGCGTTGCTTGGCCGAGATTAGCGACCCCATATCGGTACTTTCCTGGGCCGGATCACCGACGCGTATCTGCTTCACTTTGCTCATGAACGCGTCAAGAAAACGGTCGTACACACTCTCGTGTACATAGATGCGCGTGGCCGCCGTGCAATCCTGCCCACAATTGACATAGCCACCGACGACCGCGCCGTTTGCGCAGGCGTCGATATCGGCATCCTCGTAGACGATAAACGGGGCCTTGCCGCCAAGCTCCAGGTGCACGTGCTTGAGTGTCTCAGCCCCCGCGCGCATCACGTACTTGCCGGTGCGCACGCTGCCCGTGACCGAAACCATGTTCACCGTCGGATGATTGACCAGGCTCGGTGCAACTTCGGGCCCATCGGTGAGGATGTTGAGCACGCCAGCGGGAATACCAGCCTCTAGAGCCAGCTCGCCCAATTTTAGTGCCGTGAGCGGCGTTTCGGGCGATGGCTTGAAGACAACCGTATTGCCAGCCGCCAATGCGGGACCAATCTTCCAGGCCGCCATCATCAGGGGATAGTTCCAGGGGGCAACCGAGGCCACCACGCCGATTGGCTCACGGCGAATGATGCTGGTATGAGCACCAGAATACTCGCTGGCCGCGCTTCCAGCCAGGTGCCGAGCCGCGCCCGCGAAAAAGTGCAAATTATCGGCAGCGAAGGGAATATCGCTATCGCGGGCTAGCTTGATTGGCTTGCCGGTATCCTGCGATTCCAGCGTAGCCAACTCGTCGGCGTGCTCCTCGATCAGCGTCGCGAGCTTTTCCAGTATTGTGGCTCGTGCCCCATGCGCCAGATCCGACCAGCGTCCATCGTCGAACGCGGCTCGTGCAGCGGCCACGGCGCGGTTCATATCGTCCACTGTAGCCTCTGGAACCTGGGCGAGTACCGCACCTGAGGCCGGGTTGGTATCATCCACCCTTTTGCCGCTGCTGCTTTCCACCAGTTCGCCATTGATGAGCAGTTTGTTCTCAGCCATGAAAAAACCTCCCGTGATGTGTCGTAAATATACGTTATTGTACACGCTACAAAGCAGGAATGCTGAAGCTCCCTACGCATGAATGCGGGGGGTTCTCACGACACACTCCCCGCTTCCAGGCGATTGCGCCTCCACCGAAGCGGTGGCACCATCACTGGCTCTAGAGAAGGATCGTTTTGACTTTCGTGCCGACGAGCTCCGGCCCGAGGAACACCCAGGCTTC
>DATAYF010000141.1:0-2615 GCA_036272735.1 Ktedonobacteraceae bacterium
AGACGAGGAAGGCTGGAAGCGTGGAAGGACCGCTCAGAACCCCCGTTGCTTTCGCACGGGGAGTCTTCAGATAATGTTAAACATTGGAGAGAGGACAGATGTGCCTCCTCCTACCGTATCCGGGTCGTAGCTCATATGATACGAGAACGAGATGCGATAGGTACCTGGCCCCCACGTGGCGTTGGCGACTGGACGTGTGGTACCGACACCGGGAGGCAACTGTTGCGTGATCTGTGCGCCAGCTTGCAAGCGCAGTGGGGTATTGGCTTGTATGCGCGTGCAGTGCCCCTGTGGAATCCAGCCGGTCGTGGATTGCTTTTCAACCTGTACTGGGGAACAGTTGTAGTAGCGAGCGTTCACATAAATGGTATGCGCCAGGTTGTTCTTAATTGTGACAGTGATGCTGTCACTCGGATGATACTGGGTCTTGTCCGTAGTCAACGTTACCTGCATGTTCGTGTTCCCTTTACTGGTCGGAGGGCTGGATGTAGCATTGGATAAGGATGTGGATGATGGCTCTGAAGTTGAGTTGTTGCCTGCTTGAGATGCGCTGCCACATGCTGCAAGCAGCAAGATTATGAGCACGAGAGATGCCAGGAGTGGCAACGATATGGGTAGCTTTCGCATATGAGAATGCTCCTTGAGCTATATTGTGTTCTTTGTATATCAATAAGACGTACTTACGTTGCCGAAAGTTCCCGTTTCACGCCGTTGGTGATCATAAAAGAACGTTGGCAAAGCTCCGAATGGCACGCCTCTATAGAGTGGACATTTTGAGAAATGTGATCTATAGTGGTCTGAATAGATATTGCCCTACCTGGCGCGTCCTTGTCCATGCATTTACGGACCGCCTGGCATATGACTGAAAACACCCCGAAGAAGGATTTCCATGCTGGATAATTATGATGTATTGATTGTGGGCGCTGGCCCTGCTGGGTTGGCGGCTGCTGAAGCGGCCGCGCAACGCGGCGCGCGCACGCTGGTGCTTGAGCGTCACAACGAGATTGGGTACCCCATTCACACCAGCGGCGGTAGCTGGGTGAGCGATATGAAAACGCTGGCTATTCCAGAACATCTCTATCATGCGATCAACAAGGTTATTTTTCTCTCTCCACATCGTGAGGTTGCTCTGAACTATAATCCTGGGGTCGCCTGCGTGATCGATGTGCGCGGTGTCTATCAGCATCTAGCAGGCCGGGCCGTGGCTGCCGGCGCAACGTTGCGCGTGCGTCACACTGTGGAGCAGACGTTGCTGGATGGCGAGCGCGTGGTTGGCGTGGCGCTGAAAAACCATGCCAGCGAGCGCCAGAATGTGCACGCGGGCGTGACCATCGATGCCAGCGGTTTCGCGCGTCATATCGGCGTACGAACAGATATGGGGCAGGCATTCCATCGCTATGGTTTTGGGGCCGAGTACGACATGTACGCTCCGCACTATCCGCAGGACGAGCTGTATTTGATTATGGGTAGCGCATTCGCACCTAACGGCTACGCGTGGGTCTTTCCGCGTGGCAATGGACGCGTACGGCTTGGCGTGGGCGTCATTCACCCCGATAGCGACGACGATGCACGCGCCTACCTCGACCACATCGTACAAGATCTCCCACAATTAACTGCAAAGTTCAAGGATGCCAGCCCTGTCGAATATCATACAGGCCTGTTTCCCTCTGAAGGTCCGGCGGAACGCTTTTCCCGCGACGGTTTGCTGCTGGCCGGTGACGCCGGTGGGCATGGCTCGACGCTGGTGGGTGAGGGCATTCGTTTCGCAATCTACACGGGCCAGATGGCCGGTCAGGTTGCCGCCGAAGCAGTGAACGCGGGCAACACGTCCGCTGCGTTTTTAGAACGTTTTGACCGGCAATGGCGAGCACGCTTCGGGCGCGATATGGATGTCTCGTACCTGATCAATAAGCATATCGCCGCCTATAGCGATACCCAATGGGATAATGCGCTCGATCTTATGAAGCGCCTGACGCCTGCGCAGGTTGCGCAGGCGCTGCGCGGTGACTTTTCCGCCAGCCTCGTCCTGGGCGTGCTGGCGCGCAACCCGTCGCTGGTGGCGAGCGGAGGTAAACGCTTCCTTGATCTGATGCTGGAACGCATCAATAAACCCGCCATCGCTGCCACGGGCCAGTGACCTTGCAGGGAATAGATGAGCGGTGTGGCGTGTTGCCATAGGTGTATGGAAGCACATTCCATTGTCGCTATATCTTATGGAATAAGGAGCATAGTATTCGTGGCAGAGCATGTTGAAACGCCAGAGGCAACCGCGAAAATTACCATGTACGCCACCACCTGGTGTGGTGATTGTCGCATGGCGAAACGCTGGTTAGATGCGCATGGCATCGCTTATAACTATATTAATATCGAAGAGGATGAGAACGCGGCCGAGACCGTGATGAAGGTCAATAACGGCGCGCGCAGCGTTCCGACCATCGTTTTTTCAGACGGTTCGGTGCTCGTTGAGCCAAGCGCTCGCGAGCTTGCCGCTAAATTTTCGCTCTAAACGTGCATAAGACGTGCACAAGTTTTTATAATCCTCCGTTGGTATTATGGTGTATGGTGCAGGTTGATAGCCTGCACCATACACTTTTTGGCCCGCTTTTCCCCTCCTC
>DATAYF010000142.1:0-5375 GCA_036272735.1 Ktedonobacteraceae bacterium
ACTTCGTCGTACTCTTCAAGCCCAGCTTGCCACAGCGCCTTGAACACGCCTTGCTTCTCCCATTCCTGGAAGCGATCGTGAACCGTGGAACTCGCTCCCAGTTCGCGGGGAAGTGCATTCCATTGGATACCGGTGCGCAACGCATAGACAATTGCGGCAAAGGCTTGCCGGTCAGGCATGCGCGGACGACCTCCTTTCGCATGGGAGGGGCTGGGGGGATCAGTGGCTCCACTCGCTCCCACAGTTCATCGCTGACTTCCCAAGGATGGGTTCTTGCCATGGTTTTTCTCCTGCTTCTTGTAGTTTTCCTTGAGGTAGGCCCAGGATACGTGAAAAAATCTATCACTCTGAGTGGTTTTCTCACGTATCCTGGGCCTACCTCAAAGGCTTCATCGTTGCGCACCCGGCTCGACGCTCATTCCAGCAGCCCTGGGAAGACTCGATAGTGCGTACAGTGGTGCCAACCTTCATGTAAAGCCCTCAAGTACGAGGTTGAGGCTTTTTGCGATACACCCCTCGTTCTCTCACACAAATCCGAGTATATTGAGCCTGCTCTGATCCATTTCTGTCCATACACACTCTTCTGGCTCTCTTTCTACCCTCTAATATTGCATCAGTGTTGTACAGTAGAGACGTGATCCAGAAAAAGCCCGGCCAGCTTGGATCGGAGATGCATGCATGCAGCCTCCTGCGAGATCTGCCAAAGCCAGGAGAGTGTTCTCACTTGTCCAGGCTCCCATGCTCTCAGACGGTAGACGAGAGCATGGGAGAGAAGCAGCAGAAGGAGAATATTTCTCATTGGATGTATATTACAGTGAAACAATGGAGATTGGACTAATGCACGCAGCAAGAGTATATGCGACGCTCGACGACTGGATTGCACACGAGGCGATCCCATTCTCGCTTGATTCTCGCCCGGACTTCAACGCCGCCGTTGAGAAGGTGATTGACTCACTTGGCGATTCGGTAGAAGTGCTTGGCTTTGGAGAAGCACTCCATGGAGGGAAAGAGCTGCTTGTTCTTCGCAACCAACTCTTCCAACGTCTTGTCGAAGCCTATGGCTACAGCGCCATTGCCATTGAGAGCAGTTTTCCTCGGGGACCTATCGTCAACGAATACGTGCTTGGCCACGGTCTGGCATCCTATGAGGCGGTGCAGGATACTGGATTGAGCCACGGTTTCGGAAAGTTCGAAGCGAATCGAGAACTGGTCGAGTGGATGAGGCACTACAATGCTGATCCAGTGCACCAGAGGAAACTCCAATTCTATGGGTTCGATAGCCCGACCGAAACGACCGACACTGATAGTCCACGCCAGACACTCTATGTTGCGCTTGATTACCTCAGTTCAGTTGATGACGCCAGTGGCCAGGAGTATCGCAAGCGCATCGACCCGCTGCTTGGGAAAGACGCCGATTGGGAAAATCCTGCTGCGATACTCGATCCATCGAAATCGATCGGCCAGTCAGCAGAGGCAAGGGCATTGCGCATTGAGACGGAGGAACTTATTGCCGAACTGCTTGTGCGCCATCCCGAATTGGTCGCAAAGAGCAACGAGAGCCGCTATCTGGAAGCCGTCCACTATGCTGTGGTGGCACGACAACTCTTATACTATCATGCGGCGTTAGCGCAAGCGTCCGCGAAACGCTACGAGAGACTGCTCAACATACGTGACGCAATGATGGCAGAGAATCTGGCGTACATCGTCTCCCGTGAACAGGGGCGAGGCAACGTCTTGGTGTTTGCCCACAATAACCATCTCAAGCGTGGAAAGGTGCAATGGCAATGGGGAAATGAGACGGTGAGCTGGTGGCCCGTTGGATCTCATCTTCATGAAAGGTTCGGTCGCCGCTATGCCGTCATCGGCTCAGCCGTAGGCTCCTCGCCAGCCCACGGGATCGGCCAGCCAGAAGCCGGGACGCTTGAGGCGCGGTTCACATCCGCTGCCGGGCCGGTGCGGTTTATTCCCACCCATCAAGGGCAAGGGCTTCCGGCTTCGGAAATTGCGGCCCTTCCGATTCGCTCTGGTAGTAAGAAGAACAGGAGCTATGAACCACTCAATGCCCAAAGCTTCACCGATTTCGATTGGTTCGCTGTCCTGGATACGACGGCATACACCCGAGAGGGTTGGCCATATCTCGAAGGCTAGAGCGCACATTCCGAGCAATAACGTCCTCGCCTTTGAGATGCGCGGACGCTGAGTTCTAAGGCAAACAAAGAAGCGGAGAGCCTCCGTTTTGGAGTGGTCGCTATCTGAGGGAGGCCCAGGAGACGTGAAAAAATCTCTCACTTTGAGTGGTTTTCACACGTATTCTGGGCCTCCCTCTCCTTCAGTCTACCACAGGGTTTTCGGATAAGCTCTTATCGCTGTTGTTACGAGGGCTTTTTTCGAAAGGAAACCACCGCACATGAAATGTTCATCGAAACGCTTTGCTTTCTATTGCCTGAATGACCTGAATGACCTGGTTGGCCTCATTGCTGGGGCTTGTCTCGTCAGGAACATCACGCTCTTATCGATTGCTATTCTGGTGGTGGCAGGCATGATGCTTGCGGCCTTTGTGCTGTAAGACGTGCCCATGCTCTTCACCATCTATGCGTATGCAGTTTGGCCCTACTCACAGCGATGAGCGGGGCTTCATTTTTTCTGTGAAAGGAAACGCCAATGACCCAAACAGTACATCGCCTGCAGTCTCTCGAAGCTTTTTGCAGGCACTGTCCAGTGGCTGAAGAGGTACACGCCATTACCCAATCACTGGGCTTGCAGCTCGTGTTTCAGTTACCAGCCCACACGTACGCCAAGCAGGACACAAGTACCTTACCGCCTATGCCTGCACAATAGACAACTATGGAACGGAACTGATTTATCAGGCTGGCTTAGATCGCCTGGCTGATGGAGGAATGAGAAGACGCCCAATCTTGCCAGCGTTTTCAGTGAACCAGAGCGCGCCATCTGACCCGCTGGTAATCTCGCTGATCGCTCTAGGCTCACTATCGGAGGGAGGCACAATGAACTGGCTGATCTTGCCCTGCAGGGTTATCCGCCCGATCTCCCCACCGTACGCGGCAAACCAGAGCGCACCATCTGACCCGGTTGTAATCCCCACAGGCCCATCGAGAGAGGAAGGCAGCGTGAACCAGGTGATCTTCCCTTGCGAAGTGATGCGTCCAATGACACTCTTGCTTCCATCGTTGCCGATACTCCCGCTAAACCAGAGTGCACCATCTGGCCCAGCCGTAATACCGAGAGCGTCTACAGACAAAGCGAACATAGTAAACTTTCCCTGGGTGGTGATGCGTCCGATCTTGCCGTCGGTACGATTCTCGGTAAACCAGAGCGCTCCATCTGGCCCGGCCGTAATCGCGGCAAGGTCCCGTTCGGAATAACGCGAACCTGGCGTAGGAAACTGGGTGAGTTTGCCCTGAGTCGTGATGCGCCCGATCTCGCCATTCCTCTCGATAAACCAGAGCGCACCGTCCGGCCCGGCCGTAATTTGGAGAGGCCCACCGGGCACCGCGAACCAGGTGAGTTTGCCCTGAGTCGTGATGCGCCCGATCTTGTCAGAACCACTGGCGGCAAACCAGAGTGCGCCATCTGGACCGTGGGTAATGCCAAGAGGAAGACTATCGTGCGTGAGGGCGAATTGCGTGATGTTGCCTTGCGTCGTGATGCGCCCGATCTTGCTAGCATCCTGCTCAGTAAACCAGAGCGCGCCGTCCGGCGCGCTGGTAATCCCGGTCGGCACGCTGCCAGAGGGGGGAACAGCGAACTGCGTGATCGTTGGTGTTGGAGAAGAAGTGTTGTTAGAAGGAATATTTCCACATCCGACCAGGAGCAGGATGCAAAGCAAAGCCAGGAGCAGGGAGCCTTTCCGACCTACCGGTGAGAGCCACCGCTTCTGTACAGAACCAGGCAATGCGCACATCGTTTGATCCCTCCCTGGACGTTTTCCTCAAAGAGACGACATTTTCATCTCTTTTTTATAGATCGAATGGGTAAAGCCGCTGGTAACGAAATCACGCACTTTTGCGTCAATGCACCAGCAAAAACCGCGCGAACCATGTTCGGACCTTCAAAAGAGGGTTCACCTTTGGACACGAAGCCGTATCACTCCCAAGCTGCACTGCGATGACCGATCCTCGATCACAAGGCGTCTGTTTTTAGCAGCATGATCGGGATGGCTTCATCTTGAGATGAATACTTTCATGATTGATTGCATGGAGATTCGCCCTTCTTACTGCTGTAAGAAGGGCTTTGTTTTGGAAGGAAAAGCCTATGACCCAAACAGTACATCGCCTGCAGGCTCTCGAAGCCTTTTGTCAACACCGCCCTGCGGCCGACGAGGTGCACACTGTTGCACAAACGCTCGGTTTTCACTTGGTGTTTCAGTTGCCCGCTCACACGCACGCCAAGCGGGGCATGAGCACCTTACCACCCATGCCTGCCCAGTATCACTATCGTGACGATCACGGGACAGATTTGATCTACCTGGCCGGCCAGGATCGCCCGGCTGATGATGCGGGCATGCTGCTTCCGCCACATGCCTCACGCTGGTGGCTCTACCCAGGTGCAAATACGGCCGCGTATCAGCATACCGTCCAGCGCTTATCACGGTACTGGGCACTGTCCTGGCGACCTTCGGAAGCCGCATGATGCACATACTCATTTTGACGGATGATCTAGTACCACATAGGGAGGTGCCCTGTGGCTCGCAGCCGTAGTTTCCCCACGAACTTGTATGATGACCCAGACTTTTTTGAATTATCCAGCGATGCGCAGGCGATCTTGGTTGGTCTCGTGCTCAATGCCGATGACTATGGACGTGGCCGGGCGCATACCGACTGGCTTGCCAGAAGGTTCAATAAAGCCGTGGCGCTTGTGGAAGAGGTATTGATTCAGTTGGAAGCCCACCACCTGGTCGGGTGCTACCAGGTGGAGCAGCAACGCTACTATGTTGTGTTGCGCTGGACTGAATGGGAGACGCTCAGTCGCCCCACGCCCTCGAAATATCCGGACCCACCCTGGCAAGCAGCCCACAGCGGGGAACACGAAGAAGCTTCCACGCCACATCAGGATTTCCCAGGATATTCCCAAAATCCCCCAAATTTTCCTGGGGATTTTGGGAACACGCTTACCGAAGGGGAAGAGGAAGAAGAACATGAAGACGAAGATGAGGGCGAAGAGGAAGTCCCCGTACGTCGGGTCGTGCCCTTCCCCACCAGCGCCAACGCCAACGCCGCCGCTGTTTCTCTTTCTCCATCGCAAGTGCAAGGGATGACGAAGCAGGCAGCACGTATCCTGAACGTGCAACCTTCCGATGCCTTGCGCCGCGTCGTCGAGGAATACAGCCGTCACGCGGAACTTTCCCTGTTGGGGGA
>DATAYF010000143.1:0-2920 GCA_036272735.1 Ktedonobacteraceae bacterium
CTGGTGGTCGTCAGCCTCCTGGGCGATGAGATTGCTTTCCTGCTCACTAAATGCCTGGCGCATAAATGCTGTTGATCGCGCCACACGACGTTTGAAGCTGATACATTGATTGACAACGATGCGCATCAACCAGGGACGAAGTGCTCCCGCCTGTCGCAGATCGGCAAGGTGATGCCATGCCTGGATAAATGAGTCCTGGACCACATCTTCGGCAATATCCCGGTCGGCTACGATCATTGATGCCGTGCGCAACATGAGTGTGTTGTACTGATCGACAATTTCCGCAAACGCTTCCTGGCTTCCTTGCAATGCGCGCTCTAGCAATTTCGCTGGATCAGGTTGTGCCGATTTTTCTGTTGTCATTTCTTCCCTGGCTTCTAGACCTGGTTGCTGCGCGTCTTCAGCAACGGTATTAAGAAGCTTTAACCCAGGCTGTTGGGTTATCATCGACACCATATTCTTATTCTCCTGTAGCTATCGTCTTGCTATGCAAACCATATACAAAATATATAGCACACGGTATATCTATCAACAAGGTGTGCCTGCTCATGAATTCGTACTACAGAAGACGTGAACGAGGGAATTACTGCCGAGGCTCTGACGCGTAACACATGATATGGAATTTCATAATGCTCTTTCTGCTGCAACATTTAAAGCCAAATTAGGGGGATGCGCGTGTCTTTTATGCTACATTAAGCAGGTTAGAAGTCGATAAGCGCGCAGGAACGCTCGCACGACAACGTGCCTACCGCAATTTAAGAAGAGGATTGTCCGCTTTCAACCTTGTTGAGCCTTTTTTCTGTTTGATCGGCTCTAAATTGTTCAGGATGGGTCGCTTTCCACTCCGTCCACAGGGCAATGATCAGCGTCTGCACAACGCCTGCGATTGGTGAGGCGAAGAGTGCTCCCCAGACCCCGAAAAGCTCCGCGCCCGCGACGAGTGCCAGTAGCGAGACGACGGGATGTAAACCGACCGCTTTGCCCACGATACGTGGCCCAACAACCTCGCCTTCGATGACGTGGATGATGACGAAGTAGATCAACACGCTGACAGCTACCAGCCATCCGTGTGTCGCGAAGCCGATGATTAGACAAACAGCGCCGGAGATGAAGGTCCCAATTACAGGGATAAAGGACACTGCGAAGGCCAGCACGCCAAGGAAGACGGCAAAAGGGAGGTGAAAGATAAAGCCCATACCCAGGCCGACGAGTAGACCAATCAGCAAGGAGAGGATAACCTGACCGCGAATGTAGCCACCAACGACTTGTTGGATCACATCCAGCAGAAAGTTGGCGCGTGTGGCCGATGGCAAGTTGTGCCTGATCCAGGCGGCTGCACGCGAACCATCGAGCAGCAGATAGATGCTGAGTACGGCGACAACGATGACGTCAATCGCGAAATCGAGCGCGTTGCGTAGTAGTGGTAACGCAGATTTTGCGAAGTTTTCACTCCAGGCCACAATTTGTTGACGAATTTCGGTAATCTGGCCCGGCCCAACGCCAAACCTTGCGAATATTTGCTCTAGTTGGGCCATATACCCACTATGTTGCCCGCTGAACAGCGTCCGTGCATCTCTGGTGATACCGGCGCTCTGCCTGATCGCGGTACTGGCCACTTGATAGAAAAAGAAGCTGATAACGCCCAGGAACACCAGGTAGACGATCACAATGGCAACTGGCCGTGGCATAACCCGTTGCAAAAGTTTGACAATGGGGTATAGGGCGAAGGCCAGTAGCGCCGCGATTGCCAGTACCAGGATGGTGCGGATAATATGCGAGGCAGCCCACAGAGCAACGGCGACCAGCGCAATCCATGCCAGAATCGCGAGCGGGATATCGCGCCGTCTTTTCCACTTAGCGGTCTGCACATCGCTGGCCCATGCCGGTTGTTGTGGGGAAGTATCATCGGCCATAGAGCATGCTCCTAATACAAGGATCTATGGGGTCTATCATAATATAGTATACATACGTATGGTCTATATCGTTGCGATACATAAAAAAGGAGAGGTTCTGCAACCTCTCCTGCTGGCTGGGGTACAGGGACTCGAACCCCAATCAACTGATCCAGAGTAAGTTATACTCATATACCACATAAGGCGGCCTGTAGAGCCAGTTTACTACACTAGATCAACTGCCTTTTTGCCTAGTCAGTTGACTACTGCTCTATTCCTCATTGGTGATACGCTAAAAAGAGAAAGCAAATCACCGAGAGAGGAGCAGAGCGATGCCCAAGCAACTGAAAGCGCGAGCCGCGCAAGATGAACGAGAAGAACGCCAGGTGTGCAAGCTGGCTGGAAGCCACCACGCGCCTGCCGATTGGAAGTTTCATGCCCACATGGTCGTCGAGAGTTGGGTCGGCAAGACGCCGCAAGAGATTGCTGCCACGCTCTCCTGCCATCCGAGAACCGTGCGCATCCACCTGAACCGCTTCAATGCGGAAGGAGTCAATGGTCTAGGAATGCGAGAGGGAGCAGGACGCAAGCCGCGCCTGACCGAGCAAGAGCGCAGCAGGATTCTGGCCTTGGTGAAGCAACCACCTCCTGGGAAGTTGGAGCGGTATGCGGAAACGCGAGAGGCGCGAGAGGAAACAGGCTCAGCCCAGTGGAGCTTGGA
Organism: Ktedonobacteraceae bacterium; assembly: GCA_036272735.1. Taxonomy (GTDB): domain Bacteria; phylum Chloroflexota; class Ktedonobacteria; order Ktedonobacterales; family Ktedonobacteraceae; genus DATAYF01. The sequence continues at coordinate 2,614 of DATAYF010000143.1, forward strand.
TGCCCTCACGGATGCCGCCCATGCGGCGGGGAACAAGGCTGGAACGCAGTCAGATCCGGCGCATCTACTTGCACGAAGGCAAGCGTTGGCGTCATACCCACAGTTGGGGGGAAAGCTCTGACAAAGACTTTGTCCCAAAAGGACGGCGGTCGTCACCCACTCCACCCAGCCACCAGCGGGATCGACGACCATCTGCACCGACGAACTCGGACCGGTGACCCCTCGCACCTTTGCGCCAGCTCCTGGCTGGTCAGTGGATGGCCATCGGATCAAGGCCCCGCTGGAGTACAGTCGCGGGGATGACAAA
>DATAYF010000144.1:0-12548 GCA_036272735.1 Ktedonobacteraceae bacterium
GCCGCCTCTTTTCTTGCGTTTTTGGAACGCCTGTGCTAACATAAAAGTGGAGGCTCAGGCACTCTGGTTCACCAGAGAGAGACGGTTCGCCTCCACGGGACCTTTCCAACAGAACGGTCGGGTTCCCATCGAGAAACCGCGATGGGGGAAAACGTTCTCGGTCGAGGGATAACGCTCTTCGCTCGGCATGCTGGGTGAGGACGGGCGTCTTGTCAGAACGCCCTGTTGTATCGGTCAGTGAAACCAAAGCGGGCATTCCGCAAGGGAGACCAGAGCTGCGGCCGAGGCCAGATACAAGCCCCTGCCTTCACGCATGGGGTATCTGACTATGGGTACGATCTGCCGGATCACGGTCAGGTGGTCATAAGTTCCCTGCTGGCGCCAGATCTGCTCTTCTTTGAGCACAAAGACACTCTTCCCTGGAGACTGAAAGGGCTTGCCGCCCAAACCCAGGACCCGGGGACCAATCCCGCTTGCTATCCAGGTCACTTCAAAGGTATCCTCTTCGCGCCTATTGGTCGTCTGCTCTGTATAGGCAATAGTTGGCGTGCTGCGGAAGCGCCAGCGAAACCAGTTCTCGATCTGGCTCTTGCCACGGCGTGGACCAGGCATACCACTATCAAATAGCTCGCCCTCCACCGCATAGAGAGCCACCAGGGCCCCCCCATCGTGCGCGTTGAAGGCCGTAATCCACTGCCGCACTGATAGACCCGAAAGGTCATCGCCGGGCCAATGGTGGACCCGGGCCTGGGCTACAGATGACCCATGACCGAAGCCGTCGTATTACCCGCCGCGCAGAGACCCGCGATAGGTGTGCCATCAGAGCGCAGGACGCGCACGCGTTTATCGGGAACGGCGGGCAAAATTGAAGATAACGAGTATGATTGTCAGGCCAGATTAACCGGCCAGCCACCCATTGTCCACAGCAAGAATTGCTCCATTGATGTAGCTGGCATCGTTGGAAGCCAGGAACGCAATGGCCGCTGCGAGCTCTTCTGGATGAGCTATGCGAGATGGAGCCGAGCCTTTCATAAAGGGCATAATTCTGGCAAGACCCGCCTCGCTTGGCATCCCTTTCCCGACTCCAATAGCCGTTGCCACCGCACCGGGACAGACCGCATTGCAGCGAATACCGCGTTCTCCATAATGAAAGGCAATACTTCGGGTGAGTCCCACAACGCCATGTTTGGAAACCGTATAGGACGTGCCGGCTGCACCTCCGCGTAATCCTGCTTCTGAAGCCGTGTTGACGATGCTCCCTCCTCCCTGTTCCAGCATGAGAGGAATAGCCCGGCGGCAGGCAAGAAACGGTCCATAGAGGTTGATTGCTAGCACCTGTTCCCATAACTCCAGCGGGACTTCTGCTGCGGGCATCATGCGATCCATAATCCCCGCGTTGTTGCAGAGAATATCCAGGCGTCCGTACGTGGAGGTCGCTGTACCGAGCATGCGTTCCACCTCTGCGTCGGTAGAGATGTTCGCCACACAACCAGTGACCCTCCCGCCCTGTGTTTGCAGGTCCGTGACAACCCTGTGAAGCGCTTCTTCAACGATATCGACGGCGACGACGGCAGCGCCTTCAGCCACCAGCTGTTGTATCAGAGCAAGACCGATGCCGGAAGCGGCACCTGTGACCAGCGCAACGTGATTCTCAAAGCGCATGTGAAACTCCTTGGTGTGATTACCCCTACTTCGAGCATGACCAGGACGACCGCAAAGCACGAATCACGAGTCGTCCGAACGTGGGTGTGAGCAACGCTTGCTCACACCCGCTGCCTCAGAGAGGCAAGCGCGAGGACGCAGGAGACAAGGCACGCTTGAGCGCCTGGTCCCGGTCCAATACAAATCGTTGGGAGAGGGCTGCCCTGGGGACGGTTGCGTCCCACGCATGAAATGCACGTGGGTACACGTGGACCTCGACAGGGATACCAGCGTGGGCGAGCCGCTGCGCGTACTCGACGCTCTCATCGAGAAACACTTCCTGCGAACCCACCGCGATGTATGTCGGAGGTAGGTTGGTCAGGTCGGTCGCCCGAGATGGCGCGGCGTAGGGCGAAACGTTTGGACCACCCACGGCCTCGCCCAGGTAGGCTCGCCATCCTTGCTGATCGTCTTGCCGGCTCCACATTGGCGCATTGGCAAACGTCTCACTGGATGCAGTCACATCCCGATCGTCGATCATCGGATAGATGAGCAATTGGAACGCGACTGGCACCTCGCCGCGATCGCGAGCCAGCAGGGCCAGGCCAGCGGCCAGGCCACCGCCAGCGCTCATGCCACCCACGGCGATCCGAGCGGGATCGATTGCGAGCTCAGCAGCATGGGTCGCCATCCGGGTGAGCGCGACATAGCAGTCATCCAGGGGGGCCGGGTAGGGGTGCTCGGGGGCCAGTCTGTACTCCACCGACACGATCACGCAACCGACCTCCTCAACGAGGTGTTGCGCCATGAGATCGTCCTGCAAGAGCGTGCCAAGGACCATCCCCCCGCCATGCATCCACAAGAGACCAGGCAATTCGCCACGGCTCTGAACGGGCCGATAGATACGAATCGGAACCGCTGGCGCGGTTGGTGGTCCAGGGATGGTCCGATCTTCTTTCGCGACAGAAGGAGCATCAGACATACTGATCAGCATGCCTTTCCCCCGCGCACGTGTCGCCGACAAGTCGTTCCAATCAATCAGGAACGGCCGGAGCGCCATCACTAACTCACGATCGTATCGTGGGAAAAGGTTCATTGGTGCTTCTCCCTCGTGTTACCATGTCACCGGCAAGTGCGCTGGTCCAAAAGTGGCTGTGTCGTCCGGACGCCAGGGCACCTCTGGAGGGGAAACCGCCAGGTGGACCCCTGGCCATCGCTGAAGCAGCGTGCTCCACAGAACCCGTAACTCCATGCGCGCGATCTGCTGGCCCAGGCAGGCGTGAATGCCTCGGCCAAAACTCACCATGGGATTGACTTCCCGATCAAAATCGACCTCTCTGCCATGAGGAAAGACCGACTCGTCCCGGTTCGCCGCGAGGATATCGAGCATCATGACTTCTCCCGTCTGGATCGTGGTTCCGCTCAGCGTGACGTCGCTGCGCGCAATGCGTGGTCGCCCTAAGCCAATCGGCGTGATGCGCAAGATCTCTTCAGTGGCGGAGGCCACGCGTGCCGGGTCATCCAGACGCTCGCGCAACTGCGCAAGCAAATCGGGACGCTGCAAGAGGATGAAGGCGGAGTTGGTAAACGTGGTGCTCACCGTCTCAAAGCCAGCCGCGACGAGCCCTGCGGCAAACGCCAGCATTTCGTGCTGGCTGAGCACCTCATCGCCCTGTTCATACGCTTTCACCAGGGTGCCAAGCACCGTGTTCCCAGGCTGCTCGCGCTCTTGCTCAACCAGGGGGAGCAGATACGCTGCCATCTGCTTTCTCTGCTCCTGGTGTTCCTCTTTTGAGAGGGTCGTAGAGACCGCGGTCTTGCCCCACTGGCGGAACAGCGGTTCATCTTCGCGCGGCACACCGAGCATGTCGCAGATGACCGTCATCGGCGTCTGAATGGCGTAGTCTTCAAACAGATCTGCCGGGGGACCTGAGCGCTCCATGGCATCGACGAGCGTATTGGTGACCTCCACCACACGCGGGGCCAGGTCATTGGCGGCTTTGACCGTGAACGCCTGGGTCACGAGACGACGCGTCTGATTGTGGCGGGCATCGGACACGCTGAACAGGGAAGGCGTCTCACCTCCGCTTCCCACGACTCTGCCGGCTTCCCGGCGGGGGACATCCCCATCGGATGCCTGAATCACGCCACATTGCGGATCGGTCCATGCCTTCACGACATCCTCATGCCGGGTTAACAGGTACGCATCTCCGCCAAAGGGCATATGAACCCGTGCGACCGGGCACGTTTCACGCAAACGGTCATAGATGGCGGGACATTCCAGGCTCTGGTCAGCAAAGGGGAAGGGGTACGCAGGGATCTCTTCCTGCTTGCTTTCATTGGTCGGTGTCAGTTGTTCATTCCTCATCTGGGTACTCCTCTCTGGACGCGCGATCAGTTCAAGATTGGCGGCGTGCTTGCCGTGTCGAAACGTTCTCACAAACGTGAGGCATGGTGCAGAACATACCGGTTCTGCCGGGTTATCACATCGCTGGCCCCGGCTCGCGGGCCAGCGGGACGATCACATCTCCTCATCATTGGTGGTCAGCGTGAGTTCGGAGAGATCACCTTCCTCTTCCACCACAAACACCTGGGAAGGACACGCTGCAACCGCCTGCTGCACCTTCTTGAGGAGATCCAGGGAAGGATGTTCCTGAAGAATCTCCACGGTGCCATCGCTCTCGCGCTGGCCAAATGCCTGGCTACAGGCCAGGACACAGGCTCCACTGGCAATGCATCGATTGGTCAAGGCCGTCACTTTCATGGCTTTTGCATTCCTTTCACATACGTGTTTTCCTGATTTAAAAAATGCCAGATGCATGGTGCGCTTCTTCAAGAATCGGTCTGACTCCCTGGTACGCTGTCTGCCCATCTAGTAACTGGTTTCGATACGACAGGAGTTGTTTCGGGCTATTCCAGCCCAGGACCGCGACGGGGCATTCGCCTTCTTCATAGTAGGCGGCGACGAAGCGACCCTCGTGCAGCGCTCCCTCAACGATCCGCAGTGCTGCACTACGGGAGGCGAATCCATACATCTGGATCTTCACGTCGAATTGATCACTCCAGAAGAAAGGGACCGGTGCGAAGGGCTGCCGCTCGCCAAGGAGGATCTTTGCGACCGCTTGGCCCTGTTCGGTGGCATTCATGCGATGTTCCAGACGCACATGCCGCTTAAGGCGTGGATGGTACCAGTTGGCCACATCTCCTGCGGCATAGATGCCTGGGGCGGCTTCACAAAACGCGTTACACACAATGCCGTTTTGCAGCGTCAGCCCACTTCCTTCCAGCCAGCCAACGTTGGGCTGGGCTCCGATCGCGACCAGCATGACATCTGCTGGCAGCATGGTCCCATCCTGCAACTCAACTCCTGTAACCACTCCTCCCATGCCCTGCGCCTCTCTGCCGATCAGACGACGGACCCCGATCCCGTTGCGCAAACACACCCCGTGGGCAGTCTGCAGGTGCATCACCCGTTCCCCCATCGTTCTCCCGAGGGGTCCCTCCAGGCAAACAGGCAATGGCTCGATCACCTCGACCTCCAGGCCCAACTGGTGTGCCGTCGCGGCTGCCTCTAATCCCAGAAAGCCACCACCAACGACGACCAGCCGTTTCCCTGCTGCGAGCGTCTGGCGCAAAGCGAGCGCCTCATTGAGCGTGCGCAGGACAAAAATCCCTTGTAGATTCTGCCCTGAGGCCAGGGAACGAGGTGACAAACCGGTCGCGATGACCGCTGCGTCAAACTCCAACAACTTCCCATCGGAAAGTTCGACGCGGTGCCCTGCGATATCCAGGTGGGTTGCTTCCACGCCATGAGACCAATCAAGGGCCAGCCTCTCCAGCGCGGCTGGCGAACGCAGATGCACTTTCTCAGGGGCCCAGGTGCCGGCAAGGACTTGTTTGGACAAAGGGGGACGATCATAGGGAAGGGTGTGCTCTGCATGCACCATCATGATCTTGCCCCCAAATCCAAACCGTCGCAGTGACTCTGCAGTCGTGAGACCGGCGGCGCCTGCACCGATAATTACAATCTTGTCGAGATGCTTCATCTCCTGTTTCCTTTTCTTCCTGGCTCGTTTATCCTTCATTGCTTGCTGGTGATGAGCCGCTCCCAAAGATTATGGTTCGGCTTTCCCCGTGAACAATGTCAGCAGGGAATGAGCGAGTCGATGCGCCAGCTCATCGAGGGAGCTATGCGTCCCCAGGAGATCGGTGGCACTGACGAACGCGCCCATGATCATGACTGCGGCCATGTCCTGGTCGAGATCTTTGCGGAAGACGCCAGCCTGGACTCCGTAGTTGAGCAGATCTTTGGGGATTTCCAGAAACTGGATGCGCACGCTTTGTCCATAGGAAGGGTTCAGCAATTTCGTCAGCCGAGGATCACGTATCACAGCGAAGAGTGGCCGATAGTGTTGTTGTACGTGAAGTCCCGCAGACACGAGAGCCTGCAGGGCCGCACAAGGGTCATCAGCGTAAGATGCCTGCGTGGCGCGCAGTTGTGTGAGGGTGTCCTCAACAGCGTGTTGCACAATTGCACGCAGGAGATCCTCGCGATTGGCAAAATGCCCATACAGGGTGCCCACCCCAAGATGGGCCTGCGCGGCGACCTCATTCATTTCGAGTTCCAGCCCACGTTCGGCAAAAACCGACCGGGCCGCCTCCAGAATACGCGCGTGATTGGTCACGGCATCCGCGCGTTTGGTCGATCCCTTCACATACTCCATGCTCTTTTGCTCCCTTTGGTAAGAGGTTGCCATCCTAAAGAGACGATGGTACTCAAAATCGAATTCTCATTCGAATTATACCTCTCTGGAAAACACGTGTCAAGAACACGCTCTTCTCTCGTCAGGGCTGTTGCAGGATCCAGAAGAGAACGTTCTCAAATGAAAGCAGCGGCCTGATGCATGAGCTATCTCTGATGGTCCTTTGAAAAGCTCCAGGATAGCCCATGCATCGTCTTGCCCTCTGCTCGCGTTCTGAACGCGAGCGGTAATGCGCTCAACCCCATCACAAACGTTCCGGGACGCCAGAGGAGTGTGTGCACATCAGCATTCAGGCGGAGATTGGGCATGCGCCTCAGCAGGGTGTTGATAGCAAGCCGGCCTTCCATACGTGCGAGCGGCGCGCCGAGGCAGTAATGAATGCCCTTTCCAAAAGCAAGGAGCTGCCTCTCCTGGCGCGTAATATCCAGTTCATCTGGAGCAGTAAATGCTTCTGGATCACGATTGGCTGAGGCCAGCACGACGACCATCTCATCTCCGCGCCGAATCGATTTGCCTTTCAACTCGATATCCTCGCGCGCGAAGCGTGCCGTCGCCGCCATGAGCGACCCCTGATAGCGCAAAAATTCCTCGACAGCCGTTTTGATCAGTGCAGAGTCCTGCCTGAGCTTCTCCATCTGATCGGGATGAAGCAGCAGAGCCACGATGCCATTGCCAATCAAGTTGGCTGTTGTCTCATGCCCGGCGACAAGAAACAGGAAAATCATCGCGACGATCTCCTTTTCTGTGAGTTTTTTCTTTTTCGCCTCGCTTTGAATCATCCTGCTGAGCAGATCACCTGCGGGATGCTCGCGCTTTTCTTGAAGCAACGTCACCAGGTAGCCGTGAAACTGTGGGACCACCGACCCCAACTGCTCAGAAGCCTCGGCAGAGCCCTGAGACTCAACGAGCACATTTGACCATGTATGGAACTTTTCGTGATCAGCAGCAGGAATACCGAGCATCTCGGTAATCACCATCATAGGCAGCCGATAAGCAAAATCCTCAATCAGTTCCATTTCTCCTTTCTCCTGGACCGTATCGAGGAGTTCATCAATAATAGCTTGAACACGTTCGCGCCACTGTTCGATCAGCCGCGGTGTAAAGGAAAGGTTCATTGGTGTAAAGGAAAGGTTCATTAATGAACGCAGTCGGGTGTGATCGGGCACATTAGAAGCGACCATACTCTGATTGAGTCCCCTGGCAATAAAGTCCAGGTGCCCCTTCGGAAGGATCTGAGCTAAATCTTCCGCTGAGTAGATGTTGCGTATATCCTTGACGAAGCGTCCATCTCGCAACACTGCGTCAACATCTTCATAGCGCGTGATCATTCAGCCCTTTCGACCGTTCGGCATAGTGATCTCGTGAACCGGATCATGAAGACGCAGTTGAGCAAACGGCGGAAAGGGATCGGCTTTAAAGGTGGGTGTGGCAAAGTCGAGTGCTGATTCCATGTCGTATCTCCTTTGAATTCCTTCTCCATGCTTTGAGCAGGCTGGTCTGGTCTCCCTGTCTTTCTGACCACCCGGTCTTCTCAGATGAACTGGCCAGAGCCAACACGGGTCATCTGCAGGCTAGGAGCTGCCCTCTCCTCTGCAGCAAAAGCAGGCGAGAGTTCCGGCGTCGCACCCGGGTCGACGCTCATTCCAGCAGCCTTGGGAAGACGCGAGAGTGCGTAACGTGTTGCCAAGTTTCATGTAAAACTCTCAATCTTGAAGTTGAGGCTTTTTGCGATACGCTCCTCGTTCTCTCACAGAAATCCAAGCATACTGAACCTGCTCTGATCCATTTCTGCCTATACACACGCGCCTTTCTCTCTTTCTACCCTCTAATATTGCATCTGTGTTGTACAGTAGGGGCGTGATCCAGAAAAAGCCCGGCCAGCTTGGATCGGAGATGCATGCATGCGACCGGATGCGAGATCTGCCGAAGCCTGGAGAGTGTTCTCACTTGTCCAGGCTCCCTGCTCGCGAGAGCAGGAGAGAGAGCAGCAAGAGAAGAAGCAAGAGAAGCAGCAGAAGGAGAAGATTTCTCAATAGATGAATGGTACAGTGAAAACAACGGAGGGTAGACCAATGACGCATGCAGCAGGAGTATATGCAACACTCGATGACTGGATTGCACACGAGGCGATCCCATTCTCGCTCGATTCTCGTCTGAACTTCAATGCCGCCGTTGATACGGTGATCGACGCACTTGGTGATTCGGTAGCATTGCTTGGCTTTGGAGAAGTACTCCATGGAGGAGAAGAGCTGCTTGTTCTTCGCAACCAACTCTTCCAACGTCTTGTCGAAGCCCATGGCTACAGTGCCATTGCCATTGAGAGCAGTTTTCCTCGGGGACCCATCGTCAACGAATACGTGCTTGGCCACGGTCCGGCATCTTACGCGGCATTGCAGGATACTGGATTGAGCCACGGTTTCGGAAAGTTCGAAGCGAATCGAGAACTGGTCGAGTGGATGAGGCACTACAATGCTGATCTAGCACACCAGAGGAAACTCCAGTTCTATGGGTTCGATAGCCCGACCGATATGACCACAGAGAGTCCTCGCCAGATACTCCACGTTGCGCTTGATTACCTCAGCTCAGTTGATAGTGGAAGTTCCCAGGAGTATCGAAATCGCATCGAACCGCTGCTCGGACAGGACTCTGCCTGGGAAAATCCGGCTGCCGCGCTCGACCCGACGCAAGCGATAGGTCGATCACCGGAGGCAACTGCACTGCGGATCGAGACAGAGGAGCTGATTGCAGAGCTGCGCGTGCGTCGTCCCGAACTGGTCGCAAGGAGCGATGAGCGCCGCTATCTGGAAGCCGTCCATTATGCTGTGGTGGCACGACAACTCTTACACTATCATGCAGTGTTAGCGCAAACGTCCGAGAAACGCCAGGCCCGCCTGCTCGGCATCCGTGACGCAATGATGGCAGAGAATCTGGCGTACATCGTCTCCCGTGAACAGGGGCGAGGCAACGTCTTGGTGTTTGCCCACAATAGCCATCTCAAGCGGGGAAAGGTGCAATGGCAATGGGGGAATGAGACGGTGAGCTGGTGGCCCGTTGGATCTCATCTTCATGAACTGTTCGGTCGCCGCTATGCCGTCATCGGCTCAGCCGTAGGCGAATCGCTAGCCCACGGGATCGGCCAGCCAGAAGCCGGGACGCTTGAGGCGCGGTTCACATCCGCTGCCGGGCCGGTGCGGTTTATTCCCACCTATCAAGGGCAAGGGCTTCCTGCAGAGGAAATGGCGGCCCTTCCGCTTCGCTCTGGTAGTCAGAAGAACAGGAGCTATGAACCACTCAATGCCCAAAGCTTCACCGATTTCGATTGGCTCGCTGTCCTGGATACGACGGCATACAGCGGGTGGGGCCATCTCTAGAAGGCTGGAGCGCATGTTCCGAGCAATAACGTCCTCGCCTTTGAGATGCACGGACGCTGAGTTCTAAAGAGACCATGCCAATTTGAAGGTAAACAAAGAAGTGGAGAGCCTCCGTTTTGGAATGGTCGCTCTTTCCTCATCCCTTTTGTCTTGCTCGCGAAAACCGAAAATTGCAGACTTATTGCACCTGGCGGGATTCAACAGATGGTTCTTTCCGTAGCTCCAGTTAGTGTTGCATAATCCCCCATTATCGAAGCCGACGAGAGAAGCAATAATGTGCTCGCGTACATGTGTGTCCGTGTGTCCTTTGACTCGATAAACCGTAAATCCCAACATTCAGTTGTGTCATTCTGGGCCACTTATGAAATTGACCCATATTTTGTCCGACTTCTCTTTGACCCACATCTTGTCCGAAAAGGTTAAAGAGTTTGGCAAATCACAGACAACAACGTGAGTATTCCGCTCTCAAGGCCGCTCTCACCTATCCGTATAGTACTGGTCCGGTGAAGGGACAGATCAATCGCCTTAAATTCATCAAGCGCTCGATGTATGGGCGCGGTAGCTTTGAGTTGTTACGCCAGCGCGTCTTGATCGCCGCTTGATTGCGGCACGGAAGTTGCGGCAGATCCATCAAACCGGGGCAAGATCATTGCCCCAAAGAGGAATGGTCTTCTTTACGTGATGAACTCTTTCGCGAAGCGGCGAAGAGCCTCCAAATTGGTCCCGTCAACAAAACGCAGCACCACCTCCTGCACGCCTGCTTCTTCATAGGCAGCGAGCCGCTTTCGAATAGTCTCAGGACAGCCAATCAGGGCCGTCTGCACGGCGTTTCCCATCCTGGCTTTGCGGTCAGCAGGGAGTTGCGCCAGCGCTTGCTCATCGCTATCAGCCAGGAGACAGACAGTACTGGATGTGCGATGAATGTTCTCGTAGTCACGCCCCATTCGCTCGCAATGCCGTTTGAGGACAGCCAACTTCTGCTTCGCAGTGGCAGGGTCGTTGCCCACATTGCAGCCATCAGCATACTGCGCTACGAGCTTCAGCGTAACCTGCTCGCCACCGCCACCGATCAGTAAAGGAATACGCGGCTGCTGGATGCCTTTGGGCTGATTGATCGCGCCCCGCACCTGATAAGAGACGCCCTCGAAGTGCGCCTCCTCCTCTTGCCACAGCGCCAAAATGACCTGCGCCGCTTCGCGCAACTGCCGCAGTCGCTGTGGAGCGTCAGGATATCCATAGCCATAGGCGCGGTATTCCTGCTCATACCAGCCTGCCCCAATGCCAACGTTCAAGCGACCATGCGAGAGGATGTCGACCGTACTCGCCATTTTGGCCAGCAATGCCGGGTGGCGATAGCCATTACAAGTGACCATCTGGCCGATGCGGATGGTGCTGGTATCCCGCGCGAGCGCCGCTGTACTCGTCCAGCATTCAAACGTCACTTCTTGTGAGGGGTGGGGAATCGTGTGAAAGTGGTCAACGAGCCAGGCGGAAGCGAAACCCACCTCCTCAGCCGTTTGAGCAACCCGCGTCATGGTTTCGTAGGCTTCCACAGGATCGTTGATGGATGCCAGATCCATGGTCCAGCCCTGAGGGACCAGCACACCAAATTGGAGCGTCATAGAGTCGGTTTTCCTTCCATTTCTTGCCACTGATGTTCTTCCCCGGGAAGCCTTTTCTCAGCGGCGGAACCTTCTTGGTAACAGGCACTTTTCACTTTTGGAGCGACATTGCGTATTTCCGGTTTTTCTAGCGCTTGCTTTTATAGTACAATGGAAATCACCGAAAGTACATGACAATCTGAAGGAGAGAGCGGGCCTATGTCTCAAAATTTAAAGGTAAAACGGATTTTCACTTACACCATGTTCAATGGAGCGGTTGACAAGGTACATAAGCTCATCTTGAACGCACATGCCAGAGCATGATCACGACCAGGAGGGCTATGCCCATCAAGAGGAGAGCACCAATCATGGCAATGATCAAGAACTTTTTGGTGATGGATGGGATCACCAAACACAAGAGTCTTGACTTGTACCAATTTGCATCCAGAAATAGAATAGTAAGAAGTTATCGTACACTCACGAAGCCTCCCTAGATGAGCTAGATGAGCTAGATGAGCAGATGCACACCTCTCCGTCAGATATGCTTTGAGCATACCAGATGAATGAGCAATGCTCAAAGCATAGTTTCTCTCTTCTTTTCCAGGCTGAGAGCAGGTATCATTCCTTTGTAGGAGAGAGTGAGCCTGTATGACGGTCCTACGCCCTTCCCCATCTCTTCATGGTTGTGTTTCTCTATTTTGAGATCAAAAAGGGAGCATGTAGGTGAAACTACTCATTCTTGGTGGAACGGTCTTTCTTGGTCGGCATCTCGTTGAAGCAGCACTCATGCGGGGACACGAAGTTACGCTGTTCCATCGTGGAGTGCATGAAGCAAACTTCTCTGCGAGGGGATCGCCGTGGAGATTTAGCCGCGTTACAAGGCCGCGATTTCGATATCGTGATTGACACCAATGGCTATATCCCATCCTTTGTGCAAGCATCAGCTCAATTGCTCGCCGATACCGTGAAGCAGTACATCTTTATCTCCAGCCTCTCTGTCTACTCGGACCTCAGTGTCGTAGGAATGGATGAGACCGCTCCAGTTGGGACCCTGACCGAGGCACAATTGAGAGAAGCTGAACAACTGATTCCTCCACCAAATGGAGTTATCGCACAAGCCTATGGAGATAGGTATGGTCCATTGAAAGCTCGCTGAGAGCAGGTTCTCGAAG
>DATAYF010000145.1:0-21327 GCA_036272735.1 Ktedonobacteraceae bacterium
CCACGGGACAGAACGTTTACTACGTCATTGATGCTCAGACCGGTAATCAACTTGAGTTTGGCACAATGAAATAATAAAGCATATAAAGGAACCTTAATGGTTTCGCGAAACCATTAAGGTTCCTTTATGTATTACCGCGAATCTTGCTTATATATAGACAAATGCTAATGGTATGGTCATACAACTCTTCCTTTAACCTCGCTGACAAGATAGTATAACCCCTTTGCTCTTCTCTGGCAATTAAAAAATCATCAAAAGTGCGTACATCCGACGGCACTGAGCATCAAACGGTGAGACGCGAAAGAATTTCCGCACATCTGAGTATTCCGCGTGGGTTCATGCTCAACTGGTCATTTACCACGACGTTCCACGCGCTGAGCACACATTGTGCCAGTCCCCAGCCGCGTATGCGCGCCCGTTCTAGGCCCAGTTCCTCGCTCAGTTGAGCGACGCGCCGGGCCAGCATCTGCTCCAGGTCGGGCACCTCAAGGATGCGAGGCATGGGGTTATAGAACGAGGCTCCCACCTCATACCGAGGATCACCAACCACGCCCTTGGGATCGATAGCTAGCCATGCATCCTGCGCCCGCAAGATATTGTGGTGCTGGAGATCGCCGTGTAGCAACATGGTCTGGGGAGCCGAGGCACTTAACGTCGCGAAAAGATCCATCGCCTCATCGACCAGGCGCGGCGGAAACGGACCATATCCGCCAGCATAGTGTGCGCGGAGCTGCGTCAATCCTTGCCCCAATTGCTCAACCATCGGAAAGGTGTGCTCTGTGGGTGCCGGTCGCCAGAGTTGACGCATCACTCCGGCCAGAATGGATGTGGCCTGCTCATCCTGCTCCGGCACCAGTGACGCAAGCATGGTTCCCGGTTGCAAACGCTCCAGCACCATCACCTTTTGTTCCTCGTCAAACTCCAGGAGACGAGCGATGCCTCGCCCATTGAAGATACGCAACGCGGCCAGCCCATGTTCAAACTCATCGGAAAACTCGCACGTCTTCAGGATAACTGGTGTGCCATCCACACGTACAGCCGGTGCCACGTAGTGAAAAGAGAGATTCTCAAACGGGGGCAAGAGCTTCAGTTGCCAGCGCTCCGCGCATTCCTCTAAAAAAGAGGGGAGGCGTTGAAACCAGGCATTGGCCGCCTCTGTGCCGTACACATCGCGCATAAAGTGGAGAAAATCTTCAGGCAAAGCAAACATCAAAAGGACTCCTTGTACCTGGTGCATCGCATGCATGCGACTGAGAAGACCAGGAGCTTTTTTGTCGGAGAGAGCTATGATGATCCGTTCTTTGAGGCTATGGTACTGCTTCTCTTCATGAGGGTCAAGGGTGGTCTCTTTTGTCACGGTTACCAAAGGAGACCATTTTCCGTTGAGATGGGGTCATTACCATAACCGCTGAAAACGCTCAGGGCAAAATCATTAAAAGTGCGTATGATCCGGTCATTCCATTAACCTTTGCCTATATAATCTCATCACGCAGGTAGTATTATAAAGATAGCATAGTATATCAAATTATGTTATGATGATGCTTATGATGGAGGATTGTAAGGAGGATCTGTTGGTGATGGATATGCGTGATGATGATGAAATATTGTGCGTGAGGACGCAGGCGCGAGGACGCGCTAGCAAGCGGGTGTGGCGTGGCATAGGTCTCGTATTCCTCGTACTCAGCCTGGCCCTCGTGGGCTGTTCTGGTATTACCGTGACGGTCAATAACGTGCCCAGCCCGACCCCGACGAACGTCGCTCCTGGTGTGGCGCGTGGTAGTACGCAGGTGCTGAAAGAGACACACATGTTTCAGCCAACGGACCATCCCACGCTGGTCATTATCAATCCTGTGGGCTACGTGCATATCAAAGCGGGCAATACGGCTAGCGTCATGGTGACGAAGCAGAGCAGCACGAATGTGCACGATATCAAGGTCAACTATAGCCAGCATGGCAACACCATGAACGTGACGGTCAATATACCGGAGACCAACATCATACAGGATGGAAGCGTGCGCATCGAGCGCGCCGATATCGATATGACCATGCCGAGCCAGAGTGATATCCAGGTCACCGACACCGTGGGCGAGATCGGCGTGAATGGCATCCAGGGCGCGTTGCACCTGCGCGACAGTACCGGTCGGATATACGCGAACCAGGTAGACCTGGTTGGTGACTCCGAGCTAACGACCGACGTAGGCGATGTTTCTTTCAAAGGCACCGTGGGACTGCGTGGACACTACTCGTTCCGCTCGAAAACCGGCAATGTCGAGGTAGCCTTGCCGCAGAACGCCATTTTCCGTGTGAATGCAACGACCCAGACCGGTCAGATTAGCAGCGAATTCGCTGCCGTGAACGTGAAACAGGACTCACCCGTGGGTGGTAGCGCCAGGGGAGACGTTGGCGCATCCCCACAGGCGGTAGTGACGCTGGGAACATTCGTTGGGGAAATTCATTTGGAAAAGCAATAACGCGACAATTCGCTCAAGCGTGCAGTTTCACCGTTTATTCTGGCACAAGTGAGCATTGACAATGAGCATCTGTGCATAGTATAGTTGATGCATCGCGCATATGGCTAGACTTTACGAGAGTGAAAAGTGGGTATTACCTGGCGCGGATAGTACTCAGAAAGGGGGTTAAAGCGTCATATACTTACCGAGCACGAATAACTAATGTGACTGAATCCTACCTGTTTCTGGTTTATTTGTGTAAATGTAGAGCTGTGATAAGCTGACATCTCCTGTAGCAAAAAATATTCAGGAAGAATAGGAAACATTGATGAACAAAGTGAAACGCCGTCAGTTTCTCAGGAACACTGCCATTGGTGGCACCGCAGCAGTTTCGCTCACCGCTGGACTTGGTGAAGTAGGAACCGCGTTTGCTTATAGTAAGGGCGCGACGCCATCGTGGACGTCTGGAAGTGAGAGCTTGCCAACAGGTCATCAGTATGAAATCAGTCGAGGAAATACTCAGGTTATCGTCACTGAAGAAGGTGCAGGGATGCGATCTTTGAAGGTCGGCGGCAAGGAATTTCTCATCACCTATAATGCCGACCAACCATCGACTGGCTATCACGGTCAGGTACTACTCCCCTGGGCCAACCGTATCGCAGGTGGGCTCTATACCTTCGAAGGCGTGCAGCAGCAATTACCAATCAACGAACCAGCGAATAGCTCCGCGTTGCACGGCGTCACGCATTGGATGAACTGGCACGTTACCCGTCATACATCCGACAGTATCACTTTAGAGGTTGTGCATCACGCGCGCGATGGCTATCCATTCGTCGTGAAGTTCAGCGAAACCTATAGCATTACCAAGCTTGGCCTGGAAGTATTCACGACTGCTCAAAATCTCGGTTCGACCAACGCACCGTACGGCCTGGGGCATCACCCCTATTTTACCCTGGGCACGCCGACCATCAATTCTAACATTCTGCGCATTCCGGCCAGGTCCTACTTTAAGACCGACAACCATTTGATCATCGAGCCACCAGCGGTCACCGTGGAAGGCACCAAGTACGATTTCCGCACGCCGCGCCAGCTTGGCGGAACCGTCATGGACACGAACTTTGCCGATATTACCTATGACTCTGACGGGTATGCACGCACGTACCTTTCGGAGCCGGGTGGTTCATCACTCACATTTTTCATGAGTCATGTACATAAATACATGCAAATTTATACTAGCGATACCCAGCCCACGCCGCTCTTGCGCAAAGCCATCGTCATCGAAGCGTATACCGGTGCCTGTAATGCCTTCAACAACGGCCTTGGCCTCGTCGTTTTGAAACCAGGCAAGTCATTCACGGCCCATTGGGGCGTCACTATCCATCCCTAAGTTCTTATTCCGCAAACCAACGCCATTGCCGTGGCTAGCGCTGCGCGCTCAGGTTTTCGGAGAAGGAGTAAGTCTGAGCGCCAATTTTTTCCTCGCATTACCCACGTTGGGAGAAGCATGTCCAACTGAGGATGCTTCTCCCGATATATTTTTCCCTCACAATCACCCCAACAATTACGCGCCATTTTATGGTATAATATATGTATGTGCATTTTTAACTTGCACATAGCACAAACTATATTGATAAACGTGATGCCCATTTTGGGCATCACGTTTATCAATATAGTTTTGCAAAAAATGGATCTCGGATTAGTTAGAAAGTAGAAATCATGTTTACTGGTATTGGACACGTCGCGTTTTATATTAGCGATATCGAACGTTCACTCGATTTTTATTGCCATAAGCTCGGCTTTCGCGAGGCATTTCGCCTTGAGCGTGAGGGTGTACCCTCACCCTGGATTATCTACCTTCAGATCGCGCCTGGCCATTTTATCGAGCTATTTCCGCGTGGTCAGGGCGAAAATCGTAAGCGTGGTGAGCACGTGGGTTACAACCACTTTTGCCTGCTCGTGGATGATTTGCGCACAACGCTCCAGGAATTGCGGGCGCGTGGCCTGGAAATCAGCGGCGAGCCGATCCAGGGCATGGACCATAACTGGCAATACTGGCTGACCGATCCCGATGGGAACGCCGTCGAACTGATGCAGATCGCCGCTAATTCGCCGCAGCAGCAAGCCGACGATAGTTGGGAAAAGTAGTCATTAAGAACAGCAGCGCAAGCCTGTAATAGCTGGTAATATTTGTAGGGACCGAGTTATCGTGTCCGCCATGCCACATCGACCAGTAATAGAGCCGCCATGTCACAGGGCGCTGGCGCGTTGATCAAGAGGGCTCGGCGGACACGATAACTCGGTCCCTACAAATTTAGCGTGTGTTAATTGCATTCCTTTGCCTGAAGCTTGCATCTTTGTGGTTTGACAAGTGGATAGTGGGTAAGTATACTATGAAACATAGCATGATTTATACCTCAGATAAGGAGGCGCTTTCAATTATGGGCACTACGTATTTTCGACCAAAGACGTGCTAATACGCTGTCTTTGGGTTGGGAATAGTCCCTTAGCCTCTTCTCCTTGCAGAAAATAGCTAAACACCACAAGCATCACACATCTGACGAGCAGACCAGTTAAGGAAGGATAGAGCGAACCCGGCGGCGTATATCGCTGTCCAGGGGAAGTTTTATGCCCTTTTAAGCTACTCTAGCACATGCTCCCATTCCTGTTCCTTTGGATAGCACGCCTCCGGGTTGTTTTATGTTGAGAAAAGAACAGAAATGATGAAGAAAGCTCGATCTACACCAACATTACCCCATACAAGTTGGGACCCTCTGGCATCCTGGTACGATGGCTGGATGGGAGCCGAAGGAAGCTTGCACCATCGGAAACTGGCGATACCTGCTGCATTAGAACTTCTTGGCTTACAGCCAGAGGAATGGGTACTCGATATAGGAGCAGGTCAGGGGGTGCTAGCGCCCTACGTTGCGGCCCAGCATGCTCATTATACAGGAGTGGACGCCAGTCCCCGGTTGTTACAGCTTGCGCGTAAGCATCATGGACAGCAAGGAAAGTTTTTGCTGGGGAATGCCTGTCAGCTACATTCGGTGCGAGAGTTAAAAGCAGCCGCGTTTGATGCCGTGATCTTTTTGCTCAGTATTCAGGATATGGACCCTTTACCTTCTGTGCTTGAATCAGCGGCCTGGGTGTTGCGTGGTGGAGGGCGCGTGGTGATGCTGATGACGCATCCCTGTTTTCGGGTGCCACGACAGAGCGGCTGGGGCTGGCAGCCTGAACGAAAGTTACAATTTCGGCGTATTGATCGCTACCTCACGCCACTAGCTGTACCGATGAAGTCCTATGCTGGTCAAAATAAAGGGACAACCATCAGCTTTCATCGACCCTTACAGGAGTATATCAATGGTCTGGCCCGCCATGGTCTGCTCATAGAACAGATGAAAGAAATCACTACCTATAAACAGGCTGGCGATGGTCCACACGGCAAAGCGGAGCATGTGGCGAATCAAGAGATACCGCTTTTCTTGGGTTTGCGAGCCTGTAAAGTCATTGAACGCTAGAGGTCGTATTTGTAATGGTTTTTGAGAAATTATGATGAGGAAGGATTCTAAGCATGCCTGTAGAAAAACCAGAAGGTGCTGGGCTACGACCCTGGACGCGGCCCGGTTGGTTTGATAGCGTCACAGCCTGGCTAAATGGGCAATTGGAGCAGTTAGACTACCAGGCTAGCGGTGAAGTTGAGCAATTTGCGCTGACTGACTGGTCGTGCATCGTGCGCGTGGCAACTCGGCAGGGCGTGCTCTATGTGAAGTGTTGCGACCCCAATTTCGGGCACGAGCCGGAATTGACGCTGGCCCTGTCGCAATTGTGGCCGACGGCAGTCCCGCGAGTGCTGGCAATCAATCGCCAGCACGCGTGGATGTTGATGGAGGATGCAGGTACGCTCTTGAGCGATGACCGTGAGCGTGCCAGGAGCATCGATTGCTGGCGCGAGGTTTTGCCGCGTTACGCCCGTATGCAGATCGAGGCCGTTGAACACACCCCGTTCCTACTTGAGCACGGCTGCCCGGACCACCGCCTAGAAAATTTGCCTGCTATCCTTGAGCAGGCACTGGCTCACCAGGATATGTTGTTGCTTGGGGAACCGGATGGCTTGAGCGCGGATGAGTATACGCGATTGTGCACGCTCGTCGAGCAGCTACCCGCTCTGTGTAGCAAGCTGGCGAGCTACAGTATACCTGAGACGTTGCACCACGACGACCTTCACGCGGGCAACATTATGGTGAGCGACGACGATAATTACATTTTCTTTGATTGGGCCGAAAGCTTTATCGCACATCCCTTTTATACGATGGTGATTATCCAGCGCTATACCAGGCACGCCTACGAATATAGCGACGAGCAGCTTGATGTGTTGCGTGACATCTACCTGGCCGAGTGGACAAAATATGGTTCCATCGAGCGTTTGCGCGAGGCATTTGAACACGCGCAACAGTTGGGCAAGCTGTGTCGCGCGTTGACCTGGTACAACTATATATGTAATCTAGAACCACAGGGATATCAGAAGTACCGCGATGCGTGGCCCGCCTGGCTCAAGGTTTTTATGGGGAGCGAAAGGTAATGGGTGAGCAGCCACCAAAATCTTGACTAATTCCATCGCTTCTGTTTGCTTGACGCGCTTATCGCCTTGCGCTTACAATCCAGGATAGTTAATAGATGTGATACAGATATGTGCTAAGTGCATAAAAGGATGGATTGCGATGGATCGTCAAGCTACGTCATCACGAACGAGGATGGGAGGCGGGGTCAATACGCGTGCCCTGGTTGCGATGGTGGTGACATTGTTATTTTGGGCCTCGGCTTTTGCTGGTATTCGCGTGGGACTGGCTGGCTACCCGCCGGGCGCGCTGGTATTGTTGCGTTTCCTGATCGCCTCGCTGGCACTGATTGTGTATGCCTTGATAACGAGAATGCGCCTGCCTGCCTGGCGCGATATGCCCGCTATCCTATTGCAAGGATTTTTAGGCATTGGCGTGTATCAGATTACGCTGGCCTTTGGTGAACAAACGGTATCGGCTGGCGCGGCCAGCTTGTTGATCGCCTCGGTTCCTTGCTTCACCGCGCTGCTGGCGACACTATTTCTTGGTGAACGCCTGACGCGCTGGGGCTGGATCGGCATTGTTGGCAGTTTCGCGGGTGTGGCAGTAATTTCTGCCGGATTGCAGGGTGGCCTGCACTTCTCGCTGGACGCGCTGCTCATCCTGGTTGGCGCGTGTTCTGAGGCCATCTATTTTATCTGGCAGAAGCGCTATATGCGCAAATATAGCGGCATCGAGCTGGCGATTTACGCTATTTGGAGCGCGACGCTCTTTATGCTGGTGTTTGCACCGCAATTATGGCATGCTTTGTCGCACGCTCCTATGAATGCCACATTGACGATTGTCTACCTGGGACTTTTCCCGGCGGCACTCGCGTATGTGACGTGGTCATTTGTGCTTTCACAGGCATCGGCCTCGATCACCACCAGCTTTTTGAACATCTCACCCATTCTCTCATTTGTCATCGCCTGGTTGTGGATTGGTGAAGCGCCCTCGTTAGTCTCGATCATTGGTGGCCTGGTGGTAGTTCTCGGCGTGCTGCTCATCAATACAAAAGGGCGGCGACGTGCTCCTGGATTGGCAGTAGCAGCGCAGGAGGTGGAGATGCCCCATAGCAGCAAAATTAAAGTGGGTGGACAATAGCGATATTCGATGTAGGGACCAATAATACACTTTCACAAAAAAGCATAATCGGTCCCTACAGGTAATAGAAGCGCTGTTGCCGATTAGGGACGTATCACATCATATATAAGCGGCACAGCCTTCGTCGGCACTTCGCTCCAGGTATAACAATCCAGTACTTCCGCAGATATCGCATTTGCCTCTTCTCCGCTCCGCACGTGCATCTCTAACAGCGGATCACCTTTGTGGACATACGCGCCAATTTTGGCCCATAAAACGAAACCGGTGCGGTGATCGATTGGCTCACCTTTGCGCAAGCGACCAGCCCCTAAACGCATGCTCGCCAGGCCCATCTTCTCGGCATTGATACCTGCAATGTACCCAGAGCGTGGTGCGCGCTGAATGATACGCAAGGGAGCTGTTGGTAACAGGTCAGGCTGCTCGATCTGGCGGGTATCTCCGCCCTGCGCGGCAATCACCTCCGCCAGTTTGGCAACGCCCGCGCCCGATTGCACCGCGTGTTGGACGCGCCGCTCGGCATCGGGCATAGCGCTAGCCGTACCGGTCATCAGCAATAGCTCCGCAACCTCGTGATAGCATAGTTCGGAAACGTCCTGTGGTCCCTCGCCGCGCAAAATAGTGATGGCCTCACGCATCTCTAGCGCATTGCCGATAGCGTCCCCCAGTGGCTGCTCCATCGACGTAATCGCCGCTACCGTGTGCATGTTCGCGGCCTGCCCAATCGCCACCATCGTGCGCGCCAGTTCACGCGCCTCTTCAACCGTCTTCATAAATGCGCCCGCACCGAACTTCACATCCAGCAGCAGGTGTGAGCCACCAATGGCAAGTTTCTTGCTCATGATACTGGCGGCGATCAAGGGGATGCTATCGACCGTGGCCGTCACGTCGCGCAGAGCGTACATTTTGCCGTCGGCGGGTGCCAGGTCGGCGGATTGGCCCGCCAGCACAATGCCGTGTTCCCGCAAGGTGCGCACGAATTCCCCCCGCGACAGCGTCGAGCGAAAGCCCTGTACCGACTCCAACTTATCAATCGTCCCGCCGGTGTGCCCCAGGCCACGCCCGCTCATCTTGCCGACCGCGACGCCACACGCCGCCACCAGCGGAGCCACCGCCAGCGTGACTTTATCACCAACGCCACCAGTACTGTGCTTATCGACCACGGGAGCAACCAGGTCACGCACGCGCAACTGCTCGCCCGATTGCACCATCGCCAGCGTCAAATCGCTGGTTTCGCGCGCGTCCATGCCGCGCCACAACACCGCCATCAACCAGGCCGCCACCTGGTAATCGGGAATACGTTCGTGCGTATACTCGTCCACGAACCAGGCGATTTCTGCGTTACTCAACACCTCACCGGCACGCTTCTTGCGGATAAGCTCTACTGCTTGCATCGTCATCGCACCGCTTCTGATAGAACAACGCGAATGGAGTCGCTAGAAAAACCATTGCCGGTCTCGATCTGGTAACGGTTCAACGTCTGGCTACCCAGGCGCACACCGCGATCATAGGTAATCTGCCCATTCGTAAAATTGTAGAGGCTTTCGTTGGAATCAAAGAAACCTTGTACGATAACCGTGTCAAATTTCGAGGCACGATCCTCTTTGCACTCCTGTAACACTTTGTACAGAGTCGCCACCTGCTGCCACGCGGGACACATCCGATAGCCAACACGCACCACGCGCTTATGCCCGTAAATCTCGTCATCGCTCAGCAGCGAATACGTCAAGGCGCTATCTATCAATGCCTGTAAGTTGGCAACCGTTTGTGGTGGGAAGGGAACAGATGGCTCTGGTGGTGCGGTGACAGCAGGCGTCACGGGTTGAGGTGGTGCGACTGGCGCGTTACTGACCCGCCGACGTGATTGCGCAGCATTTTGTGGCGCAAGATTTTGCACGGGGCTGCGCGCTTGCCCAGGCACAGGAGCGGGCTGATATGGTGAGCGCGGCTGCGGCTGTTGCTGGGATGGTGGTAACGGGTAGGGTGAACGTGGTGAAGATTGTTGCAACGATGGTAATGACGATTTTTGGTTCTGTGGCGGGCGCACGGTCAGGTCTCGCCCACAACTGCGACAATACGTTGCGGTGTCTGTATTCAGTCCACCACAAGCAGGACAGCGCATATCCTTGCTCTCCTTTATATAGGTGTATTTATATTTGATTACACCTGCTTACACCTGCTGACGCCTACGATTGCTGTAATATGGCTCCGATCAACTGAGCATTCGAGCTGGTCTGTTCGAACAACTGAAGCACCTGCTCCGTACCGTCACGGCGCGGCAGATCGGCCATGCGTCGCCGCACAAACGCCATCGCCTTCTGCTCGTCTGGCGATAGCAAGCGTTCTTCCTGGCGTGTACTGGAGGCTGTCACATCGACGGCCGGGAAGATTCTACGATCCGCCAATTCACGCGAGAGCCGTATTTCCAGATTGCCGGTACCCTTGAACTCTTCGTACACCACCTCGTCAAGACGGCTCCCTGTCTCCACCAGGCAGCTCGCGATAATCGTCAGACTGCCGCCCTCCTCAAGCGTGCGTGCCGCCCCGAAAACACGCCGACCAACCTCCAGCGCGTGCGCATCGATGCCACCGGAAAGCGTACGACTGCCGAAGCCGCCGCGCTGGTTACGACCCCCTGACCACATGTCGGAATTCAAGTTATGGGCACGTGCCAGCCGCGTTAACGAGTCGAGCACGATCACGACATCCTCACCCTGCTCGACGGCGCGCCGTGCATCCTGCAAAGCCTGCTCGACCATACGTCCATGCTTCGACGTTTGTTGATCAAAACTCGAAGCATAGAGCTTCACCATCGGACTGCGTACCTCCGTCCGCCAGTCGGTAACTTCTTCAGGCCGCTCGTCCACCAGGCATAAAAATAGCCGCGCCTGTGGATAGTTGGCTAAAACAGCCAGCGCGATATGCCGCAAAATCGTGGTCTTACCGGCTTTCGGCGGCGCTACGACCAGCGCACGCTGCCCAAACCCCACGGGCACCAGCAGGTCCATTAAACGCGTTGCCACCGGGGTTGCACCGGTTTCTAGCGTGATGCGGCGATTGGGATGGATCGGGGTTAAATTCTCAAAGGGAGTGTGTGTTGAAGCCACTCAGCTTCTCCTCTTCATTAAAACGGGGGATTTCTGTATCCTCTTTACTGTACCACATATTGTCAAAAGCGAACCGCGTCATGGATGAGGTTTTGGTATGATACAATAGCATAAAGATCATTTTCGCTCATAAAGGATAGGATGCTCATGCCGTATACGCCTCAAGACTCTACCTATGCACAAACATATCTTGCACCTCTGCAAGCATACCACACCAGCATGCTTGAATGTATCGCCACCCTGGTCAATATCGATTCGGGAACCAGGCAGGTCGCAGGGGTCAACCATGTCATGAGCTTCCTAGAACGCTGGCTCAGCGAAATCGGCTTTACGGTGACGCTGCATGCCACGCCGCCCTTTGGCAACAACCTGGTTGCTCGTCGCAAAGGAAAGGGCAGCACGCGCGTGCTTATCGTCGGGCACGTCGATACGGTGTATGGCCTCGGCTCTGCTCAAACCAGGCCCTTCTCGATCACGGATGGTCTCGCACATGGTCCAGGCGTGATCGATATGAAATCGGGCGTGGTGATGGGCGTTTACGCGTTACGCGCCCTGTTGGATGCGGGCTTTGATGACTACGGCGAACTGTGCGTGGTCTTCAACAATGATGAAGAGGTCGGCTCAGCCGGTAGCTCTGCACTCTTGCGCGATATCGCGCGCCAGGTGGATGTCGGCCTGGTATTAGAACCCACTTATAATATAAACACGGTGACCAATGCCCGCAAGGGGGCAGACAAGTATATGCTGGAAGTGCATGGCGTCTCAGCCCACTCCGGCGCGGAACCGCAGCATGGACGGTCCGCAGTCATCGAACTGGCACAGAAAATAATTGCTATCAATCACCTCCATATGCTCTTGCGCGGCGTCACCTTTAATGTGACCCGCCTTAGCAGCAGCGAACCTCTTAACATCGTGCCCGATTTCGCCAGTTGTCATATCTCGGTTCGCTCCTTCAATCAGCAAGGTCTGGATAGAGCCGCCGCGCTGCTAGAGCAGGTTGTCTCCGGCCATAGTATACCCGATACGCGCAGTGTGCTCACACGCACGCCGGGTCGCCGTCCCTACGAAGTCACACCCCAGGTCATGCAACTGGTCGCCCTGGTTCAGCAGGAAGGCGGCGCTTTAGGCTACGAGATACTCGCTAGCGCCAAAGGGGGTGTCTCTGACGCGAATCTGCTGATGGAGATGGGGGTGCCAACGCTCGATAGCCTGGGTCCGGTGGGAGGGAATATGCATAACCTGGAACGCGAACAACTCCGCGTCGATTCATTAATACAGCGTGGTGCCTTGCTAGCAGGCACTATTCAACATATCTGCCTGTCCAAATATACAGGTGCAAAACCGTCCTATTGATCAGTGCGCCTCCTCCATCGAGGGGTTAAAATACACGCATAACAAAAGTGTATAGACATCAGGAGACCAATATCTATGGGAATGCATGGCATGAGAGGCGGCAGTATGGCGACCTACCTTGAGGAGCAGAAAAAGCGTGGTCGCAAGACTGATGCGCGCACGGTGCGACGTATAGTCCAGGCTTTCAAGCCGTACAGAATTCAGATTATCCTGGTCATCATCGCCATCCTTGCCACCACCTCGCTTGGCCTGGTCAATCCGCTATTGATCCAGCGCATTTTCGATGATGCCATTCTGCCACGTAACCTCAATAAGCTGATCATTTATGTAGCGATTATGTTCGTTACCCCTGTCATCTCCGGCCTGATCGGCGTGTATCAGACCTACCTGAATAACGCTATCGGGCAGAACGTGATGCGCGACTTCCGCAATCGGCTCTACAAGCATTTGCAAGCTATGCCGCTACGCTTCTTTACTTCGACACGTACTGGCGAAATCCAATCGCGCCTCTCCAACGATGTAAACGGCGTAGAGGGGGTCGTCACCAATACGGCAACGAGCACCGTCGCCAACATTTCGACGGTGATCAGCACGATTATCGCCATGTTTATACTCAGTCCATTGCTGACGGTGATCTCGCTCGCGGCACTGCCCTTTTTCTTGTGGATTACCTACAAGGTCGGAAACGTGCGCCGCGTGACCAGCAAAGAGACGCAGCAGAGCATGGCAACCCTGACGGCGATGATGCAAGAAACGCTCTCGGTCAGTGGCATCTTGCTGATGAAGGTCTTCGGGCGCCAGGACTATGCACGCAGCCAGTTCGAGGGCGAGAACCAGAACCTGACCAACCTGGAAATTCGCCAGGCGCTGATTGGGCGCTGGTTCTTCATGTTCGTCGGAACCTTCTTCTCCATCCTGCCAGCCGTGATCTACCTGGTTGGCGGTCTGCAATACATCAATCACCAGCATATGACCTTCGGCATCATCGTGGCTTTCACCACGTTACAGAGCCGCCTCTTTTTCCCCATCGGTCAGTTGCTGACCATCCAGGTGGAAATCCAGGGGGCACTGGCACTTTTCGACCGCATCTTCGAGTATCTCGACCTGCCAATCACTATCAGCGACAAAAACAAGGCCATCGAGCTACAGCCCAACCAGACGCGCGGCTTTGTCAGCTTCAAGGATGTCAGCTTCTCCTATAAAAAGGGCGAAGATGACTACCCCATGCTGAAGCCCGTACCCAGGGACGAGGATGAGAAAGCAGAGACGGAGCAGCCAGCAATAAAAGAGGAGGAAGAGGATATTCCTGATCGTCCGACGCTCAACCACGTCTCGTTCGAGATTGCGCCAGGACAACTTGCGGCGCTGGTTGGTCCGAGCGGCGCGGGCAAAACCACGATCACCTACATGGTGCCACGCCTCTACGATGTAGAAGACGGCGCGGTAGAAATCGATGGGCACAACGTCAAGGATATTAAGCTGACCTCGCTTGGTGACGTGGTTGGTATGGTGACGCAGGAAACCTACCTCTTCCATGCTTCGGTACGCGAGAACCTGCTCTATGCGCGGCTCGACGCAACCGATGAGGAGATGATTGCCGCCGCTAAAGCCGCCGCCATCCACGAGCGTATCATGGAGCTTGACCAGGGCTACGATACGATTGTCGGTGAGCGCGGCTACAAGCTTTCCGGCGGCGAGAAGCAGCGTATCGCTATCGCGCGCGTCATCCTCAAAAATCCTTGCATCTTAATTCTCGACGAGGCCACCAGCGCCCTCGATACACACTCGGAACGCCTGATCCAGGCCGCGCTGGAGCCGCTAATGAAGGGCCGCACGACGCTTGCCATTGCGCACCGCCTCTCGACCATCCTGGCCGCCGACGTGATCCTGGTGGTCGATCAGGGTCAGATTGTGGAACGCGGCACGCACCAGGAGCTGCTTGAGTATAATGGCCTCTACGCCCGCCTCTACAACGAGCAATTTTCGCAGATGAAAGAGCGCGAAGAAGAACACGAAATCGTGGTGTAACCAAAAACACATAAAGGATTATTAATGGTTTCCGGAAACCATTAATAATCCTTTATATATTGCTAAACCACAACTCACTTGCTTGAACAGAACATATAAACAAAGCTTAATGGTTTCCGGAAACCATTAAGCTTTGTTTATATGTTCTTCCTTAGGAAGCCTACAACGATATCGCCAGGCGCTCATCGGGCAGCATGGCATGCACGCCGTGGACACCATTGGCGATTTGCGTCACGCGCAGGTCCACCACCACGCTTGCTAGCGCCAACGCCCGCACCTTCGAGATGCCATGCTGCTCCATCATAATGTCCAGCATGGTATCCAGGGCCAGGAGCGAGGCTTCATGCAAATCTTCGTGAAAGCCCAGCGTGATCCAGGCACCATCAATTCTGGCACGCGGCGTTTTCAGGTGCAGGTCTTCGCGCACGTGAAACGTCAGATCCACCATATCGATGCCACATTCAATCGCTACGCCGCTCACCTCACCATCGCCCTGTACCGCGTGCCCATCGCCGGTGGAGAACAGCGCACCCGGCACCGCTATCGGTAAATATAATGTGCTGCCAGCAACCAGCTCTTTGCAATCGATGTTACCTCCACAATAGCGCGGCGGCACTGTAGAATGGATGCCTGGCTCATCCGGTGGCAGGCCCATCACGCCCATAAATGGTCGCAGCGCCACCGTATCGCCAAACTGGTCGCGCCCGGTCATCGTGTCCGTGTCCAGGCTCCAATCCAGGTAAATACGCTCATCGATCAGGCCCAGGGCACGATTGACGCTGCTATCCCTGCCACCAGCAGCGACCCAGCCCCACGCGCCAGGACGAATATCGTTGATACGCACCTCTAACGCCATACCCGGTTGTGCTCCACGCACGTACACGGGACCGCACAGCGCGTGACCGCCATCGCGCTCTTTATCGCGTGGCTCGAAGCGTTGCGTGGCACGCCCCTCGTGTGGCGGCTCAAGGTTCCAGCCGGAATCCAGCGTGCGAAAACGCACCGTGTCGCCCGAATCGATGCGAAGCACCGGCGCGTAATCACGTGAAAAGCTCCCATGCAGGGTAGCGCGGTCTGGCTCTATAGAATAGCTGGTCAAAATGATGCTGCTCTCCTTCCACATACTTGTAATATCAAACTTTTGTTATTATACCGTGAAAAGCGCAGCGTTCGCTTCCTCATCCATCCTGGCGCAACATCGAGATGGTATCTACTACTCCTTGGGTAAGCTATCTCCAGGAAAACTTCGACAGGGATGAACTTCGTAGACAAGCACACCAGCTTTTACCGCCGGGTCTTCTTCCATAATCTTTTTTACTTCTTCGACAGTAGCATTGAAAATTCCCACACCTGCCAGGTTGCTGTCATCAGCAACCGGACATACAATAGAGAGTAGGCCCTCGGCGCGCAGAGCGAAATTCCTGCGCCCATGTTCCCAAATGATTTTGTCGGCTCCATCCTCATATTTATGCGGTCCAGGCCGCACAATAGCGATGCAATACTCCCTGGTAGTAGACAGCATCTGTCGCATAAACTCGTCGGTGATGGTGGTCATAGAGTTATCCCCCTAGAAACGTTAGCTTTACAGGTTTATACTGTTCTGTTTTAGCATAGCACATATGTTCGATACAATCAATACATCAGGACCTGCTTGCTCTCATGCCAACTTTTATAAAGTAGGGAAACGTGCTATAGTGTACATTGGTTGGTCGTCATTATCAGCAGCAGCATGTAGATTATATCGAACAAGGAGCACACCATGCAGGTCATCTCGCCCCCTCGTTCTGGTAGGGTCGCTTTAAAATGGGGTCTTATCGTTGGCGCAATACTTGGCGTACTCACACTTGTGACCTTTATCCCGGTCATCGGCTTTATACTCAGCACTATTCTCTTCATTGTGGCCTACATACTCGCCGGTATGTTTGCTTCGAAAGAGACGGGTAAGGTAGGGACCGGTACCATCGCGGGGCTCTACACGGCCCTGCTTAGTACCATCATCTTTCTGGTTATCTTTGGTGTCTTTGCCGCGACGTTTGGTAGAGATGCATTTATACACGGCTTCACCACGAGCGCGAGTGCCCAGGGCCAGGACCCACAACAACTCATGCGCTACGCGGCAATTGGTGCCGTCTTCATTGCTATCATCTGGCTCGCTGTCGCGGCTGGCGTTGGCGCAGGGCTGGGCGCGATTGGTGGTTTGATTGGCAAAAATTCGTCTCCTATGAATACCAATCAAGCCTACAATCCCTATGCTCCTCAGCAACCGTCTTATCCTGGCTATCAGCCTCAGCCTAACAACCCCTACGCTCAACAAAACCCTTATCAGCAGGCTCCCGCATATCCACCGCCACCATATGCTGAGCAACAACAAGAGCAGCAGCCCTATCCATACCCGCTGCCCTCTCAGGAGCAGCCACGCAATCCGTATACACCTCCATCCGATCCGCAAAATCCGCCACCCCCACCCTACCCCATGAATCAATAAAAAGACACCCCGATGGAGGTTTCGCACGAAACCTCCATCGGGGTGTCTAAAGGCAGTTTAATTTAGCAGTTCGGCTCGCTGCTCCTGCAACTTGGCGAGGCGCTCCTGCTGGGCTGCCAGCTTCTCACGCTCCTTCTCGACCACTTCAGGTTTGGCTCTGCTGACAAAGTTCTGATTAGCCAGCTTCGTCTGCAAACGTTGCAGCTCCTGCTGGGTTTGCATGATCTCTTTATCGAAGCGCGCCACCTCTTTGGCGATATCGATCATGCCAGCAAGCGGCAGGTAAATTTCCACGGCACCAGCCAACAGGCCCATCGCCTGCTCTGGCTTCTGCGCGAGCGTCTGGCGCAGTTCGGGTGGCTGCGTGCGAGCCAGGAACTCGATCAACGGGGCCTGCTCCTCGAATGTTGGCACGTTGTCACCAACGACCAGGATGGCGGGTATACGCCGCGCTGGCTCGACATTCATCTGATTACGCGCATCACGAATACGCGTGATCACCTCTTGCAGCAGGCTAAACTGCCGCTCCGCCTGCTCATCGATCAGGTTGGAGTCGTGCTGCGGCCACTCAGCCACAATCAGCGCCGAGGCAGGCCAGCGCTCTTTGTGCGGCTCGCTGACGTTGTACAGGTGCTGCCACACCTCTTCGGTGATAAACGGCATGAAAGGATGCAACAGACGCATGCTCTGATCCAGCACAGCGCGCAGGATACCAGCGGTTGCGCTACGAGCTTCGGCACCCCCCTGCATCTGCACCTTGGCAATCTCAACGTACCAGTCACAATAATCCGACCAGAAGAATTCGTTGATCTGGCGTCCAGCTTCACCAAGCTGGAAATCATCGATCAGCCTCGTGGCATTGCCAACGACCTGTTCCAGGCGGCTCAGTATCCAGCGATCCGCGAGCGTATGCGGCTGCACGTCGCTCAACGCCGGAATGCCACCGCCGATCTCCGCTGTTGTCATCAACACAAAACGCGAGGCATTCCAGATCTTGTTGGCAAAGTTACGGTTGCCGACAACGCGCTCTTCAACCAGCTTCATATCGTTTCCTGGCGTGCTGCTGGTCGCCAACATGAAGCGCAGCGCATCGGTGCCGAATTTGTCCATAATGTCGAGGGGGTCGACCCTGTTGTCCCTCGACTTACTCATTTTCGCGCCCTTCGCGTCACGCACCATGCCGTGCAGGTAGACGGTGTCGAACGGGATCGTGCCCATGAAGTGGATACCCGCCATCACCATACGTGCGACCCAGAAAAAGATGATATCGTAGCCCGTCTCCAACACGCTGGTTGGATAGTAGCGGCGCAGGTCCGGTGTATCATCCGTCCAACCAAGCGTGCTGAACGGCCACAGCCATGAACTAAACCATGTGTCGAGCACGTCCTCGTCCTGGTGCACCGCCTCGCTCCCGCACGTTGGGCACGCACTGATATCTTCGCGACTCACGGTCATCGCGTTACAATCATCGCAATACCAGACCGGAATACGATGGCCCCACCACAACTGGCGTGAGATACACCAATCGTGAATATTTTCCAACCAGTCGGTATACGTCTTGTCGAAACGTTCCGGCACGATCCTAATCAGGCCATACTTCACCGCGTTAAGCGCGGGCGTCGCCAGCGGCATCATCTTGACGAACCATTGCTTCGAGATCAGCGGCTCCACAACTGTATCACAGCGCTGGCAGTGGCCCAGCGGTACCATGTACTCATCGATCTTGACGATCAGGCCAAGCTGTTGCAGATCGGCCACGAGCCGCGTGCGAGCCTCGTAGCGGTCCAGGCCAGCGTACGGACCAGCCTCGGTGGTCATTTTGGCGTCGAAGCCGATCACCTGTACAGCGGGCAAATGGTGGCGCTGACCAATCTCGAAGTCGGTTGGATCGTGCGCTGGCGTGACCTTGACCGCGCCGGTGCCGAACCCGGTCTCGACGGCGTCATCGGCCACGATGGGAATTTCGCGCCCGATCACTGGCACAATCGCGCTGCGCCCGATCATATCTTTATAGCGCGCATCTTTCGGATTGACGGCGATGGCGGTATCGCCCAGAATCGTCTCTGGACGTGTGGTTGCCACACTGATGTATTCAGTGTTGGGATGACCGGCGATGGGCTGCAACGGATAGCGCACGTACGTCAGGGTTCCAGCGGTCTCGACATGGTTCACTTCCAGGTCTGACAGTGCGCTCATGCAGCGTGGGCACCAGCTAATGATGCGTTCCCCACGGTAAATCAATCCTTCTTCGTACAGGCGCACAAAGACCTCGCGCACTGCTTTGGACGGGCCATCGT
The DNA here is from genome assembly GCA_036272735.1 of Ktedonobacteraceae bacterium. GTDB lineage: Bacteria > Chloroflexota > Ktedonobacteria > Ktedonobacterales > Ktedonobacteraceae > DATAYF01. Next base: position 19,414 of record DATAYF010000145.1, read on the forward strand.
CTAACGTAAAGCGTTCACGCGACCAGTCGCACGAAGCGCCCAGGCGGCGATGCTGGTCCTGAATACGGCTCTTATACTGGTCCACCCACTGCCAGACGCGCTCCACGAAAGCTTCGCGCCCCAACTTATGGCGGTCAGTACCCTCCGTTGCCAGTAGCCGCTCCACCACGTTCTGCGTTGAGATACCCGCGTGGTCCTCGCCGGGCACCCACAGCGTCTCGTCACCCTGCATGCGGTGATAACGAATTAAGATATCCTCGATAGTGGTGGTGAGGGCCTGCCCAATGTGCAACGCAGCGGTCACGTTGGGCGGTGGCATGCTGATCACGAACGGTTTGCGGCTGGGGTTGGGGCGCGGCTTAAAGTAGCCACCCTCTTCCCAAAAGCGATACCATTTGCCCTCGACCGCCTGCGGCTCATACGCCTTAGGCAAGTCGGTTAGCGCCATGCTCTGTTGGTTCTCCTCGTTTCCAGTCGTCTTGCCCTGATCGATCATCACTACTCCTCCTGCTTGCTCGCTAACATAAAAAAGCCCTTCCCGTCAAGGACGAGAAAGGGATGTAGCTCGTGGTACCACCTTGTTTCGACCAGGGCATCTATTTCTAGCCAACTCGTACGTTTGCTAACTTACTAGCCTGATCCTCATTAACGCGTTATCGGGCGCACCCGTGGCAACAACCTACTCTACGTATCCCCTGCTTGTTTACACCGCACAACTGTTATGATTATCTCTGTACTTTTAAGAAAACAGAGATGGGCACACGCTTATTCCCAGGTTCGTGTTGATGATGTTGCCAGACTCTCAGGCGACCTTCGGTGCATTACATCCGAGAAAGACTCTCAGCCGGTGATCTTTCCTCTCTTGCGGCTCTTGCCCCTACTCTTCCTGATTAGCGTCTCTTATAAGATTGTATTGAATGTAGTCTAGCGAATACATCACACATTGTCAAGTAGGCAAACACAGCCTCATAGCCCTATAAAGGTTGTAGGGCTGCATCAACGTGCTCTTCTTGAATTTCAAGCTGTAAAATGAGCAGGAAGTGCATCGCTATTACTGGTTCGCGAGCGGGAATAATCGCTCGGCTTCCGCCAGCGATTGCACAGTAGCAAGCTGCACAATCAGGTTTGTAGCTGCTCAGGATCTTGGGTCGCACTGATATACCCTTCTGCCTGACCTTGTAGTGCAGGAAAACGTGTTGAGATGATATTATGAATCGCGTCCTGTAATGCCTGGCGCTGCCCCTTTTTTATCCCCCCGCTCCTCACCTCGCTCCATAGCAGTGTCTTCTAACCACGCAATGATTGGGTTCTCTTCCCTATTCATCTCCATAAGCCTCCTTTTGAGCCACTGTAGATTCTCGGCGTCCTTTTTCATCGCCAGGCCAGCGAACATATATCCCAGATCGAGCAAGTCATTTTCCCCGTTTTCTGAAGGGCCTCATCCATTCGTAGGACAACTTCCTGGGTGGCCCCACCTTTGGTGAGCGGCAAAAACGGGAGCATACTTTCGTGGCCGGTCGCCAGAATCTCTTCGGGCCTGAGTCGTCCAACCTCGATGACCGTAAAGTGAAAGACCAGTACTACCTCTTCGCCCCCTGCTCCTGGAACAGTCCAGCGCAACGGCGAGGCGGGAAGAGGACGATCATTCAGTGAAGTACCCCATGGCTAAAGCCACGGGCTTCTCGCAGTCCCATCGATGGAACGTACCCATCGAGGATTACGAAGGCTCCTCCCGAGCCCGTTGTTCGTTGCAACCACAACAGGTGGCTTGTGGGCACTTAAAAGACCTGATGTATCGGCTGGCACACGAGACAGTTTGTACGTTACTGCTTTTACCTGGCGGAACGATTTACGCCAGAACGCCCAAACAGTATTCAGTTGTTCGTGTGCAATAGAACTACGTATCTATTCTTA
>DATAYF010000146.1:0-3004 GCA_036272735.1 Ktedonobacteraceae bacterium
CCTTGACCTGCTTGCTCCGCTGGGCCGAATGCTTCTTGTTGGGCACGCCAGCACCACCCCTGAGGAACCGATAAGAGGGAATGACCTGTGGGTCCGCAACATCGGTGTGCTCGGCTTCAGCGTTGGCCCGATCCTCCAGGCTCATCCGCTGCGTGCCCGTAAAGCCTCCTCAGCCGTGATCACCATCATTGAGCAGGGGGCACTGCATGTTCCTATTGAAACACTCCCTCTTACGCAAGCATCGGAAGCACATCGTCGTCTGGAAGCAAGAGGCGTTGCTGGCCGTTTGATTTTGACGACTTGACCTAATGCATGTCATGAGGGGAGGTAAGCCTATCCTGAGCTTACCTCCACCTGAAACGAAAAGTTATGTGAGAAAAAACAGTCATACGGCGTCATTTACAAGAAACAAAATGCCAAACACAACATGGAAAAGTTATGGCTCTTGACCACTTCGGGGGCTTACTCCTCGCTTGCTCCGTGTAATAATATATATGACACAGATGATAGAGTTTCTCCATGATAATCCGCTAAAATGTGATGTTCTCACTTGAAGCGAGGTTGTGATGGAAGAGACTTCCCTACTTGCCTTACCAGAAGGAATGAAGATTGAACAGATCCAGATCACCGGAAATGGCCTGGTGATCCAGGTCGCTGCCACGACTCCCACATCGCGCTGTCCACTGTGTTCTGAGTCGTCGTCATCGATCCATTGCCACTACCACCGGACCCTGCGTGATGTGCCTTGCGCAGGCTGCCATGTTCGACTGCTCCTCACCGTGCGCAAGTTCACCTGCCGCAATCCGTATTGCGAACGGAAAGTCTTTGCAGAACGGCTTCCAGACTTTGTCGAGCCGTGGGCCAGGACCACTCTTCGGTTCTGTCAACAGATTACTTCTATCGGGTTAGCTACCTGTGGCGAAGGAGGTGCCAGACTCGCTGCTCGGTTGGGGATACAAACCACACGCCAAACCATCTTACGTCGCATTCTGGGCCTGCCAAGTACTTTACCGGAATCAGTCCTCTTTTTAGGCATAGACGATTTTGCGTTTCGACGTGGCTATCGCTTCGGCACGATTCTTGTAAACCTGGAGAGCCACCATGTGGTAGATTTGCTACCAGACCGCCAAGCAGAAACCTCGGCAGCTTGGATGCGAGCTCACCCAGACATCTTCGTGGTCAGTCGAGATCGTGGCAGTGAGTATGCCAAAGCAGCCTCTCAAGGCGCGCCCCAGGCCACGCAGTGCGCCGACCGCTTCCACATCGTCAAAAATTTGACAGAGGCCACCCAACTGCTCTTGGCACGTTGTCAGGCAGAGGTTCTGACCGCAAAGGACCAGGAAGAGGCAGGTTGTGAGGAGCCGAGCAAACCTCTGATCTCCATTGAAGAATGGCGTCCTCCCGAACCTCGTCATGTCGAGAAAGCTCGACTGGCGCGGCGTGCAGGCAGATATGCTCGCTATGAGCAGGTGGTAGAATTTGGGCAGCAGGGGATGACTCCCAAAGAAATGGCCGGTCGATTGGGCCTCTCTGATCGCACCGTCCAAAAATGGCTTGCTGCTGGAACGTTCCCTGAAGCCAGAAAAAGACGAAAAAAAGCGAGCTCTTTTGATGCCTTTGCTCCCTATGTCCTCAAATGCTGGAAAGAAAGGGAACACAAAGGGATTGCCCTTTATCGGGAGATCAAAGCGCAAGGTTACACTGGCTCAGATCGGAGCGTTTATCACTACCTTGCAACGCTCAAGCAAACGGAGATACATGTCTCAGTCAACGTCGAACGCATCAAGAAGTATACGCCCAACGCTGCTGTCTGGCTGTTTGTACACGACCCCAAGACGCTGGGTGAGGTCGAGCAAGAGGATTTAGCGGCAATCTTGCTCGCCAGTCCTCCGCTCAAAAAAGCCTACGATCTCATTCAAAGTTTCCTGGCAATGGTCCACAAACGAGAAGGACACCGGTTAGATGCCTGGCTCGCTCAAGTTGTTGAGAGCAACCTCCCAGAACTCCAGTCCTTTGCTGCTGGCGTAGAAAAGGATAAAGACGCCGTGAAAGCGGGGCTAACCTGGTCAATCAACAATGGCATGGTTGAGGGCCATGTGACCAAATTGAAGCTCATCAAGCGAACGATGTATGGCAGAGCTGGCTTTGGTCTCCTCCGCCAACGGGTGCTTCATGCCGTGTAGAAAAACAGGAAAAGCTGTTTCCCCACCTTTAATCCAAGCGAAGAAGGAACTCTTCCACCTCTTCACCACGTGCGTTGGCAAATCCCTTGTCCTCGCCGATCCTCGTGAACCCGCATTTTTCCAAGACGCGCAGAGAGCCGACATTGTCTTTAGCGGCACGGGCGTACAAAGGACGTACCTTGCTGTGTTCGAGAAAGGCTGAGAGTGCACCGGTCGCAATGCCTTTGCCCCAGTAGGGCTTTCCAATCCAGTAAGTGACTTCCAGGTGCTCATCTTCATCAACATAGCTTGAGACTGAGCCAGCCACACTTCCATTGAAGAGAATGGTCTGAATGGTGTTAGCCTCGTCCTCCAAAATCTTTGTCCAGTGTGCCATAAAAGCATCCCTATTTGCTGGATCTTTCCTCGTGAAGGCTGCCATCCAATTGGCCTCTGGGTCCAATTGCTGATCGAAGAAAATGGGGAGGTCACTCATCATTACCTCTCGTAGGACAATGCTGGAAGTATTTTCCATATTACTCCCTCCTCGCTTGCTTTCACTATTGTGCTCAGGCTTCTGTTGCCAGTTCGGCAGCATTCTGTCTCTGCTTGAGTATACCACTTCATAGCAGGCAGACAGAAAGCCCCAAGAGTGGCCATGAGCCAAGTTATGCGAGAAAAAGAAACAGCACCGTTCATCAACGATGCCGATTCTTAGGTTGCTTGAAGAAATCCTCTAGAACCGTTATCTGAGAGAAAAACGAAAAAGGGAGTGCGGAGACGTGATACACTGAGAGGAGTCATGCTAGATCCGTTCTGGACCTGGCGTGACTCCCCGGCGT
>DATAYF010000147.1:0-13150 GCA_036272735.1 Ktedonobacteraceae bacterium
GCGGCGAAAAGCCGAGGGGTGCTCCCGTCGTTCCAACGCTTCCTCTCTTGCGAGAGGCTCTTGTCGGAGACCGAGAGCATTGCAAGCCGACCAACTCGAACGGGAGAGGACAGGACCGTGAGGAGTGCCAGAAGGCCTCCCCTTCCGTTGGTTGATTACTCTTCGTTGCGACGTGCGCCCGCCTCCAGGCGACACCAACGAAGAGAACAGAGCGGTTCTCCTGCCATGCGTGTTTTCACCGTATGGACGTATGGAGCCTTGTTAGAACAAAGCTACCATACACAACTCTTCCTGTCACGTGTTTTCTGCGCCTGCCGGCGGCGCGGCTTCCATCCCCCTGCATGCATGCAGGGGCCTTCCGCCGCAAATGGTAAGCGTGATATGCTTCGAATACATAAAGCTTTATGTATTCGAAGCATATCATTGTTTTTTAATTATCTTGGGAAAACGGGCAACGTCAAGTCACAACAATAGTAGAAGCTAATCAATAAAAAATGCGGAAGCCTGATGTATATCCCTCGTTTTTCTTACCATACTATCATGCGTATATTTACGGATTTCCCAGTATCCCCTAATAATGTGACCTGCTTCATAGAAGAAACAAACTCCTACTGCTATACTCACTATCGTTAGATGCAAGAGGCACAGCATACGTCGCGCATTCTGTCATCTAGACGAATAGGGCATCGATGGCCTATGGACGATCATGTAAAAGAGAGGAATGTACATGATGAAATATAAAAAGTGCTTCTCCTGGCTTAGTAGTGCAATGCTCATCATGCTTGCGCTCTTTGTCAGTGCTTGCTCGAACACAGGCACAACAAGTACGTCACAGGGAACCACAACTACGCAAACCTCGGCAGCTACGGGACACAATCAGCAGGCGTTAAGTGCCTCGACGACACCAAAAATGGGGAGTCAGGCGACGATATTACCGATGCTCCCGCTGACGCAGATTCGGATGACGGATGCAACGCATGGCTGGGCGCTGGATAAGAACAACGTGCTGAAGACCTCGGATGGCGGCAAAACATGGGTCGCGCTGACGCCAAACGGGGCCACGATCTCAGCAACCTCACATGCTGATTTCCTCAATGCCTCGGATGCCTGGTTCACAGCACCGAATACTCAGTCGAAAACAACGATTGCTGTCTTTCGCACGACAAATGGTGGCGCAAGCTGGAATGAGAGCACAATCTACGAGTCTGCGCCTGATGAGGCCTCATTGACCTTCTTCTCCAGTAAAACCGGCTGGCTTGAAGTTTCACCGAGCGGCCCCGGTGCTGGTAGCGAAGGTATCGACATTTTCCGCACCGACGATGGCGGCGCAACCTGGAACAAGATCTCCACTTCCGGTCAGGGACAGAACGCCCTGCCAACCGGCGGCATCAAGTCTGGTCTCTCGTTTATCAATGCCGCGACTGGCTGGGCTACAGGTGAAGATGCTTCAGGCAAGCCCTGGCTGTATATGACACATGATGGTGGTAAGACCTGGTACCAGAAGTCGATCTCTGGCCTGAGCAGCAGTAACAGCGCGGGCTACCAAACGATGCCTCCGGTGTTGCTGGGAAGGTATGGCTTCTTGCCAATGACGGTTTCGACTTCAACCACCCCGCGCACAGTGCTGGCACGCACGACCGATGGTGGCGCGGACTGGACAGTGAGTGGACAACAAATGGCACCTTTCCAGTCGAGTAATGTCTATGTAGTGAATGCTCAGACGGCCTGGGCCACAGATCAGAATACAGGTGATGTCTACCAGACAAATAACGGCGGCCAGTCCTGGCAGAAGGTTGCCAGTAGTACCGGCATCTATGGTCCATTGAGTTTTATCAATACCAGTACGGGCTTCGGTTTGGGTCGCCCAGACCAGACGGTGCTCAAACGTACCAACGATGGTGGCAAGACCTGGCAGACCATCGCATATCAGATTCATGGCTAAAGATACGGTGTAAATACATAAAGGATCATTAATGGCTTCTGGAAACCATTAATGATCCTTTATGTATTGTCTGAGCCTTAAACTTCGTTTTTGTGTAGCGAATTGGCAATGATGGTGGTGGTGGAAGGTTGCACCTCTGGCGTTGACACTGGTACAATACAATACATTAAGTTGGCTCGACTGTTATGCGCCATGACAAAAAGGTATGGGGTGGGACGTGCTCCTACCCGTACGGTTTTACCGGGGCATCTCATTCATACAATGCGTACAAGTAGTTCTCTTCAGCGGTTGATACAGAGTATTCGGGCATGGTTTTGGCTTTTTTGGGTGTATCTGCTGGTGGGCGGGCGCTTTTTACGCTGGCGTATACAGCTTTGGCGTCAACCAACCTTGATTACGGAGAGTGCGCACACACCTATGAAACAAACATTGCTGATTATTCGGCATGGACAAACCACCTGGAATGCAGAACATCGTTTGCCGGGTCAACTGCCTGGCGTCGATTTGAATGAGACCGGACGGCAGCAGGCGACGAAGCTGGCAGAGGCGTTAAAGGTCCTGCCGATTAGCGCCATCATCAGTAGTCCGTTGGAGCGTGCGCGTGAGACTGCTGGCTTTGTCGCGGCAGGGCGTGACCTGATCATTCAATTGGAGCCTGATCTGATGGATACCGACGTGGGTCCGTGGGCGGGTCAGGTGATTGGTGATCTCTCGAAGAATGATCCCAACTGGTCGGCGTACGTGAGGGATCCGACCAACGCGCCGGAAGGGATCGAGACCTTTCCCGTGGTGCAGCAGCGTGTGGTCGCGGCGGTTGAACGCTGGCGTACGCAGGAGCATATTGGAGCGTACCCCGCTTTTGTCGCGCATGCCGATGTGGTCAAATTGTTGGTGGCGCACTATACCGGGCTGGCGGCCGAGCGTGCTGGTTCGATCTCGATAGATAATGCATCAGTGAGCCTGATCGAGCTTGAGCCGGAGCAGCGCCCGCATGTGCTCGCCATTGGCTGGTGCCCCAATCCTGGTTGGCTGAAATTACCCATTCCTGAGCCGTCCCCAAAAGAAGCCCAGGAACAAGGCCAGGATGGCAACACGCAGGAAGCAGGCGAGCAAAAAATGTAGGTGAACATTCTACCATTCATACTAGTAGCATTGATGCACCTGGAAGGGAAGCAGAGCATGTTTGATCCGCGTGACCCCTACGAACGTTACTATTGGCATTATGAGTCCCGCCACCAACTTTCCATTGCACAAATCATCGCGTTACGCAGCGTCGATGTTGAAACGGCTGCGCTCATCTGGCTGTTGCTGGAGCATGGCGCATCGCTGACGGTGGCAGGTCCGACCGATCCTCAGCCCGGCGTTGGCAAAACCACGACGTTGAATGCGCTGCTGCAATTCTTGCCAGAGGGAAGCGCATTGGCGTATATGTCTGGAATGTACGAGGATTTTTCCTTTACGCGCCTGCCCGACGTTGACCCGGCCACGACGTACGCGCTGTGCAATGAAGTAAGCGATCATCTGCCAATTTACATGTGGGGTCGCGTAGCGCGACGCTTCTTGTCGCTCCCTGGGCAGGGCTATCACGTCGCGACCAGTGTACATGCTGATACTATCGATGACGTGCTTGCGATGTTTCGTCACGATTTGCGGCTGCGCCCGGAGGATATGCGCAAACTTGGGGTGGTGGTCAATATTGGCCTGGCAGGCTACTCGCGTCCGGTGCGTCGCCGCTGGTTCACGACCCATTTTTTTCAGCCGCAGGTTGATCCTGATCGTCCAGATGCCGTGCTGCCCATTCCTCTATCGCTCTGGAACGAGTTCGATGATACGTTCGAGCATGCCGATCAAACCATTCTCGATGACCTGGCCGCCTGGTGTGGCATATCTGTACAGGAATTCGGTACGGCGTTGGAAGCGCGCAAAACCTGCTTGCGAGAGCTTGCTCGGGGGGCAGGGGCAGACGTGGAGGCTGTTTATGAGGCGGTAGACGATTTACGTAATCATTGCTAGCAGTTTTGGTAACGGAAATAGATCAAACGTGTCCGGTGTTTGTACTAGTGGAATAGAAGAAAGGAGGTTGCCAAATGTTGGCTCGTCATCTCTACGATACACCCGTGAGCGAAGGACGTTGGCCTCGCATCTGCGCTAGATACCCGTTTTAATACTGAAGAAGAGGAGCATGTTTAGCATGTCGTATGCTATCGCCATGTTCAGCGTACACACGTCCCCTCTCGACGATCCTGGGCGGACGAAGGACGCTGGTGGCATGAACGTTTATATTCGTGAATTAGCTCGCGCGTTGGCTCAGCGTCATCTTTCAATTGATATCTTTACCCGTTGGACAGATCCCACCCTTCCCCAGATTGTACAGCTTTATCCTCATGTGCGTGTTATCCATATTCAGGCTGGTCCTCTTGCACCTCTGCATAAGCACGATCTTTACCAGTATATGGCACTTTTTGCGCACAACGTTGAGGAATTTCGTCAGCGCGAGAATTTGCACTACGCGCTTGTGCACAGTCATTACTGGCTGGCTGGCCTTGTGGCTATGAAGCTTGCTTGCCTCTGGAATGTTGCGCATGTGACCATGTTTCATACGCTTGCCCGTCTCAAGCAGACAGCTAATCCCGATGGGTCTGAACCTGCTACACGCCTGGCTATGGAGCAGAAGCTGGTCCAGCGCGCCGACCGCATTATCGCGGCGACCGCCGATGAGCGCACGCAGATTATGCGTTACTATGGGGTCGCGCCCCAGCATGTCGCAACTATTCCCTGTGGCGTTGACCTGCACCTGTTTCAGCCATACGATAAACGATCGGCGCGTGTACAACTCGCCTTGCCGTTCCATCATCCCATTGTCCTCTTTGCCGGTCGTCTCGATCCATTTAAGGGACCGGACCTCCTGTTGCATGCCGCTGCACTGCTCGAAGAAGATGTGCATATTGTGATTGTTGGCGGGATGTTGGCGGGCGATGATGAGGTGATGAAGTTGCGTGCGCTGGCAGCTGATCTACAGATTGATGCGCGGGTGCACTTCCTGGGTGCTCGTCCGCAGCAGCATTTGCCTTTGCTTTATAGTGCGGCGGATGTTACCGTCGTGCCGTCTTATCATGAAACTTTTGGCATGGCGGCGATAGAGTCGCAAGCGTGCGGCACGCCAGTGGTTGCCACGCGTGCTGGTGGCCTGACCACGGCTGTACGCGATGGAGAGACAGGCTTCCTGGTAGAGCGCGGTCCTGGCTTTTTTGCCGAGCGTATCGATGCTCTTTTGCGCGATACCGCGTTGCACGCCGCTATGAGTGCCGCCTGCCGCGATGCCGTTGTCCAGTTCAGTTGGCAGGCCATTGCTCAGCAGGTAGATGAATTGTATACGGCCCTGGTTGATGACGTTGAGCCTTGCGATGTGCCGTGTCTGGTGGTGTAGGGAGGAGGAAGTGAGATAGCTACACGCGGTCAGTGGTCGCGCGTGTCGTGAGGCTTGATTACCGTTATGATTTCATACAATTTGGTACGGGGCGAATCAAGGGAGTACATTGAAAAATTCCCCTTAACACAGGGATGAGGTAATATTCCCTGTGTTAAGGGTGGACTTTCACCTATCTCTGTGGTATAATGATCAGCAACAACACGACACATTGATAGTGCAGTCATCGATGCCTGTATTTCCGCACATGGTTTGTATTGCTGTGGTGATAGAGGCGTTCCCACTCAATTGAGAAATCTGGGTAGAGGTGAAAAAGCGTATGTGTGAAGTCTCACCGCTGGCAAAATACTCAATCACTGCGGCTCGCCGTGAAGACTCACACGTGTAGACATGCGAACACTGGGACAGTTTGTCCTGGTGTTTTTTATTTCTTAGGGTTCATTCGTTGGACAGGGCCAGACTCTTTCATTGCCGGGCTCATCGATTATTCATCTTTCTATGGGCCATCGCCTCAACGTTTCTCGTGATGCGATGTACTGTTCTCTTTGGAAAGGAGGTTTTGGCAAGAAGCTCTTTTGAGCATCGGCACAGTTCTTACGTGGATGTTACAGCTACGTAGCTCTGCCGTTCGTTGGTAAGCTACTTCAGCGTAAATGATAGACGATAGACAAGTGGACACGACGTGGTTGCTAGACTTTAAGGAGAAGACGATCATGAACTCAAGTATGATCAGCAAAATCGCTAAAGCAAAACGCTATGCGGAGGAACCCGAGCGCATTCAGTTTACGCACTTTGAAGCGAATTTCCAGGGTGAAAACGATGTGCATACCACTACGTTTGCGAATGGTGAATGGCAGTGTACGTGTCGCTTCTTCCACGATTGGGGCGATTGTTGCCACACTATGGCAATGCAGCGTGTGCTTGGCGTGACGATTCCCGCTCCTTACCGCCAGGGTGTTCCAACGGGTATTGGCACCGGTCCCCTCGTCCATTGATAAAACAAAGGCGACTTATCTCACGACTGTTGATACAGCCTTTGTTCTGAACCCAGACACGAAAAAATTACACGATCTTACTTTTTCGAGAGGCACTCTCTGCATTAGTTAGATAGCAGAAGCGCCTCTCGTTATACGTTATGGTGTACTTTCGCGATCAATAGTTAACCCAATGTGCACGTTTTTTTCGCCGCCTTCGGCGGTAAGGAAAAGAGAAGGTGGGGACATCCCACACCCCGCCAGGGTTACCGCCCCTGGACCCTGCTTAGAGGAACTTGCGCATCGCGTTAGTTAGGCAATGACGCCTCTGGCTCCGAGCACGATGTATAAGACGATAATAGCAACGATCATTATGATGGCTAGCGCTGCGATAAACTTGAGATCCCGCTTCACGTAGGAAAAATGTTCGGCGGTGATCAAGCTAGCGGCGTGGCGCTGCTGCATGCGCTGTGAGCCCTGTCTGCGTGCTGCCATACGTGCCGATGCGCTACTGGCCTTAGGTGCCTCTTCGGCCTTTACCTCTGCTGGTGCGGCGATGGTCGCGGCTCTGCTAGCTGACTGCTTTCCTGATTTGGTCTCCGCTGATGCGGAGACAGTCGCGGTTTCCACGCTGCTAGCTGACTGCTCTTCGGGTCTGGTCCCTGCTGGCGTTGTGGCGGTCTCCGCTATGCTGGTTGGTTGCTCTTCTACGGTGCTCTGCGAAGCCTCGGACGTTTGCTTTTCTGGGGCCTTATATACGTGCTTCACATAGCGCTGATTTCTACTTTTTTGTTGCGCTCCACCGCGCACTACTGTTTTCTTTGGCATTGTTGCTTACTGCCTTCTCTTGTGTGTACAAGCCTACTTAATTGCCATCTATTATACACAATACCAGGCCGGTCGTCGAGTAGTCTGGCTGTGATTTTTCTGTTTGACATTTATTCATGCCTGTGCTATCGTTACGTTGGCAACGCGTGCATACGAGACCGCACCTCTTTTCTTAGCGAAATGCTCTCAAGGCTAGCCTTGTACAGACGTACGGCTAGTCCTTTTTTCTCATATGTGCTCTGTTTTTTTCTCTAATAGTCAGAGAATAAGGATGATACTATGTCACGAATAGTCGTCGCTATGAGCGGCGGCGTAGATAGCTCGGTCGCCGCCGCGCTCCTGAAAGAACAAGGCCACGAGGTCATCGGCATTATGTTACGCTTGTGGTCCGAGCCGGGCGTTATCGAGGATGATGGCGTTGAGCGTGTAGTGCAGAATAAGTGCTGCTCCCTTGAAGCGGTGGACGACGCCAGGCGCGTCGCACGCTTGCTCGATATCCCTCTCTATCTGGTAAATGTCGAGCAGGAATTCAAAGAAAATATCGTTGACTCCTTTTATGAGGACTATGTTGCCGGTCGTACGCCCAATCCCTGCTTGAAGTGTAACCGCCATATTCGCTTTACTGTATTGCTCAAGCGGGCGCTGGCACTTGACGCCGATTACCTGGCGACCGGGCACTATGTTCGTGTGGATGATCACCCTGGCACTGGTAAGCGCCGTTTGCGCCGTGCTGTTGACCCCGATAAGGACCAGTCGTATGTGCTGCACGTGCTCAATCAGCAGCAGCTTGCGCACGCATGCTTTCCATTAGGAAATTTCACGAAGCCACAGGTGCGTGCTATGGCTGCTGAACGTGGCTTGCCAGTTGCGACCAAGGCGGAAAGCCAGGAAATTTGTTTTGTGGCGCAGAACGATTATCGTGGCTTTATTGATCGTTACGCGGCCACGAGAATGGCTGAGCATGAGGCGCAGGCTCCCGATAGCGCTGCACCCGCTGGTCAACTGATTACACTGCCGAAGCCTGGCCCCATTTATGATCAGCAAGGCGCGTTGCTTGGTCGCCATCGTGGATTGGCCTACTATACCATTGGGCAGCGCAAGGGTTTGGGTCTGACGTCGCAAGCAGCGTTGCACGTGCTCAAGATCGACGCTGAGCGCAATGCACTGATCGTTGGCCCTGCTGATGCTCTGCTGCAAGATGAATTTACCGTCGATACCATGCACTATCTGAGTGGTGAAGCTCCTGCCGAGCCGTTTGCAGCCAGGGTTCGTATCCGCTACAAGGCGGTTGAACAGCCAGCGCTGGTGACTCCTCTGGAGGGAAACCGCGTGCATGTCGCTCTTGAGAATCCACAACGCTCGATCACTCCTGGCCAGGCTGCCGTCTTCTACGGTGGTGTGGATGGTGATGAGGTCTTGTGTGGAGGAATTATTGCATGACAGATCAAGCGCATATTCGCAATTTTTGTATTATCGCTCACATTGACCATGGAAAGTCTACGCTGGCTGACCGTTTGCTTGAATATACCGGAACCGTTTCCCGGCGTGATTTATTGGAACAGACCCTTGACCAGATGGATCTGGAACGCGAAAAAGGGATTACGATTAAGGCCCAGGCGGTACGCATGCGTTATACCGCGCTTGATGGTGAGGAGTACGAACTCAATCTGATCGATACTCCGGGTCACGTTGACTTTACCTACGAGGTGTCGCGCAGCCTTGCCGCGTGCGAGGGTGCGTTGCTGGTGGTCGATGCGACGCAGGGCGTTGAGGCTCAGACGTTGGCGAACCTTTATCTTGCGCTTGAATCTGATCTTGCCATTATTCCGGTGATCAATAAAATCGACCTGCCGAGCGCCGAGCCCGAACGTGTGACGCAAGAGGTGGTGGATGTGATTGGTCTACCTGCCGAGGAGTGTATTCTGGCCTCAGCCAAGGAAGGTATCGGGACGCAGGACATCCTGGAAGCAATTGTAAAGCGGGTTGAACCACCCAGGGGCGAGGCTGATCAACCGCTGCGGGCACTCGTCTTCGATTCACACTATGACGCGTATAAGGGGGTGATTGCCTACGTACGCGTGATCGATGGGCAATTGCGAGAGAACGAGCGCATGATCATGATGGCAACGGGCAGCAGCTCCGAGATTTTGGAGGCGGGCTATTTTCACCCGCGCATGACCTCTACTGGCGAACTTACCACTGGCGAGGTCGGGTATGTGGCGACCGGCTTCAAGAACGTGACGGATTGTCACGTGGGCGATACCATAACCATTCCAGCAGCTCTGCACGAGGTTGAGCCGCTGCCGGGCTACCAGCCCGCTAAGCCGATGGTCTTTGCCGGTCTTTATCCCGTCGAGGGCAACGACTATCCCCTCTTGCGTGACGCGCTCGACCGCTTGAAGCTGAATGACGCGGCGCTCTTCTACGAGCCTGAGACCTCGAACGCGCTGGGGTTTGGGTTTCGCTGTGGTTTCCTTGGCCTGTTGCACATGGAGATTGTGCAAGAGCGCCTGGAACGTGAATACCATATCGATATCCTGGCGACCGCTCCGAGCGTGGAATACCTGGTGACCAAGACAGGTGGCGAGGTGCTGCACGTCGATAATCCTTCGGAGATGCCTTCCTTTGGAGAGATCGAGCAGATCGAGGAGCCGATGATGGACATTTCCATCTTTACACCTGCTCGCTATATCGGCACAATTATGGACCTGGTGACGACGCGCCGTGGTATCTACAAAGACCTGAAATATATTGAAGCTGAGCGTGTACTGCTGACCTATAGCATTCCCCTGGCTGAACTGATTGTCGATTTCTACGATCAGCTCAAGTCGCGCACGCAAGGCTATGCCTCCCTGGATTATAGCTTTGCCGGGTATCATGCCTCAGACCTGGTCAAGCTAGATATTCTCGTCAACGCAACTCCTGTTGATGCGCTGTCGCTGATTTTACACCGCGATAAAGCGTACTATCAAGGCCGCGCGCTCGTCGAGAAGCTGCGCAGTTTGATCCCACGCCAGTTGTTCGAGGTTCCTGTGCAGGCGGCGATTGGTGCGCGCATTGTTGCGCGTGAGACGGTCAAAGCCATGCGTAAGGACGTGCTTGCCAAGTGTTATGGCGGTGACATTTCGCGTAAGCGCAAACTGTTGGAGAAACAGAAAGAGGGCAAGAAGCGCATGAAGATGGTTGGCAGCGTCGAAATTCCGCAAGAAGCCTTTATGGCTGTGCTCTCGCTTGGCGAAGAATAAACATTACCTGTAGGAGATAGAAATGAGGCATTGGTAGGACCGAAGTCCTACCAATGCCTCATTTCTATCTCCTACAGGTAATATAAGAAGTATAATATAAGGCAAAGCACCGATATGGTGGGAGTGGAAGGGGGGTGTTATGGCCGTTAGAGAAATATATACTAATGGTGAGTATTTGCAGCGTAATCCTGGATGGCACGTTGCGGCTGCCTCCTGGAAGGCTCAGGCCATCCTTCGCATGATGACGAAGCATGGTATTGATCCTCAAACAGTGTGTGAGATTGGTTGTGGCTCCGGCGAAATTTTGCGTCTGCTACAAACACATCTGGACATAAGTTGTACCTTCTCAGGCTATGAGATTTCTCCGCAAGCTTATGACATGGCGACAAGTAGGGAAAACGAGCGTTTACACTTTCATTTAGCCGATTTTCAAGAAATGGACCGGAGCGTTTACGATCTCATTCTTTTGATTGACGTGGTACAGCATTTCGAGAATTGGTTTGGATACCTCAAAAAAATCAAAGCTCAGAGCACGTACAAAATTTTGCAGCTCCCGCTCGATGTGTTTGTGTTCTCGGCTCTGCGTAACGAGTTGATTAATTACCACCGCGCGGCCGGGCATTTGCACTTCTTTACCAAGGATGTGGCGCTTGAATTGCTGCGTGAATGTGGCTACGAGGTTGTTGATTATTGGTATACATTGCCTCCGCTTGCTACGGCCTCATGGCGCGAGGTTAGACACCATCCTGGTAAGCTTCTTCGTCATTGTGTGCGTCTATGTAAACGTGGCCTACAGCGTCTTCCTGGTGGCCTTTTATACCTTGTACACAAAGACCTGGCGGTCCGTATTTTTGGTGGATGGCGTTTGATGGTACTTGTGCGCTAGTAAGTGATAGTACCAGTAATAATAAAAAGAAGACCAGATAATCACGGTTATCTGGTCTTCTCTTTGTTTTTTTATTTGTTCACAACTCCCGTGTTACGTCAAACCGAGTCCTAATCCACGTAAGGTCACGTAAGTTATTAATGTATGTTGCCCCTGTTTACTGCTGATTATCCCATGACGTAAGCCGTCGTTCAACTCAGCAGAATGCATTTTCTTTGAAGTTACCTTCAGAACTGCAATCGCCAAAGTTACAGGGATGAAATCAGAAGCTCAGGGGAGCGAATTGCCCGCTTTTACGGGCCCACCCGGTCAATCTGAAATACTACCCCCAATTCGCGTATTGGTTTTTTGAAATTCATCCAGATTTTCATAAGCCCTCCAATCGGATTACTTATGCCAAGCGTGTAGCCGGTGCCAGGGTCTCTTTCCTCCCTGGTAATAAGTTCCCTTTGGAACTATTGAAACAATAACATATCCAGTAAGCAATGTCAATGCATGCAGCTGGTAGTTATGCGATTTGCGAGGAATTGTGATTTTTGCGCCTCATTTATATTGATGAGTATGGATGGTCGCTGTGACCATCCATACTCATCAATGAAGTTTCTATGTGAAATCACACAAGGCATTGTCTATGCGCTTAGTAGGTCCTGGGATTGGGATTATCCGGCCCTTGTGATTGATCAGGTGGTAGGTTTTGGTTCATGTCCGTGCCAGAGCTATCAGGTGGCATGGTCGTACTCGATTGGCCAGTGATGTCGCGATCCATCATTGGCCTGTCCTGTTCGCTTGCGCTCGCTTTGCGGCCTATATTGGGATCATTCTGCATGCTTTCTTCCTGGCGCGCCGTAGTTTTCCCTTTTGCGGCTGCGCTATCTCCGTGGAAGAGGTAGTTTGAAGAGTTCGGGTCGAGTGCACCCACTGGTGCTTCGTCCACCATACGTGCAAAATGTTGCAGATCGTGCTCTAGCACATTCTCGAAATGGCTGCCTGCGCCTAGCTTTTCTCCTATATTGCCGAGTATTCCGGCTGGTGGATTGTATCGAAGGTCGACATCTATTCTGGTCTGATTATTTCCTACCGGTGCAAAGGTGACTTTTCCAGAATTTTCCAAGCCTTTGGTGGAATGCCAACCGATCTGCTGATCTGGTATCCACGTGTCGTTGACGGCATCCCATTCATGATGTCCTGCTACGTCGGCAGCCCAGTGGCTGCTGCGGTCATCATAATACGTCACTTCTTTGACGAAGGTCATGAACTTTGGAAAATCGTTAAAATGGGAAAACAGAGCGTATACCTGGTGCACTGGCGCGTTAACCGTGACCTGGGCGTGATGATCTGCATAATATTCTGTCATGTCTATCTCTGTCCTTTCTTCGCTGTCGGTTTTCTTGTACATTCTTCAAACACCTTACAAATCGTAGCATGCTGTTTGTATAGAAAGCAATGAATAAAAGCTCTTCGGTAGCATTATTAAGCGAAATTTTAACTTCATTAAAATCAAATAATTCTGTTATTTATTTAACCCGATGTGCACGTTTTTTTCGCCGCCTTCGGCGGCAAGGAGAAAGAGAAGGTGGGGACACCCCACACCCCGCCAGGGGCTACCGTCCCTGGACCCTGTTTTGTGAAACGTGCACATCGCGTTATTTTAATCGTATAGGTAAGTTGCTTGCCTGGAGCACTGTACCTACTACGCTCGTAGGATTACTAACAGTTGCCCTTTTTGCTGATCTATTGTCTACTTTTCGTAGCTTTTGGAAGAAGGGACGAGGAGAACACCAGACAGCATGGCAAAGCAAGAGCAAAAGTTGTTTCGTTTGAGTCAAGCAGCCCACGAACTGGGTTTAC
>DATAYF010000148.1:0-4507 GCA_036272735.1 Ktedonobacteraceae bacterium
GCGCTTTGTGCTGCACAAGCCCGAAGAGGGGCATCAGGGCTTTCTGATCTGGAAAGACGACCGCATGTCTGCCCGCATCGACTGGAACGATCCCGTGATCAAGCAAGAGTTGGACCAGCGCATCAAATACGCCCGCCTGGTGCAACGCCAGGCCAGCAGCCCACAGGCGCAGGGGGCTGACGCCCTGGGTTATCGCTACTTCGTGCAGCTGGCGAACGATCGGTGTTCCCCATCACAAGCCCAAACACACGGTGGGCACCGACGTCATCGGGGCGGATCTGGGACCCTCCTCTATCGCGCTGGTTCCACGAGCAGGCGAGGCGAGCCTGTCAGTGTTCTGTGAGCAACTGGCTCCCGATGCACGAGCGATCCGCCGAGTGCCTCGGAAGATGGATCGGCAGCGGCGCGCGGCCAACCCGGACCACTACGATGCCCAGGGTCGCATCAAGCAGCAGGGCAAGCGGCGGCTGCACTGGAAAACGAGCAAGGGCTACCAGCAGACTCGTCGGCGCAAGGCGGAAAAGGAACGCCGGCTGGCAGCCCACCGCAAGAGCCTGCACGGCCAAAAGGTCCATGAGATCGTCGCGGTGGGTACCACCATCATCCTCGAAAAGATTTCCTACCGGGCGTGGCAGAAACAGTATGGAAGAAGCGTGGGTCTGCGAGCTCCAGGGATGGTTGTCGAACACCTCAGACGCACCGGGGCCACGCACGGGCGGCACCCTGGTCGAAGTCCCCACGGGCCGAGCCAAGCTCTCGCAGTTCTGTCATGGTTGCGGCAGGTGCGTGAAAAAGCCGCTCTCGCAGCGCTGGCATCACTGTGCCTGTGGCGTCGGCCCCGTCCAGCGGGACCTGTACTCCGCATTCCTGGCTTCCACCCTGGATCAAGATCATCTCATTCCCTCGTGTGCTCGGGCAGTCATGGCCTGGGAAGGTGCGGAGGCGCGTCTGCGGGCCGCTAACGCTCGGGTAGCACAACGGGCGAAAGAGGGGCAGTCGTTGCCCCGAAGCTTTGGTGTTCCCAGAGCCAGAGCCCGTCTGCAGCCCCTCGACCTCAACATCTCGAGCGAAACGACACCAGAGCCAGAGCTCCTCGCCCGTCGGGGGCACCTGGAAGCGTGGAAGCGCCGCTCAGAACCCCCGCTGCTTCAGCACGGGGAGCCGTCAGGCCTCATCTTATATTCCCGGCTTAACAACAGTTAGCCAGGGGACAACGATCCTGGTAGGTTGGGGCATTGCTGTTGCCTTCGTGCTAACGCTCCTGTCTTCGTCCTGAACTACTTCGGCATCAAATTTTTGGGCCGCCTGAACACAGTCATCACCTGGTGGAAATTTATTCTGCCGGTCCTGACCTTTATCTTCTGTTCTTTTTGTTCCAGGGCAGCAACTTTACCAGTTACGGCGGTTTAGCGCCCCTGGGCATCGCGCCAATCTTCCTGGCGGTCGCGAACTCTGGCATTGTCTTCTCGTTCCTTGGCTTCCGCCAGGGACTTGACTACGGCAGCGAGGCCAAAAACCCACAGCGTGACGTGCTGCGTGCCACCATCCTTTCGGTTATTATCGCGACCGTTCTCTACGCGCTCCTACAAATCGCCTTCACCGGTGCTATCAACTGGGGGCTATCGGAATTCACGCGGGCAACTGGGCTGGACTGAGCACATCGAGTTGGGCCGGTGGCCCACTATACCACGTACTCTCCGCCTCCGGTTTCGCGCTATTCGTGGCCTTCGCTGTGCTGCTGCTAGCTGACGCCTACATCTCACCAACCGGCACGGGCATGGTCTACGTCGGTACTGCTACACGCACTATCTATGGGATCGCGATTGATAAATACCTGTCACCAATCTTCAGGCATGTCAGCGATAGGTGGGGTGTGCCGCTGATGGCGCTCGTAGCCACGACCGTGGTGGGCTGGTTCTTCTTGATCCCGCTGCCAAGTTGGTATCAACTGGTTGGCATCATCACGTCTGCTACGGTGCTCACCTATATTATGGGAGGCATCGAGCTTCAGGTGTTCCGGCGCACGGCTCCCCAACTGCACCGGCCCTTCCGCCTGAAAGGTGCCGCCGTGCTCTCGCCTATTGGCTTTATCGCGGCGACGCTCATCATCTACTGGTCTGGTGAAAGCCAGTTGAACTACATTGTGACGCTGGTCATCCTCGGCCTGGCAATCTATGGCTGGCTCTATGGACCAAATTTCATGGGCATCAACCGGCTTGGTGGGCTGATCGCGGGCATCCTGATGGTGATCGCAGTATTGGTCACAGGCTACTTCGGGCCGCTGAGCACGAAGGCGCTGAGCTTTATCCCGTACTTCATTCTGCTGGCGGTCGAGACGCTTCTGTACTCGGCGTATATATGGTTGGCAACGGAGCGTTCCAAGCGACACGATATCCTGGCAAGCGCCTGGTTCTTCGTGCTTGTGTTCGGCATCTACCTCGTTTCGCACTTTGGGGCCTTTGGTCCCTTTGGCACGAAGAGCCCGACGGCTGCTCCCATTCCCTTCCCGAGGAACATGGTGGTTATCATCATTTTCTCCCTGATCATCTTCTACTGGGTGGTGGCCTCCGGCTATAAGACGCAGGAGCTTACCGACATTATTCAGGAGGAGACGAGTAAGGAAGCAACTGTAGCGACTGCGGAAGCGAACTGATGCAGTAAAAATTGTTACATCAAAAAATGGAAAGTGCTGGATCGTGTGCACGCACACGATCCAGCACTTTCCATTTTTTGGTGTAGAATACATGTATGTTATCACCATCACTTGTCGCTCAATTGCGGCAGTATCACATCGATGATTGTAATGAGACAGCTCTACGTGAGGCGCTGGAACGTTTCGCGGAAACCTACACGCTCATCAAGCTGGCAGCCTGGCCCGCGCGGCGCTGGAAGTGCCGTTATCGGCTGTTAATGGGTGAGGCTATGTACGATGCGCAGAGCGTTGAGGAAGCCTACGCGCTGGGTCTGCTTGCGCTGCTGCAAAAACAGCACGGATGACAAGCGCCAGAAATTGCTCACACGCAGCAAGATGGGAAAAAGTCACTGTAGCCTATCCCCCATTACTGCTAAACTGTTTCCTTATTGGCTTGCTTTGTCGTTTAATATATGTGAGAGGACAAAACCCAATCATATCCCTCTCGTTATACAGCCCTATTACTCACTTATGTAAATGTAAAACTTCATGCCGAAAGGAACCATCACAACTATGCTTCGTACAATGTGCAAGGGGAAAATCCATCGAGCCACCGTCACGCAGGCGGACCTCAATTATGTTGGCAGTATTACCGTCGACCAGGATCTGTTAGATGCCGCGGACATTTACCCTTACGAACTGGTTCAGGTTGTGAATGTCACCAATGGTTCACGTCTGGAGACCTACACGATCCCAGGGGCTCGTGGTTCTGGTGTGATCTGCTTGAATGGTGCCGCTGCTCGTCTTACGGCGGTCAATGACCTGGTGATTATCATGAGCTATGCGCAGCTCACAGAAGAAGAAATTCGCAACTTGCAGCCCCATATCGTCTTTGTAAACGAGGCGAATGAGCTGGTCGAACAAAAAATTGTGCCGCTGATCGAGTTGCTCTCAGAGCACGTTGCCGAAGTTCCCGAAGTCGAAGTTGTGCTTTCATAACTTCAAGTAGGATTTCATTCGACCACCAACGGTTGGATGAATAACTACTTGCCCCTCCCCTAACAAACGTTAGTAAGCTTCCCCTCCCACTATTTACAAACCTTTCTGTAATTATTTAGATATCCTTTCCCAGGACACCTCTTCGTATGACGATTGAAAAGGGGGTCAGTCCATTTGGGCAAAAAGTCGGCGTAATCTCCAATGTTGATAGATAGCCTCTCACCTTTTCTGGGAATGGGTTACAGTAAACGGCCAAGAAAGCCCCCGTCATTTATGCGGGGGATGAATGGGCCTTCCTTATTTAGAGAGGATTGAGAAGAGGGGCATAGCTCTCATTCCCTCCACCCTCCCCATAATGTAGTAATATTATCCTATTGCACGTGTTGTCATACGGTGATAAGCTTAACCCATCGAGCTGTTAGAACGTATTTTCTATCGAAAGGCAGCGCAAACACTCCTATGAAGCGAGCGAAGACACCGACCTTTCTCATAGAATTGCCCCTCCAGATCGATTGGAGCCAGGAGGGCCATTTGCGTGCGCACCTGGAAGCTGCTCGCTGTCTGTATAACGCTCTGCTTTCTGAGTGCAACACGCGACTCAGATGCATGCGCCACGATCCAGAGTGGCGCATGGCAAGGGCTATCCCTCGCTCGCACAAGCCGGAACGCGCACAAGCCTTCTCTGCCCTACGCAAGAAGTACCACTTCTCTGAGTACGAGCTGCACGAGTATGCCAAACGTGCTCGTGTCTCGTGGATCGCCGACCACATCGAGAGCACGATGGCTCAAACGCTGGCAACCAGGGCCTATCACGCCGTCAATCGCGTCTGTGGGGGCAAGGCGAAACGGGTGCGTTTCCGCAGGAAAGGGCGCGGC
>DATAYF010000149.1:0-12555 GCA_036272735.1 Ktedonobacteraceae bacterium
GCGCAAAACGGCCAGATCAAGGGCTTTCAGAAGCCTTCTGGAACGATCATTGTGACGGAAGGCGAAGAAGAGACACCTGTGGCGAAAAAGGTGGTGGCGCCGGTGGTGATCTATGCACGGGTTTCTTCCCCCAAGCAGCAAGACAACCTGGATCGACAAGTGGCGAGGGTGGAAGACTATTGTGCCGCCAAAGGCTATCAAGTGGGTCGGATTGTCAAAGAAATTGGCTCTGGAGTGAATGACAGTCGCCGCAAATTCCTCGCGCTGCTCTCTGATCCCAAGACGCGCACCATTGTGGTGGAACACAAGGATCGCGCGACTCGGTTTGGTTTTCGCTACCTGCAAGTGCTGCTCAATCAGGCTGGACGGAGCATTGAGGTCGCGAATCTGGCCGACAATGACCGGGAAGATCTGCTTCAGGATCTCTCCAGTATCGTGTATTCGATGTGTGCAAGGCTCTACGGCCAACGGCGCGCAAAAAGGAAACAAGCGTTAATTGGAAAGCTCTTCGCCACGGGAGCAGGGGGAGAGGAGAACATAGAGCCATGAGGCGTGTCGAACAGCATGTGATCGAGAAAACGCATCCCCAGGTTCGTGCCATCGACGAGATGGCGTTCGCGTCAAAAAACCTCTGGAACCTTGCCAATTACCATGTACGCCAGTCATTCATTTTTCAGAAGAACTATCTCAATAATACAGCTACTTTTCATCTGCTCAAACAGACGGATGCCTACAAAGCCCTTCCTGCCAAAGTTGCCAATCAGGTGCTCCTGCAGCTGCATAACGCGTGGATTGCCTTTTTCGAAGCAATGGAGGCCTACCGCGATCATCCCGAGCTGTTTCACGGGCGACCAGGCTTGCCCAAATATCTGGACAAAACACAGGGGCGCAATCTCCTGATCTTTGAACGCGGATGCATCTGGAAGGCAGAACTGCGTGTGCGAGAGATTGCCGTGAGTCAGCTTGGGCGAATTGGGGAAACCAAACAGCAACCGAGCTCGGTGCAACAGGTTCGCATTGTCCCGAAAGCGGATCACTACGTGGTGGAAGTGGTCTATAAGATGGAGGAACAACCGGTCGAAGGTCTTCATCCTGACCTGTTTGTGGCGCTTGACCCAGGCGTCAACGTGCTGGCTGCCCTGACCTCGAATAAGCCGAACTTCGTTCCTCACCTTGTCTCTGGGAAGCCGGTGAAAGCGGTCAATCAACTCTACAACAAACTGCGCAAACATGAACAGAAACAGCTTGCCCAAGGAAAAGAACCACGATACACTTCCCACCGCTTGGATCGGATCACGACGAAGCGCAACAGACGTGTGATGCATTACCTGCACACCGCCAGCCGTCGGGTCGTTGACTTGCTGGTCGCCGAAAGAATCGGGACCCTGGTCCTGGGCAAGAGCCCGTTCTGGAAAACGCGGGTGGAATTGGGGAAGAAAAACAATCAGGAATTCGTGCAAATCCCGCACGCGAAGTTCCTGGAGTTGCTCACGTACAAGGCACAGGCGCGTGGCATCCGGGTGATTGTCACGGAAGAGAGCTATACGAGCAAAGCCAGCTTCCTGGACCTGGACCCATTGCCGACCTATGATGCGACGCAGGGACCCGAGCAAGAGGAGAAACCACGCTTCTCCGGCTATCGAGATGGCCGCTGGTATCGTGTCAAAGGACGTGCACTTATCCATTCGGATATCAATGGCTCTTTTAACAATTGGCAGAAAAGTATTCCCGACAGCCTTTGGCCCAGGGATAGAGGCCACCGCAGTTCGGCCCAGACGGCTTGCCGTCTAAACTATAGGGCTCTGGCAGATTTGTCATAGGCTCTGGATACTGTCTCACTACAATGCTTATCATACATGCCCGTCGTGCACGATACCCTCGGCTGCCAGCTGGCTACGTTCCTCTGGGGTATAGCCCAGCTCTTGCAGGATTTTGAAGCTATGCTGGCCGAGCACGGGAGCCGGACGTGCAATCTGCCCCGGCGTACCGGAATATTTCACCGGAAACCCAAGCGCATGCACGCGACCCGCCAGTGGATGGTCAATTTCAATATCCATTTCGCGCGCTCGTACCTGCGGGTGCTCATACACCTGGTCTAGCGTGAGCACTGGTCCCGCCGGTACTCCCACCTCGTCGAGACGTTGCTGCCACTCCTCGGTGGTGCGCGTGCGGAACGTTTCGGTCAGGGTTTCAACCAGCGCGGGGAGATTCGCCATGCGGTCACTGTTGGTAGTAAACAGCGGTGTTTGCAAGAGATCAGGGCGCTCTAAAACCTGAGTTAGACGCTCCCAGTTGCGTTGGTTGCTTGCACCAATCGCGATCCCGCTATCAGCCGTTTGGAAGACCTGGTACGGCGCTGAAAGCCGGTGCGCAGTTCCTAAGCGTTGTGGCGGTGTTCCGCTGGCCCAATATTCATTCGACTCCCAGATCGTGTAAGCTAACGCCCCCTCGAAGAGTGACGTATCGATGCACTGTCCCTCGCCTGTGCGTGAACGATAGAAGAGCGCGGCGAGGATGGCATGGCTTGCAAACAAGCCAGCGTTGAGGTCACTGATTGGCACCCCTATCTTGGCAGCCTCCTCGGGAGTCCCGGTAACCGACAGGACGCCGCTCATAGCTTGCGTTACCAGGTCGAAGCCCCCGCGATCACGATAGGGTCCGCTGTGCCCAAAACCCGATATGGAACAATAGATGAGCGAGGGACGTTCCGCATGCACCTCCTCATAGCCAAAGCCAAGCCGTTCTAGTGTGCCCGGGCGGAAGTTTTCTAGCAGCACATCTGCCGTTTCGATTAAACGCCAGAGTGCTTGTTTACCAGGAGGGGTGCGAATATCGATGGCAAGCCCGTATTTATTGCGGTTGACCGCCATAAACGCGGCTGATTCCTTGTTATAGTAGGGGGGCCCCATGCGTCGTGAGTCATCTCCCCCTTGCGGCTTCTCGATTTTGATGACCTCGGCCCCCAGATCCGCAAGCAACATGGCACAAAATGGACCGGCCATGATTTGTGAGAGATCGAGGACGCGAATCCCTTCGAGGGCGGCTGACGACATGTTTTTCCTCCTTCGCGCAAAAACTAGTGTCCACTCCAGGTGGGGCGGCGCTTCTCCCTGTGAGCTTGTACTCCTTCCGCAAAATCATGGCTGCCGTAGACCTGTGCTACCACATCATCGAAAGCGGGCAACTCGCTTGTCCCTTCCCTATCAAGCCGCTTGAATGCCTCTTTCGTGGCCCGAATGGTAAGTGGTGCCAGGCTACTGATCTGTTTGGCAATATCGAGCACCTGCGTAAAAAGCTGTTCTTCATCGATAATATTTGTAAGAAAGCCGCAGCGCAACGCCTCGTCGGCTGAAAGCAACCGGCTGGTAAACAGCAGTTCCTTGGTGCGCATCGGACCTAATGCCCTGCCGAGACGATGGTAGTTTTTCAGGCTCAGACAATTGCCTAGCGTGCGAGCCATCGGGGCACCAAAGCGAGCGGCAGGCGTAGCATAACGCAGGTCGCAGATGGTTGCGATGATCAAACCTGCCCCTACCGCGTATCCGTGGATAGCTGCAAGCACAGGTTGAGGAACGTTGGAGAGCAGATCGGTCACCGCATCCATGCGTTGCTCGTAGCTCACGCCATCCGCCCCCGAAAATCCCTGGAACTGCTGGATATCGGTTCCGGCAGCAAAGGCGCGCGCACCATCGCCGCGAATGATGACGGCACGAACCGTCTCATCTGCGGCGAGATGGCTCAGGTGCTCCCCGAATTCCTCGTACATCTTCCACGTGAGCGCGTTCAGGGCCGAGGGTCGCGATAACGTAAGGACCGCAACCGCGCCCATTTGTTCGAGGAGCACAGCCCCCTGTTCATTCGTCGTCGCAGGATCTTGATTTGACATAAATGTACCTCTTCTCACCTTACCAGTGCAGAATCCAAAGACCTGTTGTGTAATGGGAACCAATGTTCCTCTGCTCAACCAGCATGAGGAATGCTCTATCTCTTACACAATAGGTCTCCTGATCTTGCACTAGAGATCGATGCCATCCATAGTGATGAATGAGCCATCACTAAGAGCACGAAATGCGTCTTGAATAGGAAAGCGAAAAGGACATAAGGTAACTACTATAATCATCTCTCAAGAAACAACTTCGCTGGTTGATACGACCAGTAAAGCAAGATCGAATGTGGGCACCGAAGCAGCGATGACCGTTCAGGACGCCACGCAAATTGTACAGGGGAATCATCTTACTGAAAAGATCAAGGTGATAGAACCTATCGTAGAGGCCATCATGTCACCTGGACATACTCATCCTCAGTTCACGTACCCGGCATGGCCGACGTCCCAACCTGGACCACAAGTGACTTCACCATCTCTGGGACAAGGGCCGCATCCAACGCGCACTGATCAAATGGTCTATGCGTGCTATGATAAGGTTCTTATTTGTGCGAGCGCTGTCAGCTACTTGCCAGACTGTATCCCACTCATCTCGCGAAAGGTTATCTCCCTTGACGTTCTTTCCTATATACGCTCTCAGATAGGCATCTAAGCGCATTGAAAGCCGCATTTGATTTATCGTATCAGTCATTGGTTTCATCCCAATCAGATGATGTTTTGTCCCAGGTAGGCAATACACCGCGCTGGCTTCTCTACGTTAGTAGCAGAAGCACTATTCGCCATTATCCACGCTGCACAAGCGATGAGTTAGGCCGCGGGAATATTTGGCGTTGCGCCATCCTCTCGTATTTGTTTTTGTGTGTCCGCGCGTTTTTTGAAGTCTATTTCATCGGGACCTTCGTTGGGCACATGAACCTTATCAAAACGTGTATTATGCAGAAGCGCTCTTGCCATATTGGCGTCATGGAGATCTGCTTCACGCAAATCTGCATCACCAAGTTCTGCTCCTTGCAAATTTGCGCGACAGAGGTTGGCACCACGCAAATCAGCCCCCCGTAAGTTTGCCTTCTGGAGGTTGGCTTCGCTCAGGTCTGCATTCCTTAAATTCGCATAGCGCAGGTCTGCATTGCTCAGATCCGCATCGTGCAGGTTCGCCTCCCGGAGGTTGGCCTCAGTAAAATCTGCTCTGTTCAGATTAATTCCGTGTAGATCAGTCCCACGGAGTTGAGCATGGTGAAGGTCTGGCTCATAAGCCTGGACATCAGCATAGGCCAGTCGCCATTTCTCCCAATTCGCTTTTCCGGATAAAAGGAGATCAAAAGGATTCTGATAAGGCATGTGATTCACTTCCTGACTCTATGATGTCTACTAATACGGACAAGACTGATCAATGAGCATGAACGGTTGCATCCTCTGCCAACTTACCATCTTCCCAGGCCTGCTCTACGTCCTGTCTGAGTATCGCTTTGTTGCTCATTCTTATTTCATAGACGTGGACTTCTCGTTTGAGCAATACTGTAAGGTCATTGATATATTGTTGATAGGGAAGAATGAAGGGGCTACTCTGATCCAACGTTTGGTAATACGCTCGCGTTCGAGGATCATCTGACATCCACCAATGGTTATCCCCGTAGCTCTCAAGAACCTCCAGTAACTCACGATAGGTTGTCGTCTCTGGAGAGATATTTTTCTGTTTCAAGTATGCTGCATTGTTCATGCTTATTCCTCTTTCTTAATCTGAAACGATCAACGTTGGCCCGGCCCCTGTGTCTCTGCATGGGCGAAGGATGGTATCCCCTTTTCTCGGCACTCAGTTCTGAGTCGCCTTCTATTTTTACATTAACCCCTTCGGGTAATGAGCCTCTGATACGCTGAACAGGGACGTAACATTAGTTTCTAACTGGATGCCAGCGCAACCGGCTATAAGGCAGGCGAGGCACAATCTCTTCTTTAGAAAGGGAGAAAGGAGACAGAGAAGCGTGAGAGGAAACATGACCATTCCAGAAAGCATGAGCCTTTTAATGGAGATGTGCCCTGAGTGCATTTCTCATACGAGAAACATGGCTTGGGACGTGACTCATAAGAAAATCTATGGGTCCCTTTAAGTATACACTATTTTTATACCATGTGCAATATTTGTCAAAAAACCTATTTGGAAAATATAAATTATTTTGTAATGTGAGGTGACTTATTGAACGCAGCTTATTCTTTCTAAGAATACGCTTAGAAATGTTCATATTGCCGCCTTTGACAGCTTATCATAATGAATAATGATGGAAGCATTGTTCTTTACTCCAGATCAATTTGGAGTCTCCTCCGCCGTTGTTCTGCGCTCCAACGCGTTAGCTGCAACGTCTCGCCATCATTTTTTTGTTCATATACAACGGTGGCGATATCAAAGTCGGTCTGGTAGCCAGAATGCATACCTCCGAGACTCTGTGAGCCTTGAAGCCATTCCGCAAGCTTTTTCTGTGCGCATTCCTCACACAGATAGTTAAAGTGAAGTCGTTTCTGTTCATCATGATACTCGTATTCAAAGACAGGAGTTACCTGATTACACCTGAAGCAGACGCGATCCCACAGATTGCTATTTCTCGTATAGCGTTTGAGGCTCCAAATGAGAACCTCATTAGAAACTCGTCTCATTAAAAACTCCTTATGAGGAATGTTATTTCTTATTGCTTGAAGTAATTTGCTCTTGAAAGCATTCACTAGACGTGTCTTTTGAGAAAATCTGCCTGGCAATAGCATAACATATTGACAGTACCTCATCTAACGAGATGTAGGTAGCTTTGTTCGATTTGCCCTGAACTAGACGAGTGCGCTAAGATCTAGAGAAAAGCATAAAGGAGTGAACCTATGGAAGTACGAGAGCTTGGTAATACCGGTATGCAGATTGCCCCTATTGGCCTGGGAACCTGGGCGATTGGGGGTGAAGGCTGGGCTAAAGGGTGGGGACCGCAGGATGACAATGATTCCATCGCGACCATCCATCGTGCTATCGACCTGGGCGTGAACTGGATCGATACCGCGGCGATTTACGGTGTTGGTCACGCTGAAGAGGTGGTTGGTCGCGCCTTAAAGGGGCGTGCAGAGCGACCTTTTGTTTTTACCAAGGGTGGGCGTGTCGCTACTGACGATGGCATTCAAGGCGTGCTTAAAGGAGACTCGATCCGCAAAGAGGTGGAGGCCAGCCTGCGCCGCTTGCAGATCGACGCGATTGACCTCTACCAGATCCATTGGCCGCAGCCTGACCAGGATATCGAAGGAGCCTGGGAGGCCATGGTCGATCTGCAACAGCAGGGAAAGATACGCTACCTGGGCGTTTCTAATTTCAATGTCAGCCAGATGGATCGCTTGCAGGCCATCGCGCCCATCAGCTCGTTGCAGCCACCCTATTCCCTGTTAAAACGTGGCATCGAGGATGCTGTGCTGGATTATTGCCAGGAGCATGCCATTGGTGTGATTGCCTACGCGCCGATGGCCTCTGGTATATTGACCGGGAAAATGACCCGCGAGCGCCTCCAGAGTATGCCTGAAAGCGATTGGCGTCGTCACGATAGCGAGTTTACGGAGCCACGCCTGACCCGTAACCTTGCCCTGGTCGATCAATTGCGTGTGATTGGCGCGCACCATAAGAGCACCCCCGCGCAAGTGGCGGTTGCCTGGGTCTTGCGCCATCCAGCCGTGACTGGTGCAATTGTCGGTGGCCGCCATCCTGAGCAGATTGAGACAATCATCGGTGCCGCCAATCTTACCTTAGACGATGCCGACATAGCCGCCCTTGAGGATTTTTTGGAAAAGCACCCCTAATGGTGCGGCGGGAGGGCGTTCATGAGCGAACGCCCTCTTTTTTTGTGGTGAGAATACAGGAAAGCGGAGTAGAATCCATGTCTTCACAACTGGGCGCAACGACCTCGTTACTCGTCTTTGGTAGCATCGTTATCTGTGTCGCAACAGTCGCAGTCATTTTGCTGGTGCTTATAACCATGAGGCTAAATCGTCGCCGGTTGGTAGATGAAGATGAAGATAACGAGCCATCGGCGCAGGCGTAGCAGGTTATTGCTGGTGCCTGCGCACAAAAATAGAGGCACCCCAGGCAACGACGCCCGCGAAGATCAGCGGCAGCCCAATTTGTGCACTGCCCGTGTGGGACCAGAGCAATATGCCAATCACCTCGCAGAAAATTCCCCCCGCCAGCAGCACGGCAACGCTCAGAGGTGAGCCTTCGAAGCGCCTGCGGATTGCCTGCCTGCTATAGATGATCGATGGTGCGGCAATGAGCTGGTTCTCATGCGTCGCGCCCTGCTCCTCTTGAGTTGCCTCCTCGTGCATGGGTCCCATCTGTGGCTTGGTCGCGTAGGCCTCGATGGCGTTGCGCAACGTGTTCGTCAGCGCCTCGATTTTTTTTTGCGGCGCACGAATATAAACTTTGCGGTCGCCAATATCCACCAGCAGTTCGCGGAAAACCGGCTCAAAGTTTTTTTCTCGCAGCGTCACCGCGCGAATGTTGGCGAGCGGAAGGGCATCCAGAAAGAGCCGCTGGCGTGGAAAGGTTACGAGGTAGTAGCCAAGCAGTCGTTGGTTGGTGACGACGATCTCGCAGGCGATGCTATGCGCCTGGCGACCGTTATCCCAGTAGCCGGGAATGCTCAATAACGGCTCCTCGCCTGGTTGAAGTTGCGCCTGCAACCCCTTCACGCTGGCAATGATTTTCTCTGCTTTGCTGCTATACTGTGACAAGAATATCTTGTACCTTTACCTTTCTTCCCTGGCTCGTCCGTCTTTATGTTATCAGGATTTATCATAGCACAATCCGAAAGGAATCGTAGATCATGGATATTGCAATTCGTCCAGCCACCGTCGAAGACGCGGCGGGCATCGCACGCGTGCATGTCGATAGCTGGCGTACGACCTATCAGGGCATCGTTCCTGATGAGGTATTGGCGAACCTTTCGTATGAGAAACGTCAGGCAATATGGGAGCGATATAATCCCAATCAGCGCCAGGATTACAGGCTGTTGGTTGCAGTAGACGAGACGGGACGTATTGTCGGTTTCGCTGATAGCGGGCTGACGCGCGATCCCGATCCCGATTATCCAGGAGAATTGTACGCCATTTATCTATTGCGCGAGTGCCAGGGGCAGGGCGTCGGACGCATGCTGGTCAACAATCTTGTCGCATCCATGCTCACCGTCAATATTTCTGCCATGCTCGTGAAAGTTCTGGCTGAAAATCCTGCCTGCCGCTTTTACGAAGCTTTGGGCGCTCGCTACTTGCGTACCGAACCGATTGAAATTGGTGGCACGCAACTCGATGAACGCGTTTACGGTTGGGCGGATACGCGGCTGATTTTGCAAAGGTAAACAAAGGCTCACCTTGTTGCTTAAGTCACTATCTCTTACAATATGTATGGCTTTAAGTGACATGTTTGTTGGTATGCCATTTCATCTGGCAATTCTGCCAGGAGGAAACTACCTATGTCTGAACTGCTTGCGGCTCGTGCCCAGATGGGCACTTCGCTCGCTTTCCATATCATCTTCTCGGCTCTTGGCGTTGGAGTCCCTTTGCTCCTATGTCTTGCCGAGGGGCTGGCCTTGAAAACGAAGAATCCCGTGTGGATGCGCCTGACACGTCGTTGGGTGCGAGCAGTCGCTATTCTCTTCGCAATTGGGGCCGTGTCAGGAACGATCCTTTCGTTCGAGCTTGGCCTGCTATGGCCCACTTATACGCGCTATGCGGGCGCGATTGTCGGCCTGCCATTTATGCTCGAAGGTTTTGCGTTCTTTATTGAAGCCATCTTCCTGGGTCTCTACCTGTACGGTTGGAGTCGGCTCTCTCCTCGCGCCCACTGGCTCTGTTCGATACCCATTGCCGTGAGCGGGCTGGCTTCGGCCTGGTTTATCGTCAGCGCCAACTCGTGGATGAATACCCCGGCTGGCTTTATTGTCAAGCATGGGCAGGTGACGGGCATCAATCCCTGGCAGGCTATGTTCAATCGTAGCACTCCCTTCGAGACGGTGCACATGATCCTGGCTTGCTACGTGGCGACCGGCTTTGCTGTCGCCGCTGTGTACGCTGTGGCGCTGCTGCGTGGCAAGCGTGACGAGTATCATCGCAAGGGACTCATGCTCTCTATGGGCCTGGGTTTGTGTGCCATTCCCTTGCAGATCGTCAGCGGCGACTTCAATGCTCGTTATATAGCGAATGCGCAGCCCACCAAGTTCGCAGCCATGGAGGCCCTTTATCGTACACAGCAGGGTGCGCCTATTACCATCGGTGGGATCGCCAATTCTCAGACCGGCCAGGTCTACTTCGCCATCGAAATTCCCAAAGGGCTAAGCTTTCTAGCGTACGATAATTTCAACGCTGTGGTGAAGGGACTGGATAAGTTCCCGCGTGGTTACTGGCCGCCCGTCGAACTGGTTCACGCCTCGTTTGATACGATGGTTGCCAGTGGTTTCTTCATCCTGTTCATCGCCCTGGTGTTCTGGCTCTTGCGTTGGCGCAAACAAAGCTGGTCAGAAAATAAGTGGTTACTGCTTGGCATCGTGCTGACTGGGCCGCTATCCTTCCTGGCGATTGAGTGCGGCTGGATGGTGACCGAGATCGGACGCCAACCCTGGGTGATTGTTGGCTATCTGCTTACCAAGAACGCGGTAACGACTGCCCCGTTATTGAATGTGAGCTTCTTCATTTTCTCGCTGATCTACCTGTTGTTGGCGGCTGCTCTGGTCTGGCTATTGCTACGCGTGGCCCGCTCGCCTATCCCCGATATCCAATCAGTGACGGAAGTGCAGGAGCCGGAAAGAGCAGGTGTATGATAAATATCCTACGTTGGTTTAAATAACGCCAGGTCTGGGGATGACTTCTATGCCTTTTCTGCATTTTTGACGCCTGAGTTGACACCTTACGCCTAAAAAAGAAGCGTCGATCAAACTTTTTCCTCTGATTGGCTCTTCTTTGTCTATTTCAATCCTTATTTAGAAAAAGCAAACAATCAATACATTTATATTATCCTAATTCCCTGAAAAATGGGCAGATCTGCGGATTACTCGAAAGCTTGGCCGTTTCCTTGGTAGGACATGGCCGAACTTTCGGGTAATCGGCAAGATCGCCTATTAAATGGCTCTCCCGCGCTTTGCGTGAATCTGAAACTGAAGATCTCCGAAGAGACCATGCGCTTCACCATCAATACCAGCGGTGAAGAAGAGTTCGTTGGTTGCCCCTGCGGCGGCTCCATTCCCGAACTGCAAGGACCACAGACCGCTGATCCGTATGGGAACGCCGTTGGCACCCTTAAGCACACCGCGACCATCTCCGGTCAGCGGATTAAAGGCATGAATGAGACCGTCGCCGAAGTTCCCCACTAACAGGTCATTGCTGAATTTGCCAAAGTTCGCAGGTGCTAGAGCCAGGCCCCAGGGAGAGTTGAGGTCATCGCGTGAAGCGATACGACGAAGCAGATGCCCGGAAGTGTTGAAGAGATCGACAAACCCATGACCTTGACCTGCCACATCGTCATGTTTAGCTGCATTCTGCAACGCGAATGTGACGTAGAGATTGCCCCCGATGTTCTGGATACCGAAAGGCGCATAACCCTTTGGAAGGTTGGGATCAGTGAAGGAACGTACATAGTTAAAATTTGTGTCGAACACTTCAACAGTTCCAAAGCGGAAGTTGGTGGCAAAGAGAAAGGTTCCAGCAGCATTGCTACCAATAGCCAGCCCTTTGTAGACTGCGCCTGCGCCAACTTTTGAGCGATCCACCTCCAAAATGGCATGAGACTGGTCGACAGTGGGACTCCAGCCAGATATGGTACCATCCTCAGTGGAAAAAATGAAGCGACTTGACGCAGTTATCCCATTCTCTGAAACATTGAAACCGCTACTGCTGAAGACAACGCCGGTAGGTGCTGCCGTGCTCCCGGCAGGACTTCCAGTAGGAACCGGGATGGTGACTGTGAGCGGGGTCTTCACGCCCTGACCATTGTCAAGCGTCGCGAGACCTGTACCATTGTCTGCAATCCACCAGGGAGAGGTGGAACTAGCCACAAGACCCCAAGGGTTGACCAATTGTCCATCGGTAAATTGAGCACCAGGGAGATCGGAAACCAGATTTGTTTGCTGATAGAAACCGTCCGCATCTGCGCGCGATTGGGCAAATGTGGCAATTGGGAACGCCAGCAGTACAAGCGTAATCAGAACGGCTACAGAAGCAGATATTCGTAGTCTCCGAGGAATAAGCCTGATAGACATAAACGTACCTCCTTGTAATTAAAGCATTTTCAAAAGCTCATACATACATACGCAGACAAGTTACAAGAAGAAAGCCTAGAGAGGGTGTAAATTTTCATCTAGCACTACCACCGTGAAAGAGAACAAGGTTGCCTCGCCAAGTTTCATACTGGGTGGTGCGGCTGCGACGCATGACGTCTTGGAATGAAATGGGCGAAACCAGCACAATTATACGGGCGGTAAAGCGAGCATGAGTATGCAAGGAAATAGGTGAGTGGAGTAATGAGTCGTCTCTTACGGCTTTGCTGGCTTTTCCCTACTGGTTGCTTGCTAACCTAAATAATTGTCAAACTTTTTCGCAATCCGGGATCTGGCTCACTTTTGGTGATAAGCTCTTCTTTCAGCGGGGACGAGTGATATTCTTGAGCTCAAGAC
>DATAYF010000150.1:0-13129 GCA_036272735.1 Ktedonobacteraceae bacterium
CTGGGCATCGGGCATAGACAAGGTGGAAGAAACAGAGGGATGGAAAACAAAAAGATAGAAGAGGAGAGAAAACGAGAAAAAGCCAGGAACCGAGGCCGTAAGGCTTCGCCCGGAGGAGCAAGCCCGTTCCAGGAGAGAGTATCGAAGCAACCGAGGCTCGTATTCAAGCTGCTGTCAAGCTGAGCGAGGTGGCAAAGCTTTCTGGGATGCCGAATAGTTGGATCGTCACTCATCCAGCCGTGGGGGAACGCGCATTGCGAGCTAGTGCTCTGTCAAAGCAAAACTGATAGGCGGTTATCCTTGTGTCAACCCCAGAACTCAGCCAGGGAAATTAGAAGCATTCTGCAGGTCATGCTCAAGCGAGAAGGCTGTAGTTCCGATTGCTCACCTCCCCAAAACCTCTACCATTTCTCCCGCAGCGCCTTGGGATGGGCAGATACGCTTTCAAGAAGATGGTAGATCCGCTGAAGCTCAGCGAGAACACGGGAGAAGCCAGGCAAAGAAGCTCATCCTTCACCAAGATGGGGGAAGAACGGGTTCGCCGAGATATCACATCTTCCTCCCCACGCCCGGCATTCCCTCTTACTGATCAGGGTTCTTCTCTTTTTGCCGGGGAAGCAGACCGCGCTCGATCGCCACCGCGACCGCTGCTGCTCGCGAGTCCACGTTCAGTTTGGTATAGATGCTGTTCAGATAAGACTCGATGGTGCGGCGGGTAATCCCCAGGCGCGCACCAATCTCCTTGCTGCGTTCTCCCGCTGCGATCCCGGCCAGCACCTCCTGCTCGCGTTCAGTCAGTTGGACATCGCTGTGCCCTGGTGTGGGTGACGTCGGTGCTCTCCGACGCGCCGCATGGTCCAGGACCCGTTGCATCAGCTCTGGCTGCAGCAGCATTTCGCCACGAGCGGCGCGCTCAACTGCTTGCAGGACCGTCTCCAGATTGCTTTCTTTCAGCAAG
This sequence comes from Ktedonobacteraceae bacterium, assembly GCA_036272735.1. GTDB lineage: Bacteria > Chloroflexota > Ktedonobacteria > Ktedonobacterales > Ktedonobacteraceae > DATAYF01. The sequence goes on from DATAYF010000150.1 coordinate 959, forward strand.
TAGCCACGCACGCCTGCTTGCAGGCTCCGCAGCAGCAGCTCGTCTTCATCGTAGGTGGTCAGCACGAGGATAGCGATGTGCGGGAACGTCGCACGAATCTGCTCGATGGCCTCCAATCCGTCCATCGTACGACTCGCACACCATCAAGGATCTTCAGCACGCCATGAGTTTGCTAGCTTACGAAATGAACTACGATCCCTTAAACGACGTTCACGGCGCGCCTTTGCGTTTGCGTGTGGAGAATCAGCTGGGTTTTAAGATGGTGAAGTGGATCAGGAGGATTGAGTTTGTGGAGCACTATAGCGATCGTTTTGAGGGCCACGGCGGCTACAACGAAGACCACGAGTTCTATGGCTATCGAGCTGAGATTTAAGCACGCTCTGTTGCCCAGTCTCGAAACGCTTGCCTGATCCGTACTACTAGCGTTGTGCTATTTACATACTTAGAGTGTCTGAGTGGATTAGAAAGGTTTAGCTCATCATGAGTGATAAAGTCAGCGATTTTCTTTTGAAGCGGCTCTCAGCCTGGGGAGTGAAGCGCATCTACGGCTATCCGGGGGATGGGATTAATGGCATCCTCGGCGGCCTGGAGCGCAACCAGGAGCTTTTTGAGTTTGTCCAGGTGCGCCACGAAGAGATGGCGGCCTTCATGGCCACGGCCCACGCCAAATTTACCGATGAGGTCGGGGTCTGTCTGGCTACCTCTGGTCCCGGTGCGATCCACCTGCTCAATGGTCTCTATGACGCAAAAATGGACCATCGTCCCGTTGTCGCAATCGTGGGACAATCGGCAACGACAGCGCTGGGCGGCAACTATCAACAGGAAGTGGATCTGGTCTCGTTGTTCAAAGATGTGGCGGGGGAATATGTCTACATGGCTTCCAGTCCCGTCCAGATCCGCCAACTGGTCGATCGCGCGATGCGTATCGCCACGACCGAACGCTCCGTGACCTGCATCATCATCCCCAAGGATGTGCAAGAGATGGACGCGGTTGAGCAGCCAGCGCACAAAGGAAATACGGTCCATACCGGTCCTGGCTACTCTACGCCGCGGGTTGTTCCCACGGAGACCGATCTTCAGCGCGCGGCGGATATCCTCAATGCAGGCAAGAAGGTCGCGATCCTCGTGGGGATCGGGGCCAAACATGCCGCTGATGAAGTTATTCAGGTAGCAGATGTGCTTGGTTGTGGTGTGGCCAAAGCGCTGCTGGGCAAACAGGTACTCCCGGATGATCTCCCTTTTGTGACTGGCTGTATTGGTTTGCTGGGCACGAAACCGAGCTATGACATGATGATGGAGTGCGATACGTTGCTCATGATTGGCTCGACCTTCCCCTATGGACAATTTTTGCCGAAAGAGGGGCAGGCGCGTGGGGTGCAGATCGACATTGATGGGCGCAACCTGAGCCTGCGCTATCCCATGGAACTGAACTTGATTGGCGATAGCACAGAGACGCTGCGCGCGCTCATTCCTCTCTTGCAGCGCAAAGAAGATCGCCCCTGGCGCGAAAAAATCGAAGCCAATTACCACGCCTGGTGGAAAGTGGTCGAAGCGCGCTCAATGGAAGAGGCCGAGCCACTCAATCCCCAGCGCGTCTTCTGGGAACTTTCCCAGCGGCTGACCGAAAAGAACATTTTGAGCGGTGATGCCGGCACAGCGACCAACTGGTATGGCAATACCATCAAGATGCGCCGGGGCATGATGGGTTCGCTTTCCGGCAGCCTTGCGACCATGGGGCCAGCCGTTCCTTATGCCATTGCCGCGAAGTTTGCCTATCCCGACCGCGTGCCGATCGCGCTGACGGGCGATGGCGCCATGCAGATGAATGGTCTCGCTGAACTGATTACGGTCAAAAAGTATTGGCAAGAGTGGAGTGATCCCCGGCTCATCTTCCTGGTCCTCAACAATCGCGACTTGAATCAGGTGACCTGGGAGATGCGCATTGAAGCCGGGAATCCCAAGCTGGAGACCACCCAGGATCTGCCTGACTTCCCCTATGCCAGTTACGCTGATTCGCTTGGACTCAAAGGCATTCGTGTGGACAAACCAGAGGACGTGGGAGCCGCCTGGGATGCCGCTCTTTCAGCAGATCGCCCGGTCGTCTTCGAGGCGTACGTTTCGAGCAACGTGACCACGATCCCCCCCCATATCAGCTTTGAGGAAGCGAAAAACTATGCTTCCGCTTTGCTGAAGGGCGATCCCAATGAGGGCGGCATCATCAAGTCTTCGATGAAGAGCGTGGTTGAAGGTCTTCTCCCGCACAAAGGCGACTAGACGAGAAGAGAGGACAGAGGGAAAGCTATGACAGGCATGAGATTTGGTGACAACGGCGTCCCCATTGAGCGGCTTACTGTCTCAGCCTACACGGTGCCAACCGACTTCCCGGAGGCGGATGGCACCTATGCCTGGGACAAGACGACGATGGTCCTGGTCGAAGTACACGCTGGCGGCAAGCGCGGCCTTGGCTACTCGTACGCAGATGTCGCCACTGCGAAGCTGATCCAGAGTATGCTGATAGAGGTGGTGAAAGGGCGCGATGCCATGAATGTGCCTGGCTGCTGGCTGGCCATGGTCGAGTCCATTCGCAACCTGGGACGGCCTGGCATTGCGTCAATGGCCATTTCTGCGGTTGATGCGGCCCTGTGGGACGTGAAGGCGCGCCTGTTGGATGTGGCGCTGGTAACACTGCTTGGGGCCGTGCGCGAGGCTGCTCCCATCTACGGTAGCGGCGGCTTCACCTCGTATTCACGCGAACAGCTTCAACGGCAGTTGGGCGGCTGGGTCGAGCAGGGTATTCCCCGTGTCAAGATGAAAATCGGGACGCAGCCAGCGCATGATCCCCAGCGCGTGGCGCAAGCCCGTGAGGCGATTGGGGCAGACGCCGAATTGTTCGTGGATGCCAACGGGGCGTATAGTCGCAAACAAGCACTTGCACTCGCCGAGGTCTTTGCCGCTCAAGCGAACGTGAGCTGGTTTGAGGAGCCGGTCTCTTCCGATGATCTGGAGGGCTTACACCTGATTCGTGACCGCGCTCCGGTGAGCATGGAGATTGCAGCGGGCGAATATGGCTACGATCTCTGGTATTTCCGCCACATGGTAGAGGCGAACGCGGTGGATGTGTTGCAAGCCGATGCCACGCGTTGCGCGGGTATCACCGGCTTTTTGCGCGTAGGTGCGCTCGTTGAAGCGCGCGCTCTGCCCCTCTCATCCCATTGTGGGCCTGCATTACATGTGCATCCCTGCTGTGCTGTGCCCAACTTTCGCCACATGGAGTATTTCCACGACCATGTGCGTATTGAGCAGTTGTTCTTTGATGGGGTGATTACCCCGGTGGATGGAAAACTGCGCCCGGATCTCTCGCGCCCTGGTATGGGCCTTGAATTCAAGCGTGCGGACGCGGCGAAGTACGCCGTCTCATAAGCAGAAAGGGAGGTCAGTATGGCTCTGAAAACGCCTACGAGCGTGATGAATGGACACCAGCCAGCAGCGAGCATGCGTGGAACGCAACCCGATGCTGCGCGAAACGGGCACGCGCCAGGTTCATTCCTGCACAGGCTGGTACCCTCAACGCTGGCTCATGATGAAAAGCTGATGCTCCAGCATATCCGCGAGGGGCGCTTTCAACGGAGTCTCGCGCTGATTACCGCCTTCTCCAGCCTGCTCAGTGGGCTGGAAGTGGCATATGAGCACTACGTTGGCAGTTATAGCCAGCAGATCATGTACACGCCGGTCTTTTTTGGCTTGACGTTGTTTTTTGTCGGGATAGTAGCAGCATTCAATCGCTGGGCTGCGCGTGTTCTCTTGCCGATTGTGTCGCTTTTCGCGCTGCTGGATGGTGTCGTTGGCTTCTTCATGCACGTGCGTGGTATTGCGCGGAAGCCCGGCGGCTGGCGTCTTCCCATTGCCAATATCGTAATGGGACCGCCGATCTTTGCGCCGTTACTCTTCGCCACCAGCGGCTTTCTCGGTTTCATCGCCACCTTCTTACGCCGCGAGGATGATCTTCCACAGACATCGCAGGCGCAGGCTCGCTCCCTCCATGCCAAACGCTCCCTGTGGGCGGATGTGTTGCCGCAAGAGATGACGCGTGAGGTCAGTGTGGCCGAACACGATATTCGCGAAGGACGTTTCCAACGGGCGCTGGGGATAGCCACAGCCATCTCCGCGTTTTTTAGCGGTTTCGAGGCGCTCTACTCGCACTACAAAAACAACTTCAGCTATCGTGTTGAGTGGGTGCCCATTCTCTTAACGCCGCTGGTCATGTTCGCTGGCATTGGCTCGTTCTGGAACCGCGCCATTGCCCGCACCTTGCTGCCGTTTACCTCTGCCCTGGCTCTGCTGAGTGGTGCCATTGGTTTCTTTTACCATGTGCGCGGCGTTCTGCGGCGTCCAGGTGGCAGCAAGAAGCCGCTGTACAATATCCTCTACGGTCCACCCGTGTTTGCACCGCTGCTCTTTGCCGCGACCGGCTTCTTGGGTCTCTTAGCAAGTCTCTTACGGAGGGCAAAATAATGAAATTACGCCATAAAACGAATAGCACGTCCCCAACGGACGCAGCAATGCAGCAGGTGGACAAAAACCGTTTGCCGGTGGACGCAAAGACAGGTCAACCGCTGCCACCACGCGCACAACCAGGCTATTATCCAGGCTTCTCGACGCTTTCGCAGCAAGCATTTTGGGATGAGGCCACACGCAGAGTTGTGCGGGCGCGTGTGGAGCAGGTGCCACCGATTCGTTTCTTCACCCCTGAAGAGGCGCGCTTGATGGAAGCGGTGTGTGATCGTTTGCTGCCCCAGGATGATCGCGACGAGGCCCATAAAATTCCACTGGTCAACACGATTGACGAGCGGCTCGCGAGCGGCAAAATTGATGGCTATCGCTTTGAAGGGATGCCCCCCGACCATGAAGCCCATCGTCTCGGCCTGCAAGCGATTGAAGCGATTGCGCAGTATCTCTTTCAGCAGTCTTTCGTCCAGGTAGGCCCATGTGAACAAGATCAGGTGCTCCAAACTATTCACGACTGCCGGCCGCCAGCAGGGGAGGCTATCTGGCAAAAGATGTCGGTGCAGCGCTTCTGGATGTTACTTATGCAAGATGCAATTGAAGCTTATTATGCACATCCTTACGCGTGGGATGAGGTTGGTTTCGGCGGTCCTGCCTACCCACGCGGCTATATGCGTCTCGAAGGTGGCAAGCCCGAACCCTGGGAAGTGGAAGAGCAGCGTTACGCGTGGCAAGCGCCGCCCAGCGCGCTCTCTGACGTGTACACACCGATTGGTGGACCTGGCGGTCAGCAACAGCCACCTTCCGGACAAGAGGGCACGCATTGAGCACTGGAGAGTATCGATAAAATATATGAAGAGAGCATTGTATGAAAAAACCACTTTTCGGCGCTTTTGCGCCACCCAAAACCGCTGCCCATAGGTTGGGACCGATTCAGAAAATTGATTTCCCGATGCATCGGTATGCACCTGGTGAGGAGGTGGATTTCTGCATCGTGGGCGTTGGATCAGCGGGTGGCGTGCTGGTGCAGCGCCTGGCCCGCGCCGGGTTTCGGGTTGTTGGGATAGAGGCCGGTCCTTTTTGGGATACGGAGCGAGATTGGGTCAGTGATGAGGCCGGCTCGTCCAAGTTGTACTGGAACGATTTGCGGATCACAGGTGGCGAAGACCCGGTCGCGCTTGGTGCGAACAATAGTGGACGTGGGGTTGGCGGAGGCTCGGTGCACTGGGCTGGCTTTACGCCGCGCTTTCACCCCTCTGATTTTCGCGTCCATTCCGCAGATGGCGTGGGCGTCGATTGGCCTATCGCGTACGAAGAACTCAAGCCCTATTATGAACTGCTGGAAAAAGAGATCCCGGTCTCCGGTCCCGCGTACTTCCCCTGGGGCGATCCGCATGGCTATCCCTATGGGCCGCATCCCATGGGGGGCGTAGGCGACGTGCTGATCAAAGGATGTAGCGCGCTTGGTCTGCGCGTGAGTGCAGGTGGCCCGGTTGCGATCCTCGAAGGTTCGCATGGAGACCGCCAGCACTGTATTTACCGTGGCTTCTGCATCCAGGGTTGCAAGGTGGGAGCTAAGCAAAGCACGCTGATCAGCCATGTCCCCGACGCCATCCGCCACGGTGCTGAGATTCGCGACAACTGCATGGTCGCACGCATCAACCTGGGGATACATGGCCACGTCACAGGCGTCAGCTACTTCGATTCCCAAGGCAATGAGCGCGAACAAAAAGCAAAAGTTGTCATCGTTGCTGGCTACGCCATCGAGACGCCGCGCCTGCTCTTGAATTCTGCCTGCCCCGGCTTCGAGAACGGCCTGGCAAACTCCAGCGGCACCGTGGGCAAGTATCTGATGGTGCAGATCGGCAATGTCGTCATGGGACGCTTCGAGGAGCCGATCCGCATGTATAAAGCGCCGCCAGCCCACGCGCTGACCGAGGAGTTTTATGAAACCGATCCTCAACACGACTTCGTGCGCGGCTTCGCCATTCAGACCGTCGGACCGCTCCCAATTGCTTTTGGGAAGCAAATGATGGGTGCCAAAGGTGCCTGGGGCTGGGGCATGCGCCGTGTGATGATGGACTACAACCACTGGGCCGCGCTGGGTGTACTCGGCGAGATCCTGCCCTGGGAAGACAACTGTGTGGAACTGGCAGAAGAGACCGATCAACATGGGCTACGTGTCGCCAAAGTCACCTTTAGAATGCACGACAACGATAAAAAAGTGGCCAAATTCGGCACGGAAAAGACCACTGAAATCATGTACGCGGCAGGCGCGCAAGAAGTGGTCCATGAAGCGCGTTTTGCCCACCTCGTCGGTGGCGCGCGCATGGGCAACGATCCACGCACGTCGGTCACGGATAGCTTTGGTCGCACGCACGATATTGCGAATCTGTTTGTTTGCGATGGCAGTCTGCTGCCAACGCAGGGGTCAGCCAACCCTGGCCTGACCATCCAGGCTCTGGCCGCGCGCACCGCCGACTACTTGATCTCGAATGGGGCACACGTGCTCTCCCATGATCCGGGTCGTGTCGCGGTTCAACAGCCACCCGTGCGCCACAACCTGTCGCCAGCGGGTACAGCGGGCAAAGGCGTCCCGCGCATCAAGTAGAGGCACAACCTCATGGTGTATGAGGAAGAAAAGGGAGGAAAATGATGGCTACGGTGCGTGCCAAATGCATGGGAGATCTGTTCAAGCAAAAAGGCGCGGGTTTTCACGCGCTCGTCTGCCGCGCGCCACAGCATGTGGTGATGCTAACTGGCTATCAGCCCATCCTGGGCAATTCGTTCTGCCTGGTCTCGCTGAATGCTGCCAACGAGGGAGAAATTTGTCTCGCGGTGCCCAAGGGCGAGGAGGATCGCGTGACGCAAGGGGCAGCGGTTGAGGTGAAAACCTTTGCCGAAGAGACCATGGATTACATCGGCACGGCCATAGAGGCCGTACGCGAACCATTAGCGGAGTTGGTGCGCTCGGCACATCTGCCTGAAAACGCGGTAATTGGCTACGAAGGCGGACATGCGCCCATCGCCACTGCGTATACTCAGGTCGGCGTGCCGGGGCCAGCGACGCTCGATCTCCTGCATCAGTTGTTTCTCGGCGGCGATTTGCGCGACGCCAGCTCCCTGCTTGATGAACTTGCTGCGATCAAGACCGACACGGAACTGAACGCTCTTCGATGCTCAGAGGACGTTGGACGGCAGGGGTTTATGGCCGCGCGCGCGGCGGTGCGCGTAGGAGCGACCGAAGCAGAGGTCGCAGGTGCAACGTACGCGGCTCTGCTCCGAGCGGGCTATGCTGCCCCATGTGCATGTCATGGCTGGCGCGCGGGTAGCCCTGGCCTATCGCGCCGTCAATCTTACCTCCAACGCCGTCATCAAACTGGGTGATACCGTGACGGTGCAAATGGAGATCGGTATCAATGGCTACTGGGCCGAACTGACGCGCACCTTCTTCGCAGGCACCATCAGTGACGAGTGGGGCCGAGCACATCTGGCCTGTGTAGTGGCGCAGGATGCCGCGTTACAGGAGATTCGCGCTGGTGCCAGTGCCCGCGCCGTTGATCGTGCAGTACGTCATGTCATGGAACAGGCGGGCTTTGGCACTGCCTTCAAGCATGGGTTAGGCCATGGTTTTGGCTTTCAAGCCATTAATCACGCGGCTGCCCCTGTCTTGCATCCCGCGTCCAAGGAGACGTTGCAGAGCGGAATGGTTTATAACATGGAGCCAGCAGTGTACCTCGATGGCAAAGGCGGCATCCGCCTCAATGATAATGTGGCCGTGCAAGCGGATGGCAACGAAGTGCTCTCAGCCGCGCTGCCACGCGGGTTGGATTGGCTGGTTGTGGGTGCGTAAGTTTTTCTCGCAAGAAAGATGTTTTGAGCAGGTTTTCTCCTGCTCTGGCCCTTGATCGAGAGGGCTTGTCAGAATCTTAACATATAAGGAAAGCAGAAATGAATACCTCTCCCCAAAAGCAACCGGAAGTGGTGGTGGTGACGGGAGCGTCGGCGGGCGTGGGGCGCGCGATTGTGCAGGCGTTCGCCAAACGGGGCGCGCATATTGGCTTGCTGGCACGTGGTCACGCGGGCCTGGAAGGCGCAGAACGGGACGTTGAGCAAGCTGGCGGCAAGGCCATCATGATCCCCACCGATACAGCTGATCCTGAGCAGGTGGAAGCTGCCGCCGCCAAAGTTGAGGAGACCTTCGGGCCAATCGATATCTGGATTAATGTGGCTATGGCTTCGGTCTTTTCGCCGGTCAAAGAGATGAAGCCCGAAGAATATAAGCGCGTTACGGAGGTCGCCTATCTGGGATATGTCTACGGCACCCTGGCCGCGCTGCGTCGGATGCTGCCACGCGACAAAGGCAAAATCATCCAGATCGGCTCTGCCCTGGGCTACCGGAGTATTCCGCTGCAATCGGCCTATTGCGGGGCCAAGCACGCGATCCAGGGTTTCACCGATTCTCTGCGCTGTGAGCTTATTCACGACAAAAGCCACGTCCAGGTCACAACAGTCGAGCTGCCTGCGGTCAACACGCCCCAGTTCGGCTGGGTCAAGAGCCGCCTGCCCAACAAAGCGCAACCCGTGCCGCCGATTTACCAGCCGGAAGTCATTGCCGATGCCGTGACCTACGTGGCTGACCACTATCGTCGCCAACTGTTTGTCGGTTTGTCCACGGTCATCGTGATCCAGGCGAATAAGCTTGTGCCAGACGTTGGCGACTGGTATCTTGGCAAGACTGGCTTCAAATCACAACAGACAAAGCAGCCAGTGGAGCCCAACGCGCCCAATAATCTCTGGCAGCCAGTGGATGAAGACCACGATTACGGGGCACATGGAACGTTTGATGCACGAGCGACGGCGAAGAGTTGGCAGGTGTGGACTGATACCCATCGGCGTGTGCTTGGCCTCGTTGGTGCTGGCATTGCAGGGCTAGTCGCGACCGCCCTCATCAGGAGAAGAGTATGACCTCCAAGCAATTAAGCCAGGCATGGCGCTCAAGTTCAGGACATTTCCTGGGCCATCGTCGGTCTCTCAATGGTAGCCGTGGGCGCGATGGGGTTTATTACACTCTATCAGACGGGTCTCATCAAGCGTCTGCCCGAGCCACCTTTGCCTGGGCTGGATGCAGAGAGGGTGAATGGCTCGGCGCAAGCCTACTCACTGCTCTCAACGCCCGATGGGGTCCTCGAACTGGGCAATTATGCGGTAACCATGGGCCTGGCTGCCATGGGCGGACAAGATCGCGCGCAAGAGCAGCCCTGGATTCCTCTGGCGCTAGCCGCGAAAGTGGCGTTCGATCTCTTGCAAGCGATTCGCTCGTTTGCCGCACAAAAGAGCAGGTACCACGTCTTCTGCTCTTGATGCCTGCTCGCTGCCGGGATCACGCTTGCGACGGTGCCGCTGGTCATTCCAGAGACCTGTGCTGCCATTCGTCAGATGATCCGCAAGGCAAAAACAGTTTTGTAGATTGGAAGCGCGAAATAGGCTCTTTCCAAAGGGAGAGGACAGTATGTCAGAAAACAAGTCTCATCATCCATCAAAAAGCTACCTGCCGATTGAGGACTACGCGCCCATTGGCGATTTGCACACGGTTGCACTGGTGGGCAAGCATGGTTCGATTGACTGGTGCTGCCTGCCGCGCTTCGACTCGCCGAGTGTCTTTGGCGCGTTACTCGACGCGGGCAAGGGTGGCTTTTTCCGCATTGCGCCTGCCGACGGAACGGAGGTGAAGTGCAAACAGATGTACTTACCGGAAACCAATCTCCTCCTCACGCGTTTTTGAGCGCGGATGGTGTCGGCGAGTTGACTGATTTTATGCCCATAAAGCACGCGGATACGGCTGAACACCAGCATCGCCTCATTCGTTCTGTGAGCGTTGTGCATGGCTCTCTCCCTTTCACCCTCGTCTGCCAACCCGCCTTTGACTATGCGCGCGACTCGCATCACGTTGAGGTCTCAGAGCAGGGGGCCATGTTTCAGAGTAAGAACCTCAGCCTGAGCCTGGCATCTCCCTTGCCACTGGAGCAGAACAAGCAGAGAGGAGTGCAGGCGACGTTTACCCTGCACGCGGGTGAATCCGTTCACTTTGTCCTGGAAAGCGCGCAAGAGCATGCTCATGTGCCCACGCCTCTTTCAGAGAGTCACTACCAGGCAGCCTTTCAGGAGACGCTGCATTATTGGCGGAACTGGCTTGTGCAGTGTACCTATCAGGGGCGCTGGCGCGAGATGGTTCAGCGTTCAGCCCTGGTCTTGAAGCTGCTGACCTATGCGCCAACGGGAGCCATTGTGGCCGCCCCGACCACCAGCCTGCCCGAAACCATGGGTGGAGCGCGCAATTGGGATTACCGCTATTGTTGGGTACGCGATGCTTCCTTTACCCTGTCCAGTTTACTGGTACTCGGTTTTACGCAGGAAGCTGAAGCATTCATGAAGTGGTTGGATGCTCGTTGCCATGAACAAAAGAAGAATGGCATGCTCCAGCCAATGTATGGCATTCATGGCGAGCATGAGCTGACGGAGCAGACCCTCGACCACCTGGAGGGATATTGCCAGAGTAAGCCAGTGCGTGTGGGCAATGGAGCGTATGCGCAGGAACAGCTTGGCATCTATGGGGAGTTGCTGGATGCCATCACCGTCTATAATCGCTACGATGCCATCACCTACGATCTATGGGAGCAGGTGCAACATCTGCTCGATTGGCTGCTGCACCATTGGCAAAAACCTGATGAGGGCATCTGGGAAGTACGGGGAGAACCGAAAGCCTTTGTGAATTCGCGCGTCATGAGCTGGATGGCGTTTGATCGCGCCCTGCGCATTGCACACAAGCGAGGATGGCCAGCTTCAGCAGAGAAGTGGCAAAAAACACGCTCAGAGATTTATTAGCAGATTATGGAGCAGGGGTGGAACGAAGATAAGCAGAGTTTTGTGCAGTTTTACGGCAGCGAGGCGTTGGATGCGAGTGCCTTGCTGATGACGAATACCAGATTTATGAGTGCCAAGGAACCCCATATGCTGGCAACCATTAAGCGAATTGAGCAGGATTTGGGGAACGGGGCGCTCGTGTCTCGCTATAACCCTGAGAAAGCAGCCAGCTCTGGGACAGGTGGAGGGAAAGAAGGCACCTTTGGCGCGTGCTGTTTCTGGCTGGTGGAGAACCTGGCTCGTGCAGGTCGCCTGGACGAGGCGCGCTTACGGTTGGAGAAAGTCTTGAGCTATAGCAACCATGTTGGTCTCTATGCTGAAGAGATCAGCCCAACCGGAGAAGCGTTGGGAAACTTTCCTCAGGCCTTTACCCATCTCGCGCTGATTACGGCTTGCCTGACGCCCGATGAGGCACTCAATAAATACTAAACGCTTGTGAGCAAGGTTTGCTGGGTACCCTGCCTTAGAAGAGGAGGACCCTGCCGGCTGCTTGCAAAGAAGAGACAAAACATGCCCATTGAGATCAAAGTAGGCCCACCAGTTATCACCATTAGCCAGGGACGCACCTTCGCGGAACCCACTTCTGGAGAGGCATAGCCAGAGGCAGGAGCGGTGTGTGGTGAAGAGGGTGGGAGAGCCGGAGCAAACTCGGTTGTGCGCACGGGCCGCGGCTTGAGCTGATGCCCCAATTCCAGGCGGAGGTTCCAGACCCACTGGGAGACCAGTTGCCAGCATTCCTGTCCC
>DATAYF010000151.1:0-4333 GCA_036272735.1 Ktedonobacteraceae bacterium
CACCGGATCTAGAAACCAGTGAGTTAAAACTCATGCTCGATCGCGGCAATTTCCTCGGGTATGCTACCCCGACCTATTCCCTCGACTGGATGCAACTCGCGGCCAACAAGCGAACTGAAAATCAATCACGCCAACCCTAAGGGGCTCTCGAAAACTAAATTGTCCCAGAGAGAATGTTGCACTAGAGATGGAGGAGACCATTCAAAACCGGGTGCTGACTACCCAACTCACCCAGTTTTGAATGGTCTCCTCCATCAGTTAAACGCCCGAGCGGATCTCAGTTGAGCGCTATTGCTATGTATTCGACGGCTGTGCGTATGGCTTGTGGCTCCACGCCCGCGTAGCCGAGGACCAGACCAATGCGTTGTGGAGGAGCAAGATGGTAGGCCGAAAGAGGCGGGGTATCGACTCCCTGGCGCTGAACGTGTTGGCTGGCGAGACGGTCGTCCCATCCCGGCGGCAGCCAACCCACGACGTGTAAGCCGGTTGTGGAGGGCTGGATCTGCAGCAGGCCGTCTAGCTTCTGGCGGGCTGCTTCGATTAACACAGCCTGGCGCTCGACATAGAGCTGCTTCATGCTCCGGATATGGCGTGCGAAGTGCCCCTCGTTGATGAACTCGGTCAGGATCATCTGGTCCAGCGACGGAGAGTGCCGGTCGGCGATCGAGCGGGCCTGCACGAAGGTGTCTACGAGTGCAAGCGGAACAACCAGGTAACCCAGGCGCAACGCGGGCAGCAGCACTTTGCTAAAGGTGCCTATGTAGATGACCCGGCCCGCGTTGTCTAAGCCCTGCAAAGCAGCCAAGGGCCGTCCTTCATAGCGATACTCGCTGTCATAGTCATCCTCCAGCACCCAGGCTCCTGTACGTGTCGCCCACTCAAGCAGCGCCAGCCGCCGGGCCAGGCTCATCGTGACCCCCAGCGGATACTGATGCGAGGGGGTCACATAGGCCAGGCGTGCGTCAGGGCAACGCCGCATACCCTCCTCCACATTCAAGCCATCCTTATCGACCTCAACGGGTATCAAGCGCGCACCCAGACCAGCAAAGACATGCCGCGCACCCAGGTAGCCAGGGTCTTCGATCCACATGGCATCGCCGGAGTCCAGCAGCACCCTGGCCGTCAGATCCAGCGCCTGCTGAGAACCCGCCATGATAATCACTTGCTCAGGTTCACATTTCACCCCTCTGGACGCCTTGAGGTAGCCCGCGATCGTCTCACGCAAGGGCCAGTAGCCATGCGGATCGCCATAGGAGAGTAACTCACGCGTCGGATAGCGCCAGCAGCGGGCCGTCAACTTCGCCCAGAGATCAAAAGGAAACCGATCGATGGCAGGCACACCTGGCTGGAAAGCACGAGGATTGCGAGCATAGCGGATCGGCACGACCGATTTGGCCGTAAGAGAAGCTCCCCAGCGCGAAATGGACGGGCCAGACACGGGTACCACACCAGAGGCATTTCTCACATCGATGTTCGTTTTGAAGACATCTTCCGGCAGTACATGGGTCACGTAGGTGCCCGCTCCAACCTTACCTTCCAGGTAGCCTTCGGCGATCAACTGCTCAAAAGCATTCACCACCGTATTGCGCGAAACCCCTAATTCCTCAGCCAGTTCGCGTGTCGGCGGCAGGCGTGTCCCACCATCAAGATGCCCGGACAGGATGGCCTCGCGCAGGCCGGCATAGAGCTGGCGAAAGAGCGATGTCGGTAACTGTCGATCCAATACAAGACAGAGATAAGCGACAAGAGAGGCAGATGGTGTCAAGGTCGTTCCTTTCCCAGTGGTATGCGGAGATGCTGCATTGGTTCTCTCGCTTTCGCATAAAATGGCCCTGGTGGGTAGATCAATCTCATGATACCATACTGTCACCAACATCAGGAGCATTCCTGACAAGAGAAAGGATTATCCCATGGCAACCGAACCTCGCACCCAACATCCCTTTCACATGTATGACGCAATAATGGCTCAGCCCCAGGCATGGGCTTCGATTATCCAGCGTATCCGTCCTCTGACCGAGCAGATCGCTCCCAGGCTCGCGCAAGCCCAACGCATCTTCATCGTCGCCATTGGTACCTCGTTCCACGCAGCCGAGGTAGGCTACCACCTATTCAGGCATTACGGTGTAGCTGTACCCACCCAGGTGATGCACTCGTTCGATTTTGCCCTCTACGGCCCCGATCTGAGTACCCGGGATTGTGTGATCGTCATCAGTCACCGCGGCGGCAAATGCTACAGCCTGGAGGCCATCAAACGCGCCAGAGAAGCTGGCTGCTCCACCTTGCTCATCACGGGCGAGGGCACCCCCAGCACGATGCAATACGCTGACGTCACCATCAAGACAACTGAGCAGGATAAATCCTCAGCCCACACGGTCAGCTACACCGGTGCCATCGCCGCGCTGTCCTGCCTGGCCGAAGTACTCGGGCAGCAGCACCACGCGCCCACCTTCCTGCAAGAAGAGTTCCCTACCATCTTACGAACCTGCCTGGAGACAGACGGGCGGATGGCGGCTCTGGCAAAAGCTCACCTGAAGCACCGCCGTATCTGGATCGTCGGTGGCGGACCATCCGGAATCACAGCCCCAGAGATCGCGCTCAAGATCAAGGAGACCTCGTATCTCCAGGCCGAAGGTATGCCTGTTGAGGTGATGTTGCACGGCCCATTCCAGTGTGTCGAGCCGGAGGACATCTTCATCCTCATCGCTCCTACTGGCCCAGCCCAGGCCCGTGTCATCGAACTCGCTGCCATGATCAAGGCGGTTGGCGCACCCTCCATCGTCATCAGCGACGGTACGGCTATCAGCATCCAGCAGGACGCGGCGGGCGTGTGCAATGTCCCACCTGTCCCCGAACCATTTACAGCGCTTACCTGCCTGATCCCGCTACAACTCTTGAGTTACCATCTCGCGCTGGCACGCGGTACCAATCCCGACGGCTTCCGCCTGGAAGACCCACACTTCGCCCAAGCCATGAAACTCGTGCAGTTGTAGAAGAGTTGCTGTAGGCTTCTGTTTGAAAAACAGCGGAACGAAAGCACGCGCAGGGAGTGAACGCGTTCCGCTGTTCCTCACCAGAGTCAAGCCGATCCCCGGTTTCGGACCATGCGCCTGTACACGCCTGTGGGCATTTTCTTGCCCACCTTTGATGAATTCTTTCTGTACGCTGTCACCTCAAAAGCGACCAGTGATTGTCTGGCGGATAAATCCGTCGGAAATGTGAGGATATGCGTCAGGAACGTAAAATGGCGAAGATATAAGTCAGGGTCAATGATAAACCGAGCAACGGACCTCCAAAACTCCTACCCACTTCTCTTTTTGAGTGCTTGCTTCGTTGTTCAGTATAACTACTTAAAACGAGATTGCACAAAGTAGCAATCCACACGCAGAGGAGGTCCAACAATGGCCTGGAAAACACAGTGGCACAGGCACCCAGGGGTGCGCAGCGGTGACGAACTCACATTGGGCGAGCGTGCGGCCGACAAGATGCGCAACGGCATGGGCTCGTGGAAATTTGTGTTCGGGTTTTTCGCCTTCATGATTGCCTGGGCTATAATCAACAGTGTCCTCAGCATCGGTGGCCAGCATGGCTTTGACCCCTACCCCTATATACTGCTCAATCTCTTTTTATCGATGTTAGCAGGTATTCAAGCTGCTGCACTTCTTATTGCCGCCAAGCGTGCCGATCAGGTCTCGTCAGAAATCGCTGTTCACACTGAAAAGACCACTGACGAGATCAAGGTCCTGCTCCAGCAGAACACCGATCTCACCCAAGCTATCGAGCAGCTCACCAGGGAAGTTCACGCTCATATCACTAAAGAGGAAGGAGTAAGCTGAACTAGCTTATGGAGCCTGTTGGGGATTGAAAAAGCGAACATGAGACACCCCGGATTCTCAGGTTGGGGTAAAGAAGGCAGGGGCTATGCGACAGAAAAGAAGCATGGCCCTTGCTTTGTCCGTTGCGTGGGGTTTTTCAGCCATCTCCTCCCACTGATGGGTTTAGGCCAGGCGTCGCATGGCGAGCCATTCAAAGTGCGGAGGAGCCCGTTGCCAGAGCCGACTGAGGGCGAGCCGCACGCGAGAGAGCGGCAGATGGGCCGTACGCGCTTTGTGCCCCGGCGATGGCAGAAATGCTCCACTAGCCAGGTACGCAGGGGCCGCTGCTCTTCGCTCATCAGGGTCAAGAGAAAGACGGTACTCGGACCTGGGAGACCTTCCTCGCCGACCGGTCGGGCTTGCCGAGAGTGGTCCCTACGTAGCCAATACTGATCCTCGCAAGACCAGTCGCACCGGTGATCTGTCCGATCCACGCGAGTGGTCTGGCTGGAGGTACCAGT
>DATAYF010000152.1:0-30498 GCA_036272735.1 Ktedonobacteraceae bacterium
TGCAGTTGTCTGACCGCACCTTCCTGTGCCAGAATCCCACCTGCGCCTATTACCAGTTCTCCCAGGACCGCGACCATAACGCAGGTCACAATATCCTACGCGAGGCCCTGCGCTTGATCGGGCTGCTTGATCGAGTCGTCAGCGGTACTGGCTCGGACGCGGACAGTAACTCGGCTGTGGACTTGACGTAAGACCAAAAATACTCCGGTATTGAGGCGGTTGGGAGTGAAACAGCAACAACGAAAGGTGGAGTGAGGCTATGCTTGCATACGTTTTCCTCCAGTAATCGGAGCAGTGAACCCAGTATCTCACCACTGGCAATTATACGCAGGTTGAAGCAAGCATCAACATTCCGACTCTGGAGCACATATGAGCATGACTTACGACGACATTTCTGGAAAGAACGAACCTTTTGGAGCGATGGATACTTTTGCTGCGCCATCGGAAATGTAAGTCAGGAGACAATACGTCACTACATCGAGAATCAGGGGTAAGGGACGGCGTTCATCCACGAAGCTGAAGACTTCGTGGTTTTCTCACCGAGCGTATATAAAAAGGCTAGTGTAGCATGCTCCTGGGCAAATTGACGCGGCACGCAAATAGCCGTATACTTGGGTGGAACCCGATGGAGGTAGGAAGTGCTATTTGAAGAGTACGCGAAAGAACAAAGCATTCACAGCCCGGTACGCACCCAATACTTACATATTAAGCAGCAGAATCCAGACACCATTCTGTTTTTTCGCATGGGCGACTTCTACGAGATGTTCGACGAGGACGCCGAAATCGTGGCCCGCGAATTAGAGATTGCCCTGACACGGCGCGATTTTGGGCGCGGGGAAAAATCGCCCATGGCGGGCGTACCCCATCATGCCGCCGATGGCTACGTTGCTCGCCTGGTCAGTAAAGGGTATCGTGTAGCCATTTGTGAACAGACGACAGATCCGGCCCTGTCGAAGGGGCTGGTGGAACGCGAAGTTTTACGCATCGTCACGCCAGGCACCATTATCGATCCAACCATGCTCGCGGCGAAGCGCAACAATTTTCTGGCCGCCGTGGTGCAGGGACGCGATGCCGTGGGTATTGCCTACATCGACATTACGACCGGCGAATTCGCCGTCACTCAGTTTAGCACTCCCGAACCAGCGCTCGCCCTGCAACAGGAAATCGCGCGCGTGAGTCCGGCTGAGGTTCTTGTCGAAGCACACTACAGCCGCTTGGGTAGCCGCAAACGTCGCTGGTTAGCAGCCGCGATGAGCGAAAAGCAAGTTACCAAAATCGGCAGTAACGGCAACGCCAACGCCGAGATTCCAGAGATCGAGGATGAGGACGAAGAGGATGATATCGCCCCACTCACCAAACTTCTAACCAACCTGGCCGGACACATTACCCCCTACGACGCACGTTATTTTGAAGAGGATAGCGCCCGGCACCGACTGCTGGCGCAATTTGCCGTGACTTCATTAGAAGGCTTCGGCTGCGCCCACCTCCCGCTGGCCGTACGCGCCGCCGGAGCAGTATTGGCCTATGTACAGGAAACCCAAAAGGGCCTGTTGCAGCAGCTCACCGCCCTGGAAACGTACTATACGAATAATTTCATGACTCTCGATCCTTACACACGGCGCAACCTCGAACTGTTCGAGACCGGGCGTAATGGTTCGGTGAAAGGGTCACTGTTGTGGGTGCTGGATCATACGCGCACGCCGATGGGAGCGCGACTGCTACGACGTTGGATTGGGCAACCATTACTGGACACTGTCAGCCTGCAACAACGCCAGGAAACCATCGGCGAAATGCTCGAAGACACGTTGCTCCAGGCGCGCCTGGCCGAGGGTCTCAAAAAAACCGGCGATGTCGAACGTCTCGCCAATCGCATACGCCAACGCATCGCCTCCCCACGGGACCTGGTTGCCCTCGCCAACGGTTTACACGCCGCCATGGAGATACGCACCAGCCTGGACGAAGAGACCAGTGAACGCAAGCCCGCGCTCACTCGCCTGATGCAGCGCCTCACCGATACCCAGGATATTGTCGAGCAGATCGAGCAAGCCATCGTCGAAACTCCTCCGCTGAGCATCAACGAGGGTGGCATTATTCGCACCGGCTTCAACGCCGAACTCGACCAGTTGAAGGATGCCTCACACAATGGTCGCAAGTGGATCGCCGAGATGGAGCAGCGCGAGCGCAAACGCACCGGCATCAACAACCTGAAGGTCGGTTATAACAAGGCCACCGGCTACTTCATCGAAGTTTCTAAAGCCAACATGGGCCGTGTGCCAGACGATTATATGCGCCGCCAGACGCTCACGAATTGCGAACGCTACATTACTTCAGATTTGAAAGAGTACGAAACACTCATCCTCAATGCCCAGGATCGCTTAAATAAAATGGAGAACGAGTTTTTTGTGCAGTTACGCACGGATATCGCCATCAACTCGTCCGAACGCATCCTTGAAAGCGCGCACGCGTTAGCGGAAATCGACGTATATGTAAGCCTGGCAGAGGTGGCGGCAAAAAATAATTACTGTTGTCCACGACTTGACGATAGTGAGCATATCGAAATCGTCAATGGGCGTCATCCTGTGGTCGAGCAAGCCCAGGACGAGACGCCGTTTATTCCCAACGATGCTATGCTGGCAACCGATAAGGCGCAGATCACCATCATCACCGGACCAAACATGGCTGGGAAATCCACTTATTTACGCCAGGTTGCGCTGATTATATTACTGGCCCAAATCGGGAGCTATGTACCTGCCGAACGCGCCAGTATTGGCCTGGTGGACAGAATCTTTACGCGCATCGGCGCACAGGACGACCTGGCTACAGGACAAAGCACCTTCATGGTCGAAATGGTCGAGACCGCCAACATTCTGCACCATGCCACACCACGTAGCCTGATTATTCTCGACGAAATCGGACGCGGCACCAGCACCTACGATGGTTTAGCCATCGCCCGTGCCGTCGTCGAGTATTTACATAATAACAAGCGTTGTGGCGCACGCACGCTGTTTGCCACACACTACCACGAGCTAGTCGAAGTAGCACAGTTGCTGCCGCGCATTCGCTGCATGAATGTAGCCGTAACAGAGGAGGCAGGAAATATCATCTTCTTGCGCAAAATCGTCCCCGGAGGCGCGGACCGTAGCTATGGAGTCCACGTGGCACAGCTTGCCGGTATTCCACGACCAGTGGTGCTGCGAGCAAAAGAGATTCTGGAAGAGCTTGAGAAGAAGGGTGAAGTCAAGACACGCCGCAAAGTCATGCGCGATATGACCATGCCCGCCGCCTGGCAGATGACCCTGTTGGGCAACGAGCCAAACCCTGTGCTTGACGAGATCAAACAGCTCGCCATCGATGAACTGACACCTATCGAAGCACTCAGGAAACTCCACGAGCTACAACAAAAGGCCCGCAAAGAGTAACAATTGGTTCATGTGAGAGTGGGGTGGATGGCCTGCGGTCACTCACCCCACTCTCACATGAACCAAATAATAACAAACTGGCCTATAGCATGAAATAGCAGGACAACACACACACCTGCACCGATGTGGTATGATGGAGGAGTGGGCGTTAGTGTACTAAGTACATTAAACCACAAGGATCCGTTTGGAGGACTCATGACAACACAACAAGAAACGACGACACCGAAAAATACGCTTGAACAACTTTGCATTAATACCATTCGCACGCTGGCAATGGATGGCGTACAGAAAGCGAATTCTGGTCATCCAGGGACAGCGATGGCACTCGCCCCACTCACCTACCTGCTCTGGACGCGCTTCATGCACTACAATCCCAAAAATCCAGCATGGTTGAACCGCGACCGCTTTGTACTTTCAGCCGGGCACGCGTCCATGTTACAGTATAGTATGCTGCATCTGACGGGCTACGATCTGCCGCTTGAAGAGCTGAAAAATTTCCGCCAGTGGGGCAGCAAAACGCCGGGGCATCCCGAATATAGACATACCGTGGGCATAGAGACCACCACCGGCCCGTTAGGCCAGGGTATCTCTAACAGTATTGGCATGGCAATCGCGCAGCGCTTCCTCGCCAGCCGTTACAATCGCCCCGAGCATAAAATTCTCGACCATCATATTTATACCATCGTCAGCGACGGTGACCTGATGGAGGGTGTGTCCGCTGAATCGGCCTCGCTTGCCGGTCATCTCAAGCTAGGCCAACTGATCTGCTTCTATGATAATAACCGTATCACCATCGAAGGCGAAACCGATCTCGCGTTCAGCGAGGACGTGGGCAAGCGCTTTGAGGGCTATCATTGGCATGTTCAGCATATCGAGGATGTCAACGATCTACCGGCGCTGGAAGAGGCCATCCTGGCCGCGCAAGCCGAAACGGAGCGTCCTTCGCTGATTGTGGTACGCACGCATATCGGCTTTGGCAGCCCGCACAAGCAGGATAGCTCGAAAGCCCATGGTGAGCCACTTGGTGCGGACGAAATCATCTTGACCAAACGCAACCTTGGCTGGCCTTCCGAAGAGCCATTTTACGAGCCCGAAGAGGCGGTGGCCTACTTCCGCCAGGCCGTCGAGCGCGGAGCCAAACAGGAGCAGGAGTGGCAGCAGCGCTACCAGGCATACGCGACCGCATATCCTGAACTCGCCGCTCAATTTGAAAACGAACAACGTGGAGAGTTCCCCACGGGCTGGGATAGCGACCTGCCGACATTCGGCGCAGACGAGGCGCTAGCAACCCGCGCGGCTTCTGGCAAAGCTCTCAATGCTATCGCGGCTAAACTTCCCAACCTGATCGGCGGTTCGGCGGACCTCGCGCCTTCGACCAGCACCTACATGAAGGGACTGGGTGACTTTGGTCCAGAAGAAAACGGTCGTAACATGCACTTCGGCATCCGTGAGCATGCGATGGGCGGCATCTTGAACGGCATGGCTCTCTACGGTGGCCTGCTGCCCTTCGGAGCGACGTTCTTGATCTTCTCGGACTACATGCGCCCGCCCATCCGCCTAGCCGCGTTGATGAAACTGAACACAAACTACGTCTTCACGCACGATGGTATCGGCGTTGGCGAGGATGGACCCACGCACCAGCCCATCGAGCAACTGGCCGCGCTGCGCTCCATTCCTGGCATCGTCGTGTTGCGTCCCGCCGACGCTAACGAGACGGTCGAAGCCTGGCGCGTGGCCCTCACCCACAAAGGTCCGGTCGCCATCGCCCTGTCACGTCAGGCCATTCCCACCCTTGATCGCAGCAAGCTCGCCAGCGCAGGCAACGTCGCCAGGGGAGCCTACGTGCTCAGTGATAGCGAGCAGACCCCACAGATCATTCTGATGGCGACTGGCGCGGAAGTGCCACTGGTCGAAGAGGCCGCCGAGAAATTGCGTCAGGATGGCAACGCGATACGTGTAGTAAGTATGCCCAGTTGGGAGCTTTTCGAGGCACAGAGTGCCGAGTATAAAGAGTCGGTCCTGCCACGCAACGTCAGGGCGCGCCTGGCGGTAGAAGCGGCCTCGCCCCAGGGTTGGGAGCGCTATGTGGGACTGGATGGTGCCACCATTACGCTCGATCATTTCGGAGCTTCGGCTCCAGCCAAGGTGCTTTTCAAAGAATTTGGTTTCAGCGTTGATAATGTTGTTGAGAAAGCAAAAGCATTACTGCAGTAAAGCATCCATAATTCGTATAGATATGCTAGAGACGACAGGCGCAAAGAGGACATGCGTCATCATTCAAAAGGAGAACCATTATGACCAATCCTTTGCTTCAATTACGGGAGCTAGGCCAAAGCGTTTGGTATGACAATATCGACCGTGTTCAGCTCGCCAATGGTCAATTCCAAAAGCTGCTAAGTGAGGACGGCATCGTGGGTGTCACCGCCAACCCCACGATCTTCGAGAAGTCCATCAGCGCCGGGCACGCCTATGACGAGCAGATGCAGCAACTTATCAGCGCGGGCAAGAGTACCAACGAAATCTACGAGGCGCTGATCATTCAAGATATCCGGACCGTTGCCGATATGTTGCGCCCCACCTACGACAGCACCGAAGGGAAAGATGGCTATGTCAGCCTGGAAGTCTCCCCCGACCTGGCGCATGACACGCAGGGCACCATCAACGAGGCGCGCCGCTTCTGGAAGATGGTAGATCGCCCCAACCTGATGATTAAGATTCCGGCCACACCCGAATGCATCGAGTCCGTCTACCAGGCACTGCACGAAGGCATCAACGTCAATATCACGCTTATCTTCTCTATCGAAAGCTACCGCGATGTTGTCGATGCCTACCTGCGCGCCCTCGAAGCTCGCAACGGCGAAGGCAAAGACATTAGCCATATCGCCTCGGTCGCCAGCTTCTTCGTCAGCCGCGTCGATACCCTGGTCGACAAACTACTCGACGACAAAATCAAGGCCACCAGCAATACCAACGAGCAGCAGAAGCTCACAGCCCTCAAGGGTAAGGCCGCGATTGCCAACGCGCGCCTCGTGTACCAGGACTTTAAAAAGCTTTTCTGGACGCCACGTTTCGAGTCGCTCAAGCACGCCGGCGCACATGTGCAGCGTCCATTGTGGGCCAGCACCAGCACCAAGAACCCGGCGTACCGCGACGTGTTGTATGCTGAAGAGCTGATTGGCCCCGATACCGTGGACACGATGCCTCTAGAAACCATCGAGAAGTTCCGCGATCACGGCAAGGTTCGCCTTAGCATCGAGGATGATATCCCTGGCGCACAGGCGGTGCTGAACGAACTGGAGCAGGTTGGCATCCATTATGCCCAGGTCACGAAGCAGTTACAGGATGAGGGTGTACAGAAGTTTGCCGACTCCTTCCACCAGTTGTTTGCTGGCATCGATAACAAAAAGCACGCTATCGAAGAAGGCAAGGTCGCACGCTCATAGAACGCCAACAGTTATAGCCATGCGCTACTGCTAACCGTTCCTTGCTAAATAGTTCAAAACACAATGATAGGCGGCCAGGCCCAGCAACTTGCCGGGCGGGTGCGCCTATCATCATGTGCAATCGAACAGCCAGGAGTAGTACAGTATACCGTTTGTCAAGATGGTGCAGAAACGTGTCGAGTGTGGTAAGCTAGCACTAGCGCACTGCCATGAGTAATATCATCAACCATAAAATTTTTATGCAGGCTGACAATGACGCTGCGTCTCTAGCTTGCGGCTCAGTCAGTCTGAAAGGTAGTATAAAAAGTACTTAACAGTAGGAGATTTTTGCATGCCTCAGCGTAGCGTAGTAGAGGCTCCAAACCCCTTTCGCGAGGGGCTACGCACTAAACCAGGTCTCGAACCCTGTGCTATGGTCATTTTCGGAGCCACCGGAGACCTGACCCATCGCAAGCTTTTGCCAGCGCTATACAACCTGGCCTTAGAGCATCCCTTGCCCGCTGGCTTCTCAGTAGTCGGCTTTGCGCGCCGCCCATATAACGACGACGTATTCCGTGAGCAAGCGTTAGATTCGATCAATCAGTTTTCACGTCAGAAGCCGGTAAACCCCCAGGTGTGGGATAGCTTCTCTCAGGGCATCTTTTATCTGCAATCTAGCTTTGACGATCCATCCGGCTATGAAAAGCTCGCCACCCTGCTTAACAAG
This sequence comes from Ktedonobacteraceae bacterium, assembly GCA_036272735.1. Taxonomy (GTDB): domain Bacteria; phylum Chloroflexota; class Ktedonobacteria; order Ktedonobacterales; family Ktedonobacteraceae; genus DATAYF01. The sequence goes on from DATAYF010000152.1 coordinate 7,569, forward strand.
CTCGATCAGGAGCGTGGTACCAGCGGCAATCGCCTTTTTTACCTGTCCACCCCGCCAGGCAACTACCTCCAAATCATCCAGAATCTTGGCGCGGCTGGCCTGAACAGAAACCGCAAAGGTTGGACACGGCTGATTATCGAGAAACCTTTCGGCTATGACCTGGCTTCGGCTCGTGAGCTAAACCGCCAGATTGCCAAAGTTTTTAAAGAAGAGCAGATTTATCGTATCGACCACTACCTGGGCAAAGAGACCGTCCAGAACATCCTGGTCTTCCGCCTGGCAAACGGTATCTTCGAGCCGGTCTGGAACCGCCGCTACATCGATCATGTACAGATCACGGTCGCGGAGAATATCGGTATTGAAGGCCGTAGCAACTATTATGAAGCGTCAGGCGCTATACGCGACATGATCCAGAATCATATGTTGCAACTTCTGACGATGGTCGCTATGGAACCACCTATTGCCTTTTCGGCCAACGCCGTACGTGACGAGAAGGTGAAAGTTCTGCACGCGCTGCAGCCACTGGTGGGGCGCGAGGTGATTAACAACACCATCCGTGCACAGTACGGCCCCGGTTGGGTCGGCGGCCAGCAAGTCCCAGGGTACACCGAAGAAGAGGGCGTTTCTCCAACTTCGACCACCGAGACCTTTGTGGCTTTGAAGTTGTTCATTGACAACTGGCGTTGGGCTGGCGTACCATTCTACTTACGTACAGGAAAACATCTGCCAAAACGCGTCACTGAAATTGCCATTCAGTTCAAGCAGGCACCACTGATGATCTTTAAAAACAGCGATGCGCAAGGTCAGGTCGAGCCAAACGTGCTCATCCTACGTATTCAGCCGGATGAAGGTATCTCGCTCAGGTTTGGTGCGAAGGTGCCTGGCACAGATATGCAGATCCGTGCCGTCAATATGGACTTTTTCTACGGTTCGTCCTTTGTACGCCAGCAGCCCGAAGCTTACGAGCGTCTCTTACTGGACGCGATGCTCGGTGACTCGACGCTTTTTACCCGCCACGACGAGGTAGAAGCGGCCTGGACCTTTGTGCAGGGTATTCTGGACGAGTGGAAAAGAGAACCACGCGAGACCATCCTGACCTACGAGTCTGGCACATGGGGCCCACAAGCAGCAGATGAGTTTATCTGGCGCGATGGCTTCAGGTGGCGTCGGCCCTAGCTAGCTAGCCACCGTCACAAACTCGTAGCCTACAGACAATCGTACAATGTCGTCCTTACGAACAACGAAGTTCGAAGCTGATAAGGGTCAATGTTTATGGTTAAGGATCACGCCAACACGACAGAGCCACGTCTGCCCTGGGCAGGAAAACAAGTACATGCATTAGATGTTGAGAGCGAGCTATCTCACCTCTGGCGTATGTCGGCCGACAACGTACGTATCAGTCAGAACACAAACGTACGCACCAGCGTGCTCAATTTCGTGATCTGTGCGCCTGATATCGCGTCGGCACGTCAAGCGAGCATGCTGCTACGCGATTTGTCTAGCACCCACATAGCACGCGTCATCCTCCTGATACTCAATACAGATAGCACACCTGCCAATATCTCGACCTGGGTGACCCTGCGCTCGTTTCCTATTATCTCAGATATCATGCGCCACAGCTTTGAGCAAATTACCATGCTGGCTACTGGCGATGCTATTCGCCAGGCAGATCACGCCGTGCAGGCATTGCTCAAGAACGACCTACCGGTTTACCTGTGGTGGCTCCATGATCCCCCCAAAGAGGGGAGCATTTTACTCCGCCTTGGGGAACTGTGCCACCGGGTGATCGTAGATTCTAGTAGCTTCGCGACCCCCGAGCAGAGCATTCGCGCTTTATCATCGCTGGTGCATTCCGCGCCCAATTGCTCCATCAGCGACCTCAACTGGGCCCGTATCGCTCCCTGGCGTGAGCTGATCGCACAATTCTTCGACGTCACCGAGTACAAACCCTACCTGAGTGGGGTCAATCGTATCGACATCGAACATTCCACAAGCTCCTCGTACGCCACTCAGAATGGCATCGCGCGAGGTGTTACATCACCCAATCCAGTGCAAGCGCTGCTTTTAACAGCCTGGCTAAAAACACGCCTGGGATGGCAACATATAGAAGCAAGCGACGCAGATGCATACGATCAGGTAAGCGGCGCGTACGATTGGCACATGTCACGAACTACTGGTGCCCTCGCATCAATGAAAAGCAAGAGTGGCAAGTTGAGCACCGCAACAAGTGTACACATCGCACTACGTCCTCGTGACTGTGCTGGCCTGCTGCCTGGCTCCATCTGCCTTACCCATCTGGAAAGTATACGCGACGGAAAACATGCCTCCTTCATTGTCAATCGTGAAGATGACTGGCACGTGATTACTTCCGTGAAATTGGAGGAGGGCATACGCCCTCGACGCGCGGTCAGTATAGGCGCATCTCAAAAAGTAAGCGATCTGCTGCACAATGAGATGGAGATTATGAGCCGCGACGAACTCTACGAGGAGATACTGCACGAGGTGTTCGATCTCCTCGCACCATAAGCACCATAACAAGTGTAGGAGCTGTTGTTATGACTATTGCAATATACCCTGATGCCAATACGCTGAGCCAGGCAGCGGCACAGTACGTCGTTCGCGTCGCCAATGAGGCGATTAGCGAGCATGGACGTTTTACCATCGCCCTGTCGGGTGGCTCTACCCCCAAGAGGCTCTATAGTCTGCTGGCAAGCGATTTATATCGCGTGCAGATCGATTGGGCATTGGTCGATGTGTTTTGGGGTGACGAGCGTTGTGTTCCGGCCGATAGCCCGGATAGCAACTATTACATGGCACAGGAAACGCTGTTGAGCCGCGTGCCCATACCCGCCAATCAGGTTCATCGCATGCCCGCTGACGAGGCTGACCGCGAAGCCGCCGCGTTGCACTATACGCAGGAAATGCAACGTGTTTTTGGCAGCAACGGCATCCCCAATTTCGATCTGATACAGCTTGGCATGGGCCCTGAAGGGCACACCGCTTCGCTTTTCCCGCACCAGGACGCGTTAAAAGAGACGCAACGTCTTGTCATGGCGGTGACGGTTCCCAAGCCGCCACCACCACGCCTGACATTTACGCCACCACTGCTCAACGCGGCCCGGCACGTGCAATTCCTGGTCACCGGCGACGAAAAGGCTGAGGCATTGAAACAAGTGCTGGAAGGGCCATATCAGCCCGATGAGTACCCCGCCCAAATTGTGCGTCCGCAGAACGGTGAAGTCCTTTGGATGCTGGATACAGCGGCCGCCAGCTTGCTTCAGAAACGATCATAGGCAGGAAAAAATCATGATAGGACTTGTCCCATCCATTCTCTCAGCGGATTTCGTGCACCTGGGCGAACAGGTACGCGACGCGGAGGCCGGGGGAGCACAGCGCATTCAGATAGACGTGATGGACGGCCATTTCGTCCCCAATATCACCATGGGGCCAATGGTTGTCGAGGCGGTACGTCGCTGCACCGCCCTCCCACTAGAGACGCACCTGATGATTACCAATCCGCAGGATTACATCGAAACCTTCGCGCAAGCCGGGGCCGACGTCATCATTGTGCATCAAGAAGTGTGCCCACACCTGCATCGCGCTGTGCAACAGATCAAAGCCTGCGGCAAGAAGGCTGCGGTAGCACTGAATCCGTCTACGCCTGCCTTTATGCTCGATGACATCCTTACGCTGCTCGACATGGTGCTGGTGATGACCGTAAATCCCGGCTTTGGTGGTCAGGATTTCATTCCCGAAACCTTGCCCAAGATTGCTCGCCTGCACCAGATGATCAAAACCAGTAATCCACACTGCGACATTGAGGTTGATGGCGGCATTCACGAGGGTACCGTGCCGCAAGTGGTCAAGGCCGGGGCCAATCTGCTCGTTGCCGGGTCAGCGGTATACAACAAGCACGAAGGCGTGGCGGAGGCGCTGGCGCGACTGCGTCGCGCCATTTAACGCGTCCACGTCTACCAACAGATGGATAGTGAAGCGATACATAGATGCCTATAAATGGCCTAGTGGACCATTTATAGGCATCTATGTATCGCTTCGGCAAAAACGACAAAACGAGGAGCAGCTATTTATGCACGATGATATCACCGATGTGCCCGGCATACGCGTAGGACACTATACCGACCTGGATGCAGCGACTGGTTGCACCGTCATACTCAGCGCGACCCCAGCGGTCGGCGGCGTTGACGTGCGCGGAGGAGCGCCTGCCACGCGAGAAACCGACCTGCTACGCCCCATGTATATGGTCGATGAAGTGCACGCGGTCGTCCTCACCGGAGGCAGCGCCTTTGGTTTAGAGGCGGCCAGCGGCGTTATGCGCTATCTGGAAGCGCAACATATTGGCTTTGACACAGGCGTTGCTCGCGTCCCTATCGTCCCCGCCGCCGCGATCTTCGACCTGGCAATCGGCAGCGCCCAGGTACGACCCGACGCCGCCTCCGGCTATCAAGCATGCCAAGAAGCGACGGGCGGGCCGATCGCACAGGGTAACGTTGGAGCTGGCACCGGGGCCACCGTGGGCAAGATGCTGCACCCAGGTCTTGCCATGAAGGGGGGGCTTGGTTCAGCCAGTATCCAACTTGCAGACGGCACAATAATAGGAGCCATCGTCGTAGTCAACGCGCTGGGCAATATTGTTGATCCACAGACGCAACAGACCATCGCCTGTGCGCGTACAACCATTGATCCATTCCCATCTTCATCAGCCAATCCCATGAGCAACACGACCATCGCGGTCATCGCAACGAACGCCGCGCTCAGCAAAGAAGGGGCCAATAAAGTAGCACAAATGGCACACGATGGCATGGCATCCGCCATTAAACCTGCACATACCATGTTCGATGGCGACACCGTCTTCACCCTGGCAGTGGGAGAACGACCAGGCCAGCCAACAGATGCCAACACTGCTGCAAGGCAGATCAGTCTATTAGGGGCAGCGGCAGCAGAAACACTCGCACGCGCAATCGTCAAAGCAGTGAAAAGCGCGAGTGACCTGCATGGCATACCAGCAGCCCGTAGTTGATTGGGAAAGAGCGATAACCACTCCATTCTACTACGGCAGCGACATTACGACCAGCACAATGCCACCTCCGATGAGCATGAGCACGACGCACACCATGATTACCAAGGCAAACATATAACTATGTGACGTAGCCAGTTCCGCTGAAATGTCGGGGGTACGTCGATCAGGTCGCGTGGGAAGTTCTCTTTTTGCGGTTAAGGTTTTCATACCTCCGGTCGCTAGATCGAGTGAATGGGTAGCAAAATCGAATGCGTGTTCATAATGCCCAATCGTAAATGAAGACGAGGATTCCGAGGAGGAGGCAGGAGAGACAAACGGAGATTGGGTAGAGGAGGTGGGGTACGCAACAGGTATCGAGTGTGAGGGTGGGGGCGTCTGTGCGAAGTTTGCTTGGAACCTCGAAGATTGAGCATCAGGTGTCGGCAACGTCATTGCTATTCTCCATCGTGGGGGCACTTCCAGACCAGCCACAACATCTATGCATGAACGGCATACAACGGACACACTACAGAACTCTTTTATTTGTAACGTAACTACTTCTATTGTAATAAGGGAAGGTGCTATTTCGCAAGCCTTTTATGACTAATGGGTAACAGCGATCAGTCAGAGTACACAGTATCGGTAGCGAGCAACGAGAGAAAAGCATGCACGATCCGCCCGGTGGCTCCCCAGATTCTACGGGACCCATAGTCATAAAAATAAATGGTACGCGACCTCCCATCACGCGACCACTGTTCGGTGTGCATAATCTTTGGATCGGCCAGTGCAGCTAACGGGACCACAATAAGCTCCGCCACCTCGCTGACTTGCAACTGCACGGTGCCCAGGCCTTGTGGTAAGAATGCCACCACCGGCGTAATAACATAATTACTTGCCACCGTAAATACCGGAGCCAACACACCCAATACCTGCACACGCGCCGGGTCTAAACCAATCTCCTCACGCGACTCACGTAGTGCCGTCATCACTGGAGACGTATCCTCTGGCTCCACGCCCCCGCCAGGAAAAGCGATTTCACCACGGTGCGAACGCAGACTCAGAGCGCGTTTAATAAACACTACGGACAACGTCCCATCTTGCTCAAACAGCGGCAACAGTACTGCCGCTTTCCGTGCTTGCGGCTGCCTACCCTCAATCAGATCAAACGCGCGCTCGGCGCGTTCTGGCGCTTCAAGTTTCTCCCGTAAAGTCTGTAGAACACCGGGAACGCGATAGAGTTTCATACCAGCATTGTAGCACATGCGGAAAATTTGCAACGACAATGGGCCTTGCATTATTGTGGTACAATGACTTGAACAAAAAATTTGGGGGAGATTCGCAAATAGGTTGGGCACCGTCTTGCATTCGCAGAAGGCTTTTGGTATAATTAAAGCATCGAGTGGGGGTATGCTTACATTCAGGCGCATATTGCGCTCATTTATGGCTTGCCTGTGTGTTTCGTTTCGTATCACTGTCCTGTAAAGCAAACAACTGATCGCATGGATTTATCTTCAGGATTACATTACAGCAGGCCGAAACGTTACCGCCTAAGTACGAACCTCCTCCGAATAACCCGAGACGATGGTACGCTTAATCCCCTGGCACAAAAAATTGAGTCCTTTTTTGTTCCTAAGACACTATCTGGAATCTCTAGAGCTAAGAGACGCAACACAGTGACACAATTTGAAGGCAGAAGACACCAGGAGGAACATGTATCAACTAGCGGGAAAAAACCGTGGATCGAAGGGGGTTTTACCCATGCAAGCAAATGAGCACGGCGACCTTTCGACAATGCCAGCGGCAAATCTTAACAGCGGGCGGGTACAGACGATGATCGATGGAAATGACCCACAAGGGCAAATGAACAACAACCCCGAGGAAACAGAAGACCTCAACCAAAACGAGATGGAAGCGTTGCTGGCGGCATCAACCACGCCTATCAGCATTAAGCGCGGCGATGTCGTAGAGGGCGTGATCGTGCGTATTGATCAGGACGAGATCCTGGTTGATATTGGTCTCAAGTCTGAAGGCGTCCTCTCTACAAAAGAATTGCCAGCAAGTGGCTACGGCTCCTTTAGTGAGCTGCACCTGAACGACAAAGTGCTGGTCTATGTGATCCAGCCAGAAACGTCAGAAGGTCACGCCGTTCTTTCTCTGAAACGTGCCAACACCGAAAGACAATGGCGCATCGCGGAAGAACAGTATAAGAACAACGAACTGCTCAAAGCAAAAGTCATCGATTACAACAAGGGTGGCTTAATTGTTGATGTCGCGGGCATTCGTGGTTTCGTACCCATCTCTCAAATTCTCAACCTCAAACGCGAAGAGGTCGCGATGGGTGGCGAGAGCCAGGAGACAGCAGCCAAGTTGCAGGGCATGAAGGACAAAGAACTTCAGCTCAAAATCATTGAGATCAACCGGGCACGCAACCGCTTGATTCTCTCTGAGCGTCTGGCCGTGCAAGAATGGCGTCAGCGCCGCCGCGAAGAGTTACTTAATGAGCTTCAGCCCGGCGAAGTGCGCAAAGGCTTCGTCAGCAACCTGGCGAACTTCGGTGCTTTCGTTGACCTGGGCGGTGCCGACGGACTGGTGCATATTAGCCAACTCGCCTGGAGCCGTGTCAACCATCCTAGCGAGGTTCTGCACGTTGGTCAGGAAGTCGAAGTCCAGGTGTTAAGCGTTGATAAAGAGAAAAAGAAAATTGCCCTCTCTATCAAGCGTGCAGAAGTTGATCCCTGGACGACCGTGGAGCAACGTTATGCTCCCAGCCAGCTTGTTGATGGCGTCATTACCAAGATTGCTCCCTTTGGTGCCTTCGCACGCATCGAAGATGGCATCGAGGGTCTGATCCATCAGTCAGAACTTTCACCAGGCACCGATCCGAAAACGCTAAGAGAGGGTGAGCAGCTACAGTTGCGCATCCTACGCATCGATGCCGAGCGCCGTCGCTTAGGTCTCAGTTTGCGTCAGGTGGCAGAGCAAGATGCCCCCAAAGAAGCCGCGACCGCAGAGACCGCAGAGGTAACAGAAGAGGCGACCGCAGAGCAAGCAGTTGAAGGAAGTGCTGCTAACGCTCCACAGGCACCAGCAACACCTTCGCTGGAATCGATTTCGTCACCTTCTGAAGCACCGGCACCGGCAAAGCGTGATCGGAGAGAGCGTCAAGAGCGCAGCCAGGGGAACCAACCTTCCGGCGGTCCTTCACGCCAGGGTGAGGAGCTTACGGCAATGGCCGAGGCATTCCGCGCCGCAGCTCGCCAGCGTTCCAAAGAAGAATCGGAAGCGCCCGAACAATAATGGCGCATCGAGAATAGGCATCAAGGCAGCGATCTTGATCATATAGCAAGCAAGAACCTTCCAATCCCTGCGTGATACAAATGGATTTGGAAGGTTCTTGCTGATTGCAAATTATTATCATTGCAAACGTGACTACCTGTAGTCGATTTTGTTTCTTGACGATACAAAATGAATTGTAGTATGATAAAATGCACAGTTTACAAAGTCACAGAGGAGCTTCTTTAAGTAGATATATTCTTGCTAAACCAACGCATTGTACCTGAACAGACCATGACAGAGACCTCGCCACTGCCTCGCTTCGTGTTGCAGTGCTGGGGTCGATTGTTTCTCAGGCAAGAATTCAAGCGTATAACGACAGATGGGAGGCTACGGTTGTTATCCTTGACGCTGTATGATGGGTGTTGTATGATGAATCACATAGTTTACCTGAGCGACACAGAGGGCTCGGTTCCACCCTCTGCCAATGAAAGGGGGGTGACAAACAGGTGAATGATAGAGATAGGTTTGATAAGTTCACAGAGCGCGCCAGGAAAGTCCTGAGCCTCGCTCAAGAGGAAGCCCAACGCTTCCAACACAACTATATAGGTACAGAGCACCTCCTGCTAGGGCTTGTCCGAGAGGGTGAAGGTGTTGCTGCAAAAGTATTAGCAAATCTCGGTGTCGAACTCAACAAAGTTCGTAGCGCCGTCGAATTTATTATTGGTCGTGGCGACCGCATCGTTCTCGGAGAGATCGGGCTGACCCCACGTGCCAAAAAGGTGATCGAGCTAGCCGTCGATGAAGCTCGACGCCTGAATCATCACTATATCGGAACAGAACATCTCTTGTTGGGCCTCGTGCGTGAGGGTGAAGGGATTGCAGCAGGCGTTCTGGAAAGCCTGGGTGTCAACCTGGAAAAAGTGCGGACACAAACCATTCAAGTGCTCAGCCAGTCTGGCGCACCACATGAACGCGATGCCAAGCACTCGAAAACCCCCACCATTGACCAGATGGGTATTGATCTGACAGCCGCTGCTCGCGCAGGTACACTCGATCCTGTCATCGGTCGTCATCAAGAGATCGAACGCGTTATCCAGATCCTCTCCCGCCGTAATAAAAACAACCCGGCCCTGATTGGTGAACCCGGCGTCGGTAAAACTGCTATTGTTGAAGGTCTCGCTCAGCGTCTCATCTCAGGCGAGGTGCCAGAAACACTAGTCGGCAAACGCTTGCTTACCCTCGACGTTGGTTCGTTGGTAGCAGGTACGAAATATCGCGGTGAGTTTGAGGAACGACTGAAAAAAATTATCGAGGAAATTCGCAATAGTCGTGACTGCATCATCTTCATTGACGAGGTTCATACCCTCGTTGGCGCAGGCGCAGCCGAAGGTGCAGTCGATGCTGCGAATATCCTGAAGCCCGCGCTCTCGCGTGGTGAACTCCAATGTATCGGCGCGACTACGCTCGACGAGTATCGCAAATACATTGAACGTGACGCCGCCCTTCAGCGCCGCTTCCAAGAAGTGATTGTCCGTGAGCCATCGGTCGAAGAAACTGTGGAAATCCTGAAGGGTATCCGCCAACGCTACGAGGATCACCATCGCTTGATTATTACCGATGATGCCCTCAAAGCTGCAACCGACATGGCCAGTCGTTACATAACCGACCGCTTCATGCCCGACAAGGCTATCGACCTGATTGACGAGGCCGCCAGCCGCGTGCGCATGCAAAACTCGCTTGCTCCTCTCAACCTCAAAGAGGCCATGAAAGGTCTGGAGTCGGTGCTCCGTGAGAAGGAAGCCGCCATTCAGCAGCAAGAGTACGAGTTGGCTGCCGAACTTCGTGATCGCGAGGTCAAACTGCGCGAACGCATTGCCAAACTTGAGTCGGGTTGGCAAAAAGAGCGCGGAACCGACAAACCAACCGTTGGCGAAGAAGAAATTGCTCAGATTGTCTCGATGTGGACCGGCATTCCTGTAATGCGTATCGCACAGGAAGAATCCCAGCGCTTGCTACAAATGGAGGATGCCCTTCACGCGCGCGTCATCGCGCAGAACGAGGCCATCGAAAAGATTTCTCGCGCGGTCCGCCGTGCTCGCGCAGGTTTGAAAGATCCCAAACGCCCAATTGGTTCCTTCATCTTTATGGGTCCCACGGGTGTTGGTAAAACCGAGCTTGCTCGTGCACTTGCCGAATTCATGTTCGGGAGCGAAGAAGCCCTCATCAAAATTGACATGTCTGAGTTCATGGAGCGCCACGCGGCAGCCCGCCTGGTTGGTGCCCCTCCGGGATATGTTGGCTATGAAGAGGGTGGTCAGCTCACTGAGGCAGTACGCCGCAAATCCTATAGCGTGATCTTGCTCGACGAAATCGAAAAGGCTCACCCGGATGTCTTCAATATGCTGCTGCAAATTCTTGAAGACGGCAAATTGACGGATGCCAAAGGACGCGTGGTGGACTTCCGCAACACGGTAATTATCATGACCTCGAACGTCGGTGCGGCACTCTTGAATAAAGAAGCCTCCATTGGCTTCAGCCAGTCGAAAGATAAGGCGCGAGCCAATCAGGCCGATTACGAGGGCATGAAGAGCAAGGTGCTCGGTGAATTGAAGAATACCTTCAAACCCGAGTTTCTCAACCGTATCGATGAGGTCATCGTCTTCCATTCACTGCGCATGGAGGAGATGTATTCCATCGTCGATCTGTTGCTCAACCGTGTACGTACACAGTTGACCGAGCAACAAATTGAACTGGTCGTTCCGCAACCCGCGAAAGACTTCCTGATCGAGAAGGGCTTCGATCCACAGTACGGCGCACGACCGTTACGCCGCACTATTCAACGCATGGTCGAAGATCCGCTGGCAGAAGGCTTGCTCCAGGGCAAGTTCCACCCCGGCGACCTGGTAGAAGCGATGGTCGAAAACAACGAGCTTGTCTTGCAGCTTCGTAGTCGTATCGAGCAACTACCGGCTCCCGCAGCTCCCGAAGCTGCACTCTCAGCAGGTGAAAGCAGCGGTAGCGAATCATAGAGAACAGGAAGAGGGCGTGAGCATTCACGCCCTCTTTTTCGTTTTCCACGCATCCATCACCCAATACCCATTTACTACGCAACAAACATTCTTTGTATCATTGCTATTTGTAACATCAACTCCAAACTATCCATTTCTTCTTAGGCAGGTTACACATCGTTCATGGCAAAACTACGCACAAAATACATCTGTCAGCAATGCGGTGGTGAACAGAGCAAGTGGTTGGGGAAATGCCCAGATTGCGGAGCATGGAACACATTCGAAGAGGTAGCCGATGTTCCACAAAGCGCTGCCCAGCAGCGCCGCCAGAACGTGGTCGGCTCATCGCCCACCGCTCAAGGCACGCAAACGCCCATCGTACTCCCCCAGGTTCAGCCACTCACACAGGAACGCATCTCCGTTGGTTATACAGAGATGGATCGCGTGCTTGGCGGCGGGCTAGTTGCAGGTTCGCTGATCTTGATCGGAGGCGAGCCGGGCATCGGCAAGTCCACGCTGCTCTTACAAGTATCCGGGGCCATCGCCCAGAGTACCGGACCCGTGCTCTATGTCTCTGGCGAAGAATCAATTACCCAGGTTAAAATGCGCGCCGAACGCCTGAGCATCGCGGGTGAGCGCCTGTACCTGCTGGCCGCGATCGATCTCGACGTGATTACTGAAGCCGTTCATCGACTCAAACCAGCACTGGTCATCGTTGATTCTATTCAAACCGTGATGGCCAGCCACTTAACCGCCGCGCCCGGCAGCATCAGCCAGGTCAGAGAATGCACGCTCCTGCTCATGCAACTGGCTAAAGGCACCCATGTACCGATTTTTATCATTGGACACGTTACAAAAGAAGGAACGGTCGCGGGACCGAGAGCGCTGGAACATATTGCCGACGCGGTACTCTATCTCGAAGGTGAACGCTACCACACCTATCGCCTGTTGCGGGGCGTGAAAAACCGCTTTGGGGCCACGCATGAAGTGGGAGTCTTTGAAATGCAGGGAGAAGGGTTAATCGAAGTGCTCAATCCTTCGGCCATCTTCCTTTCTGACCGCGCTACCAATGCCAATGGCTCGGCGGTGGTGGTCAGCATGGAAGGCACACGCCCACTTCTGGTAGAAGTCCAGGCCCTGGTCACACCGAGTAACTTCGGCAATGCACGGTATACTACCAACGGTATCGATCACAATCGCCTGCTAATGCTGCTCGCGGTCCTCACCAAACGGGTCGGTTTAGCCGTGGGCAACCACGATGTCTATGCCAACGTGATTGGTGGCTTCTCGCTTGAAGAACCAGCCATCGATCTCGGTGTCGCCGCCGCCATCGCCTCTAGCTATCGCGAAAAGCTGATACCGGTAGACATGACCTTAATCGGTGAGGTAGGGCTCTCAGGAGAATTACGAGCGGTAAGTCGCTTGCCTTTGCGTGTGCGCGAAGCAGCCAAACTCGGCTTCAAACGCTGTATTATCCCAGGTGCAGGACGCGGCGAACGCATCCGTGCCGAACTTGAGGAAGGAGGCTTACCCCAGGATTTTAAAGTGATCACCGCCAGTTCACTTGCCGTTGCCCTGGAAATTGCACTACACTAGTAATAGAGAATACGTGTATGGGTTCTGGCCACAATTGCTCTGTTTTTCTATAAAGGGCCGCGTGATGCTTGAATGAGCGCGCCGCAGCACTCTAGAACAAGCACGACTATTGATTCTTACGTAAGAAAGGTGTATACTGCATATTCGACACCCTATTGTGACGCGGCTGCAAAATTTATGCACCTGGCATATACTAGGAGAAGAGACAGCACTTCACTAGCGTTCATTTACAGAAGGAGTTACTGTGTAACCCGTTTTGCTATGTGGGCAAAGCAACTGGATACTCGCAATATGTTTTTGTGAAAAATCGACCACTCATTGGGCACGTAGGTAACATGCAGGCAAGGCGACAAAACTTTTGCACTTATCATTATTGTTCCGTTATTATCACCGTCCTTGCTCACATACTATCCATAGCACACGCTCCCTTTGAGCACTCAGCACAATCTTGTGCACTGCGTTGGAGGATGCAGGGATGTTTAGGAACACTATTACCCGCATCGTTGGGTCACTCGTCGCCATTGGCATCGTCATCAGCTATGTCTTTGTTCATCGGGGAAGGCAACCATCCACCCCTATTGAATGGATCATAGCCATAGCTGTTGTCTGTGCAGTGATTGCTTTTATTATCACTCCTTACATTACAGTCATACCTTACCTTTGGATACGTGACAAAATTCGTAAAGCAGCGGCCAGTGATCTTATAGCAGCCGGTGTCGGCTTGATCATCGGGCTGATTATTTCAGCACTTCTGGCTATTCCACTGGCGTACTTACCCGATCTTGTAGGCCGTCTCCTGCCGTTTGTCGCAGCAGTCATCTTTAGTTACCTAGGTATCACCACCGCCGTTGTGCGTAAAAGCGATATCGCGCACCTCTTTCAGAACGCAATGATACGGCGCCGTGAGCGCGACGAGGATCGCGAACGCAACAAAGAGCACGAGAAAGAGAACGCGTCCGCGAACGAAACCATTGCCAACCAGATCCTGCTCGATACCAGCACAATCATCGATGGGCGCATCGCAGATATCAGCCAGACAGGCTTTATCAATGGTACCCTGGTGGTTCCGCGCTTCATCTTGCATGAACTACAACGTATCGCCGATTCCGCCGACGCAATGCGTCGCAATCGCGGTCGCCGTGGCCTGGAAATCCTCAATCGTCTGCAAAAAGATGCGACGGTCCCCATCGCCATTATCGATGCAGACATTGAAGGGATCGCCGACGTGGATGGGAAACTGGTAAAAATGGCCCGCAATGTGCATTGTCCTATCATTACCAACGACTTTAATCTCAATCGTGTGGCCGAATTGCAAGGCGTGAAGGTGCTCAACATCAACGAGCTTGCCAACGCCATCAAGCCCGTGCTCTTGCCAGGTGAAGATATTCACATCAAGGTTATGCAGGATGGCAAAGAATTGGGACAGGGCGTTGGCTACCTGGATGATGGTACAATGATTGTCGTCGAAAATGGGCGTCAGTTCATGGGTATGACGGTTGAGGTCACGGTTACCCGCGTGCTACAAACGGTGGCCGGGCGCATGATTTTTGCTCACCCCAAACAAAACGCCACTATAGCACCTGCACCCCAATCGCCTGCCAAACAGCGACCAGCATAAGGGCTGAGAGGGGGGCCAGCTCCCACTCTACATCAAGGAGAGCTAGAGGCCAGCTCTAACTCTCCTTGATGACGATAACATGTGATAAGCAGGAGAAGCAGAGCTAGCCTCTGCCTCTCCTGCATTGTAGAGTGGGAGCTGGCCTCCCTCTCTAGAATTCGGGATAACTCCCAAATTCGGGGTGCCTTTCATTTTTACTACCCAGAAAGGGATTGTGGGCCTAAGCACACGCCCCCATTTTGAATACCATGCAAGAAACATCAGCCGTTGTCATTGTAGCAGCAGGTGCCAGCCGCCGCATGCAAGGACGCGACAAACTCTGGCTCCCCCTAAACGGGCGCATCATCCTGGCGCGCAGCGTAGACGTTTTTCAAAACTCACCCTTGGTCGATACCATCGTGATCGTCACCAGCGCCGAACGGGTGGAAGACACGAAAATGCTCAGCCAGCACGAAGCCTGGTCGAAGGTCGCGTCAGTTGTCGCTGGCGGCACACGTAGACAAGATTCCGTCTGCATTGGGCTAGATACCCTTGCCGAACTTGGCTGCCCTGCCCGTTGGGTGATGATTCACGATGCAGCTCGCCCCCTGGTTACCCACGAGATCCTCGCAGCCGGTCTCGAAGCTGCTATCGAACACCAGGCCGCCATTGCAGCCGTGCCCGTCAAAGATACCATCAAACATGTCACCGATAGCGTCATCGATGCGACTCCCGACCGTTCAAGCCTGTGGGCCGTGCAAACTCCCCAGGTTTTCGCCTTTCCACTCATCCACCATGCCCATCATAGCGCACTCGCCCAGGATAACATGACCGATGATGCAACCCTGCTCGAACGCCTGGGACACCCCGTCGTGATCTTCCCCGGCTCCTACATCAATATGAAGATCACCACTGTAGAAGATGTGATCATTGCCGAAGCACTCGTGCGAGGTCAGGCTTAATGACAATACGTATAGGTAATGGTTTCGATGCCCACGCGTTTGCTCAAGGTCGCCCATTGGTGTTGGGAGGCGTCACTATTCCCCATGACCACGGCCTCGTTGGTCACTCTGACGCAGACGCGGTCATCCACGCGGTCGTTAATGCACTGCTTGGTGCCGCCGCGCTGGGCGATATCGGCACCCACTTCCCATCGAGCGATGCGCGCTGGAAAGACCAACCAAGTACGGTCTTTCTGGACTACACCTACAATCTGCTGCACCAGCACCAGTGGAGCATCAGCAATATCGATACCATGATCATCGCGCAAAGCCCACGTATGGGTCCACACATACCAGCAATGCGCGCGCACCTGGCAGCACACCTTTTCCTGTCCATCGATCAGGTCAGCGTGAAAGCAGCCACTACCGATGGCCTGGGCTTTCCCGGTCGCAAAGAAGGCATCGCTTGCTATGCCGTAGCCCTGATCGAGCGCCAGGATAACGTCTCGCGCTGTAGCCCAAAGGGTTGAAGCGCAACCGGCTGCTCACCCTTGCGTACCGCCTCAGCCAGTAATTGACCAAATCGCATACCAAAGGGCATACCGTGTCCGCAAAACCCACCCATAAACCAGGCGCGCTCGATTCCTGGCACGTGATCGACTATAGGAAGGTAGTCGCGTGTAAACGCCATCAACCCGGCCCAGCGCTGCGCTACGATGAGATTACTCAATGATGGGAAGAGACGCGGCAGTACCTGTTCGATGGCGGCTTGTACATTTTCGTCTGGCTGCATATTGCGCACGCCCACGTCCTGGTCAGCAGCCACTTCACGGCACCCACCCAGCACAATCGTGCCATCCAACGCTTGCTGCCAGTATTCGCCAGTTGCTGTGACGTCAGCGCCTATACCCATTTTGAACACGGGCACACTCGGCTGATAGGCCAGGACTTGACCACGTACCGGCACAATATATTCAGCCAATGCAGGCACAAGCTCACCGGTCCAGGCATTCAAGGCCACAACGACCGCCCCCGCCTGCACGACCCCTCGCGTCGTTTCAATCCGTACCCCATCACCATTGGAGCGCAGTTTCAGCACCTTAGCAATATGCATGCTCGCACCGCGACGCTGCGCGGCCCTCGCCAGTTCTTGCACAAGGTGCGCTGAATGCACCAGACCCTGCTCTGGGATGTAGACTCCACCCGCGATCTCTGACCCTATAGGAGTGTCGATCATTGCCTGTACCTGCTGCCGATCCAGCAGTTCCGCGCGAAAACCATCAGCTTGTAGCGCCTTTACGTCGAGTGTTCGCGCCGCCAATTGCACCTCATTCAAAGCAAGGTTGAGGTTCCCAGGCTCGCGATAATCACACGACAACGCTTCTTCAGCCAGCACCTGACGTAGCAACTGGCGATTTTCAATGGTAATTTTACTGATGGCCAGCGCCGTCTCATGTCCCAGGCGCGCAATCACTGCTGTATACGACTCAGCGGTTCCTGACATGACAAAGCCACCATTACGACCGGTCGCTCCATAAGCCAGCGACGTGCGCTCTAGCAGGGCTACAGAGACACCTGCACATGCCAACCAGTAGGCGGTAGCGGTGCCAAAGAATCCGCCACCAATCACCACGGTATCAACGCTTGTAGGGAGATCTTCGCTGAAAACCATCGGTGCAGAGCCACGCTGCCAGTACGAACCAGGCTCGTGAGCGCGTTGAAGCCCTTCATGACGTTGCATAAAATAGTACACTCCTCAGATATATTGTATGCTGCCAATGTACAACATTTCTGAAGGTGGTGACATTCAGGATATAATAAGAAGAATGAGCAAATTGAGAAAGGAATTGAAGAGGGAACAAGGATGCGAGATCGTTTAGCAGAAGCGATTCAACTGCGTGAAACGGGACGGGCCAGGCAAGATCAAGCTATTCTGGAGGAAGCACGAACGCTCCTTTTAGACTTGACCGCTGCCTACCCAGATGATGCTGAAATTACCTTTCAGACCGCCGTGGTGCATGACAATTTGGGGCTTGAACGAGAGTCCATTCCGTTCTACGTACAAGCCCTCGCACAAGGGCTCTCTGGACCAGACCTTGAGAGAGCATTACTTGGTCTGGGAAGCACGTACCGTGGACTGGGAGACTATCAGCAAGCGGAGGAAACATTGCGTCGAGGCGTAAGCGAGTTTCCTCACAACCGGGCCCTCCAGGTCTTTCTCGCGATGGCCCTGTACAATACGCAGCAATACCAGGAGGCGATAGAACTTCTGGTGATCAATTTGATGGAGACCACCTCTGACGAAAAACTTCAGTACTTTAAACGGCCTATTGTGTACTATGCATCACATCTCGATGAAACCTGGGAATGAGAGGAAAATCGCGTTAGAACGTTCTAGGCCCATAGATACTCTACAAGCGCTGAGCAATCTCTCTAACAAAAGAGACATGCTGTACTTCATTGATAAACACTGATGGCTGCATGCAGCCATCAGTGTTTATCAATGAAGTACCATGCAACGGTCTTCCTATGCTAAAATACAGAGTATCGCAACTGATCCACGTTTTTTCGCGTTACATAAAGTGAAGCGCATGTGAGCGACCATCAAAAGAGATGGGGGGGCGTGCATGGAAGAGATACAACGAACAGAAGCTACCAATCCTACAGCGGTCAAGACCATCCTCATTGTCGAGGATGATATCGATATTGGCTTTGCCCTGGCACAGGTGCTCAAAGAAGAAACATCCTCCTATCGCGTGATTTTTGCGACCGACGGATTTCAGGCGCTCAAAATGGTGCGCACCATCGTTCCGCAAATCATTATCCTGGATTATCTGCTGCCAAATATGGATGGCCTGGAAGTGGTGGAAAAACTACGCGTGACCAAAGGTATGGAGCAGACGCCAATTATTTTTATGAGCGCCAACATGCCCAGGCAGGCAAGGGAACGCAACGACCTGGTGGTCTTAGAAAAACCGTTTGAATTGGATGCGCTGTTACATCTGGTGAAGCAATTTCTCGATGACTCGCGGTAATGCTTAACTCAACCGTTCCAGCCATCGAGAAATGTGAGCAGCGCCCGATTCACGGCTTCCGGCTGCTCCTCTGGTGGCAAATGTCCACATTGGGGAATTTCCAATCCCCAATGTGGACATGATGGGCCATGCCTCGCCAGATCTCCACCACGTCGAATATACCAGTAACGACTTCAGCATTCGCGCCCGAAAGCACCAACGTAGGGCAATCGACAAGTTGATCGGCGTCCACCATATCCTGAGCAACGTCTTCGGGCCCAGCCCGGTAGTCATTAAATGCACCACGTAAAGCCCCCGGCTGCGAGTACGCCTTCACGTAGCAAGCAACCTCTTCATCACTCATCATCTCCGGGTTATAGCTCCACATTCGGTAAAAGTAGCGCAACCAGATCTCTTCTCGACCCATAATAAGCGCCTCAGGCAAATCGGGAAGCTGGTTGAAGATGAAGAACCACTGCTGCTTCGCTCGCTCAGCGGTGAGAGTTTGCAAGATAATGCGCGTGGGCACATTGTCCAGCACGGCCAGGCGATCTCTCGATTGGTGAAAATCCTTGGCAAAGCGCGTACCCACGCGTGCGCCCCTATCGTGGCCGATCAGCGCAATTTTGTTGTAGCCAAGGTGCTGCACGAGCAGGAGCATATCAGTTGCCATTGTGCGCTTATCGTAGCCAGTCGCAGGCTTTTCCGTGTTTGCCGTAGCCACGCAAATCGGGCACAATCACATGGTAGTGCTGGGCCAGGACCGGTATCTGCTTGCGCCAGGCAAACCAGGTTTCAGGAAACCCGTGCAACAACAAAACTGGCGCTTCCTTGCCAGCTTCCACAAAGTGTATTTTGATTCCGTTGATAATAGCTGTATGGTGCGTAATCCCTGGAATATTCATGCTCACCCTCGAAAGAATAACGCCGTCACCGATCCTGCCTAATGTCTACAATCTCGCAATCATCCTGCTCCTCTCGTTGTATACGCGAAATGGTTGCATAACGTAACAGTATTGGCCTGGCCCGCGAGCGAGCACGCATAAAGAGGAGCGTTCGAAGAAGCTCTACATCAGTATGCAGAGCTTGATTACCTTCTCGCTTTCGCATAAGATTATGGTATAATTGTGAGAAATACAGCTATAGTCGTTTATGGTACGGCAGAAATTAGATAGGATGTGTATTCTCTCTTTGAGATGCACAGAAAGGATATCCTCAATGGGTGAGTATGAACGGTCGATTACGATACACGCTCCCATGCAACAGGTCGAGTATTTCGTTTCTAACGTAGGGAACCTCCCTAAGTACGTATCGACGACAAAGTACGCCATGCCAGAGCAGGGTGAGCGTGTGCACGTCCATGGTGAAGCCTTTGGGCATCAGTATGACAATGATGGGTTCTTCAAGGTGGACAAGAACACCCATCGTATGGAGTGGGGGGCGGATGAGCCAGAACAACAGTATCGGGGGTGGATTTCTTTACAAAGCGCCGACCAGGCTGCGCCCACGCAAGTTACTGTCCATCTCTCCTTTGAGCCGCCTCCCAGGATGAGCAAGAACCTGGCAGCACAAACAGGTAGCCACGGCAAGACGATTGATCAGGACCTTGAGAATGCCCTGGTCTCTATCAAAAACATGATGGAGGGCCATGGGGGCAAGGTCGAAGGCCACAGAGCATAGCCAGTAAAGTGGTAGACGAACATCAATACACAGGTTCCAACGAAAACATTTTCGTTGGAACCTGTGTATTGATGTTTATTTCTTCTGTGCTGAAGCGGCATAGACCTCGTCCGTTTTCGCGGCCATGATGAAATCGTTGCGGTGCAGGCCGCCGATCTTGTGCGTCCACCAGGCAACACCTACCTTTCCCCATTCCGTCAGGATAGCCGGATGGTGCCCTTCTGCTTCCGCAATCGCACCAATTTTGTTCGTGAAGGCCAGTGCATCCGCAAAATCCTTAAATGTATACACGCGCTCAAGGCGCTTCACATCGTCACGCTCAAGAATAATCCAATTGGGGACCTGCTTTTGAAATTCCGCAATCTCTTGATCCGTGACTTTGGGAGCACCAACACGGCACACTTCGCATTTCATCTGTGTAAGTTCGTCCATTATTTACGTATCCTCGACCTCTGTCTAAAAACACAGTACAACACAAGCTAGCAGTTTGCTTCACTTTCATTATACTAGCATAACGTTGTATTGCACACGCCCTATCTTCTATCCGGGCTTCATGTCTACACCAGAGCAAGACTTTACAAACCTCTCGTAAAGCGCTATATTTTTTACACACGAGTTGTCACACACGCGGGAGCGATGATTATGGCAGAACTGGTCTGGAAAAACAAATTCAGTAGCACTAAGCTGTATACGGAGGCAAACCCACCAGCAGATCCGGATTCAGCCAGTCCGCCAGCACACTTCTTCACCCAAGCGTATCACGTACCCTCTCTCGAGTCTCCCACCCCTAATCCCACAAGCACCGTCTGGCATAATCGGCTCATTTCCGGCGATAACCACACCACGCTCCCTCTCTTGCATGCTGAGTTCCTTGCGCAGGTAAAGCTCATTTATATCGACCCACCATTTATGACTGGGCGCACGTTTACACATGGTGAGAACATTGCCTACAAGGATACCTGGCGCAACAGCCTGGATACCTATCTCCAATGGCTATACGACATCCTTAACAATCTGTATCAACTCCTGGCCCCCGATGGCTGCCTGTATATCCACCTCGATTGGCGCGTCACCCACTACGTCAAGGTCATGTTAGACGAAATTTTTGGATTTTATCCCCTGACGAACGGCCCCGGCTTCAAAAATGAGATTATCTGGCATTACCAGTCTGGCGGACGAGCCAACAAGCGTTTTGCACGTAAGCACGACACGCTGCTATTTTACACCAAATCGGCGCAATACAGCTTTCATAGCGAGCGCATCAGCCAGAAACGAGGCTCGCACAAACGCAACCACATGCGCAAAGAAGTTGGCGCGGATGGTACTATCACCTGGAGCATTCGCTCGGCCGGACGCCTCTATACCTACCACGAAGACACCCTGATGTCACACTCCGATGTGTGGAGCGACATCAGCCATCTCCACCAGAAAGATCCCGAACGCACCGGCTACGCAACCCAGAAACCGCAGGCACTCTTAGAACGCATCGTGCTAGCCTCATCCGACGTAGACGATCTCGTGCTGGATTGCTTTTGCGGCAGTGGCGTTATGCCGGTAGTAGCCGAGCAGCTAAGCCGACGATGGGTTGCCTGCGACAAAAGTGACGTAGCTATCGCCATTACCCAGCAACGTCTGCTTGCCAACGAGATCCACTCCCCTTTTGTCTTACAACACCTCGTACCTAGCCAGCAAAATGAAAAATACTGAGGGCATTTTCGCATTTTTGCGGTGATAACTACATAGATAAATGTGATACTCGCTTGACGTTTAGACTAATCCTACAGTTGTAGATGAGGAGTGAGAGCGCTTCGGCGCTTGTAATGACACAATCGCGCAAGAGCTTGATGCGCGCGTCGCCAGTATGACCAGGCGAGATAGTGGGCAAAAGAGAGAGCTGATTTACCAACGAGACGGAAGAAAAGCCGCCGGATTTCAGCAACACTGAGAGGAACCATGACCGGAAGATCAGAAGATACTTGGGTCCGAGCAGGATCGTTTGTTCCTGACTCTGGCATCTGGGGTATTTGCCCAGACGTTTCTGGTGCGTCCTCTCCCTCGTTGGCTCGTAAGGCCGTTAAAAAGGCCATGGCGAGCATAGAAAGCGTGATGTGACGATACCAGCCATGCCAGGAACGTATTTCATACTCATCCACACCCACTTCGCCTTTGGCTTCCTCCAAACACTGCTCTACGGTCCAGCGCGCACCGAATGCCTCTACCATCGCCTCCAGAGAAGTGGAAGTCGGGAGCAAAGACCAACACGTAGGCCATCTCGGCAGGCTTGACTCCCTCATCCAGACTCCGTCGCACCAGCAACCAATGCTGCCACCTGCTGATCTCTGGCGCCGCGAGTTCAATGCGTGCCCATGCGAAGAGGCGAGGTCCTTTACTCCCCGCGCCTGCACTCAGAACCCGCCAGTTTTCTCTCGCAAGAGCCTGGGTGAGCTGATCCACGCGCTTGCGAATACTTTGCACCTTTACCTGCTCCTTACAGGTCACGGCCAGGGCGTATGCCTGTCGGCGCTTCTCCAGAGCCATCCGCAGTGACTGAGCGCTCCCATAAACCGTATCGCCTGTGACCCAGGCGACGGGTAGACCGGCATCCAAGGTTCGTTCGAGCATGCGTTGCGCTAACTCCGGCTTGGTCGCGAACGTCACTCCTTCGGGCATATGCGCTTCTCGGCATCGTTGCGGATCATCTGTCCAGCTTTTCGGCACATACAATTCCCAGTCCAACAGCGTATGTCCCCGTGCGCTCGCGTAAGAAAGAAACACGCCGATTTGGCAATTCTCGATCCGTC
>DATAYF010000153.1:0-3233 GCA_036272735.1 Ktedonobacteraceae bacterium
CTCGGTCCACATGGAGATCACCCTGTTCCTGGACAACGCGTCGCGGTGATCAATGGAGAGACAGGTGGCAACTGGGCTGAGTATGCCGTAGTACCTGCCCATGCGCTGCTGCCGGTTCCTGACGATCTTCCGGATGAGCAAATCGCCTCGTTCTTCATCAACCCGGCTTCGGCCATTCTCATGCTGCGCCACGTCCTGGCTATCCCCAGGGGGGAATGGCTGCTCCAATCGGCAGCCGGGTCCGAACTGGGACGGATGATTATCCGCCTGGCCAAACGTGATGGCATCCGCACGATCAATGTCGTACGCCGACGCGAAGCGGTTGCTGAACTGGAGCGGCTGGGAGCCGATGCGGTAATTGTGTCCAGCGAGGGGCCGATTGACGAGCAGATGCGCAAGATTGTGGGTCCAAAGGGCGTCAAGTATGCCATCGACCCGGTGGTCGTAGAAACCGGAACCCAGATGTACCAGGCGCTCAGCGATGATGGCCGTATGTTGGTCTATGGGTCCCTCACTGGAGAACCGATCCGCGTCGGGGCTGACCCACGGTTCATTCTGGCAGGCCGGCGCATCCTGGAAGTGTTCTGGCTTGGCTACTTGAGAAGCAGTAGATCTTTCTGCCAACAAAAAGAGGCGTTTTCAATCAGGGAAGACGTTCCTTCTTGGATTGAAAATGCTCTCGGTAGCCATGTTCTCGTGAGGAGGAAACACCCATGACCCTTTTCTCAACCCAAAGCTCAACGCTTACCTATGAGGTGTTTGCTTTAAAGCGCTCCAGTCTCACCCGCGATATCCCACCAGGGACGGAAGCGCTGCAATGGGTCGCCAATACGGCCACGCTGATCGCAGGTTCCCAGGATGCCGTGCTGGTTGATACCTTTGTGACCGTTGACCAGAACCACCAATTGGTGGAGTGGATCAAGAAGCACGGGAAACACCTGACCACGATCTATCTGACCCATGCGCATGGTGATCATACCTTTGGGACCAAGATCGTCCTGGACCATTTTCCGAACGCCAGAGCCGTTGCAATGCCTGCTGTTGTCCAGGCAATGCACGCGCAACTTGATCCAGCATACCTGAACAGCTTCTGGAAGGCACGGTTTCCGGGGCAAATTCCTGAGCTCCTCGTGCTTCCCGAAGCTCTGGACAGCGAGACATTTGAAGTCGAAGGGCAGAAACTGGTCGTTATCGACGATGGGTTTACCGACACAGACCCTTCCACGTCTCTGTGCGTCCCCTCAATCGGCCTGATTGTTGCGGGAGATGCGGTCTACAATGGCATTCATCCGTACCTGGCTGAGACAAGCGAACAGAGCCGCCTCAATTGGATCGCGGCCCTTGACAGACTTGAGTCCCTCAACCCCCGTGCAGTGGTTACGGGCCATAAGAATCCCGAGAATGCCGATAGTCCTGAGCATATTGCAACGACTCGACAGTACATTCGGGATTTCAACCG
This sequence comes from Ktedonobacteraceae bacterium, assembly GCA_036272735.1. Lineage (GTDB taxonomy): Bacteria > Chloroflexota > Ktedonobacteria > Ktedonobacterales > Ktedonobacteraceae > DATAYF01. Next base: position 1,460 of record DATAYF010000153.1, read on the forward strand.
TTTGGCCCATGAAACGACAACTGCTCGTGAACTCTACAACCAGATGCTCTCTCTCTACCCGGATCGCGTCAATCCAGGTTCCCTCTGGGCTTCTGCAAAGGCTGCCAAAGCGATAGAAGGAGAGAGACCATGACGAAAACGGACACGGAACACCCTCCAGCGGATGTCCTCACCGCGTGGCAAAACGCCTTTTTTACCAGGGATGCCAACGCGTTCGCCGAGGGGTTTGCCGAGCACATCGTTCTGGAAGGATCCGCCCAGCGCAAGCCCGTCGAGGGTCGTGAGCGAGTCAGGCAGGTATTGTGGACCGCAGCAGAGATCTATGAGTCGTTAGTGTTTACTGATCAGGCGCGCAGTGGCCAGCGGTTCTATGTCGAGTGGGTCGCGACGGCATTCGGCGGCAAGGAGCTCCGCGGCTCCACGATCCTGGCCACCAACCAGGAGGGCAAGATCGAGCATGCCGTGATCCAACATCGTCCCTTAGACGGGTTGCTCGCCTTCTCCGCGGAACTGGGCAAGCGCATGACTGGCGTGGAAGATGCCGGGCTCTTTTGGAAGGAGGCTGAAGGCTGATCGAAGAGGGGCCATCTGCTTCTCCACTCAGAGCTTCTGTGGGCCTCGCTTCTGCCATGGAAGGGGTGAGACGAGGTGAGGCCGCAACAGACGGCTTCTGGCACCTCCTCCGCTCAGGTACCGAGAACGGCGTTCCCAGCTGACCTGCAGCTGGGTGAGGCAACCTGCTCCAACTGGCAGCGTTTGCGCATACCCCGTCGTGAGCCGCCGCTTGCGGAGCCGATCCAGGAACAGAGAGAATCCGATGACTGAAAGGAGACACTCCGATGACTGATAGCGAAACGCAAAGCCATGAGCTTCACTGGAAGGTATTCGTAACGCCAAGCCTCCCGGTTGCGTACCTCAAACCGCCTCCAGGCGAAAAGCAGAGGCTCTGGTCGCCGACCTCGGCGACTCTCATCTACGGGGAAAGGGACGCCGTGCTGGTTGACGCCTTGCTCACTGTCGCGCAGGCGCACGCTCTGGGAGAGTGGGTCGAAGCGCACGGCAAGCGCCTGACCACCATCTACGCGACACACGGCCACGGCGACCATTTCTTTGGCGCGACGACCCTTCTCCAGCGCTTTCCGCGCGCCCGCCTGGTGGCGACGCCAGAGGTCGTCGAAACCATGCGCCAGCAAGCAGCGCCGCCGTTTCTCGCATCGTTTTGGGAGTCACGTTTTCCCGGGCAACTGGCCGATCAGCTGGTGCTGGCCGAAGCCCTGACCGAAAACGTGCTGGACCTGGAGGGGCATGAGTTGGTCGTCGTGCCCCTCGGACATACCGATATGGACCACACGACAGGCTTGTATGTCCCGTCTCTTGGCCTGGTGGTCGCAGGCGATGCCGCCTACAACGACGTCCATCTCTTTCTTGCCGAGTCCAACGCGCACACGCGCCGCGAGTGGCTGGCTGCCCTGGACACCATCGAGGCGCTCCACCCACGCGTAGTGATCGCCGGTCATAAGCGACTGGGAGTCGATGACGACCCCAGGATCATCAACGAGACCCGGCAGTATATTCGCGATTTCGACCGACTGGTCGCAACAACGGCGACGGCGCACGAACTCTACGACCAGATGCTCTCGCTCTATCCGGAGCGGGTCAATCCTGGTGCCCTCTGGTCATCAGTGAGTGCCCTGAAACCGGAGGAAGGACAGACGGCCTGAGCGCTGGTTGGGGAACGAACCTGGAAAAACGTGGACAGGGTTCTGACGACCAT
>DATAYF010000154.1:0-9038 GCA_036272735.1 Ktedonobacteraceae bacterium
CATTCGGGGCAGGTCCAATGGCGAATATCAAGCGGTAAGGAGTCGAGGATATGTCCACAGTCAAAGCAGCGTTTGGAGGACGGATACCACTTGTCGATCCTGACGAGGGATCGTCCATACCATTCGGCTTTGTATTCGAGTTGGGACACGAACTCAGACCAGCCCACATCACTGATGGCTTTGCTAAGACTGCCATTCTTGACCATGTTCTTCACAGCCAACGACTCGACACATACCACTTGGTTTTCGCGGATGAGTCTGGTCGAAAGTTGGTGCGAGGCGCGTCACGGCGCCGATCAGCGATCCGGGCATGCATACGGGCGACTTTGAGACACGCCTTCTTGCGGTTCTTCGAGCCTTTTTTCTTCTTGGCATGTCGGATCTTCGCCTTGGCAAGTTTCTTCTCATCCTTGTGGAAGAACCTGGGATTGCCCACGACTTCACCAGAAGACGAGCACGACAAAGGATTTCAACCCAAGATCTGCACCGATGGTGGTTTCTGTCTGGGGCAAGTGCGCAATGTCCTCTTCCACGAGGATGCTGATGAAATAGCGATCAGCACTATCCTTGGTAACAGTAACGCTAGAGGGCGTTGCCCCATCTGGCAAGGGACGCGACCACACCATGTTGAGCGGGTCGCTCATCCTTGCGAGGGTAATAGCACCATGACGCCACGTAAAGGCTGTGCCAGGGTAGGTAGCCGATTGGCGATGACGTTTCTTTTTGAAGGTTAGATACTTGCCACGTCCCTCGAAGAAATTGAGAAAGGCTTTATCGAGATGGCGCAACGCTTGTTGCAAAGGAACAGAAGCAACCTCCGAGAGCCATGCTGTCTCTTCCTGTTTTTTCAGATCAGGGAGCAGGGCAGAGAGATCTTTATAGTAGAGGCGCTGATTGTCCTTGTAGTAGGCATCGGTTCTCTTGCGCAATGCCCAATTGTAGATGTAGCGCACGCACCCAAAGGTCCGAGCAAGCGTCTGCTTCTGCTCGTCGGTTGGGTAAAATCTATACTTGTATGCGCGTTTCTGTTCCATACTCTACATTTTAGCACACATGATGTAGAAATTCAACAATATCAAGGAGGAACAGCGTCATTCATCCCCATAGCTGAAGCAAGGGGTTCTCTGACGCCGAATTTATGATAGACGACCCCTGCACGGGAACGGTCCTTTGTGGGGGCTATTCGCGCAGAACTTGAAGAAACCTTGAGATTTGCTGAACTTGTTCTGTAGATTTATCTGTTAAGATACAGGTGTTACAGAAATGTAACAGTCACATAAGCAAAAAATTTGATAACAAATGAGGTTTTTTACACATGAGCAAGACCAAAAATTTTTTGGTGATCGTTGGAGGTAGCGTACTTCTCGTCGCCTGTATGCTCTTTGGTGCGTTCTACGCCGGTCCTTTGATCACGTCGGCGCATACTGCGCAGAATAGCGCGACGACGCCTACGACCAAGGCCAAGAAGACTCCACAAAATAGTCCGTACTGTGAATTGTATAATCAAGCGTTGGCAAAAAGCCTGAATGTATCGACCAGCACCCTGAGCCAGGACCGCACCAATGCCTTAAATAGCGTATTGGCGCAGATGGTCAAAGATGGCAAGTTGACGCAGAATCAGGTCAATACCATCGAGCAGAACCGCGCCAAGCACCAGCAGGTGTGTGGCAGTTTCCGCGCCGGTACGTGGGAACTCCACCAGGTACGCAACTACCTGCGGGCACACCGCGCCGACCTGGTGGCACCGCTGGCCTCCGGTCTGCACCTACAGAGCAGCCAGCTCACCGCGCAACTCAAAAGCGGTAAGAGCCTGGATGCCATTGCCAAGAGCCAGAAGGTCACGCATGCCCAACTCGTTAGCCTGTTGACCACCACACTCACCAACGAGGTCAACAAAGGTGTGAGTAGTGGCGCGCTGAACAAAGACCAGGCCAGCACCTTCCAGCAGGTCGTGAAAAACCATCCACGCCTGCTCAATCTGGCTGCTGCCCATCACTGGCACGTGAAATAAAGAAAACAACCAACAGAGTAAATAGCACCAAACAGACGGCTGGCCGTCTGTTTGGTGCTATTTACTCTGTTGGTTGTTTTCTTCCGAGGGGAGAATGCAGCGCACTGCTCTGTTTGCTTACTTTTTACATGTAACACGCCTTGCGTTAGAGAAATAGACGTGGTATACTGAATACCACATGAGAACAAATATGCGAAGATTACAGTACAAACTACAGCCAGTTTTTGAAATGGTAGGCAATCATGGCAACGAAGCCCACTGAAATGACACCATCCACATCCATAGCTCATCTCTGTCCTCGCTATGAACACGCCATACAGGTGCTTGGGAAGCGCTGGACGGGCTTACTGCTTGACACGTTGCTCGACGGACCCAAGCGCTTCTGCGAACTCACCGCACTCGTCGAAGGTCTATCCGACCGTGTGTTAAGTGACCGTCTGCGTGAGCTAGAGGCGGAAGGCATGGTCAGGCGCGTGGTCTACCCACAGATACCGGTGCGAGTTGAATACCAACTCACCGAGAAGGGGCACGCGCTCAAACCTGTGATCGATGCTATCCACATGTGGGCGGAACATTGGATAGATGTGTCGGTAAACGCACGACACCAAGAGCAGAGCTAGAGGCAGCTTACGTATGGACAACTTATGGGCACCCTGGCGTATGACCTTTATCGAGCCAAAAACGCCACCACGACCAGGGTGCATTTTTTGTACGCAACCAGCAGAGCATCGCGACGATGAGCACCACATCATTTACCGTGGCGAACATTGTTTTATGATGCTCAATTTATACCCCTACAACAACGGGCACTTGATGGTTGCCCCCTACCAGCATTGCGGTGCGCTCGAAGAGATCGACGCCGAAACCCTAACCGAAATGATGGAGCAGGCCCAACTGGCGCTGAAGGCCATCAAGCTCGCCATGAAGCCCGACGGCTTCAACATGGGCATCAATCAGGGGCAGGTGGCAGGAGCAGGCTATGCCGAGCATATTCACTACCACGTTGTGCCGCGCTGGGCTGGTGATACCAACTTTATGCCCGTTCTGGCAGACGTAAAAGTGATGCCAGAACACCTCGATACCGTCTATCGCAAGCTGAAAGAGGCGGTAGCACAGGTGCAATCCTCGTAAGAGCACGAACTTTAACTCATCACAACGCATAAAGAAAGCTTAATGGTTTCCGGAAACCATTAAGCTTTCTTTATGCGTTGGATACATTACCAGCGGAACACGTAGCCGACGCCACGCACGGTTTGGATTAGCTTGGGATTGGCGGGGTCTTCTTCCACTTTCTCACGCAACCAGCGCACGTGCACGTCAACCGTACGCGTATCCCCTACGTAATCGTAGCCCCAGACGTTGTGAAGCAACTGGTCACGCGTCAACACTGTGCCGCGGTTGCGCACAAGGTAGGTGAGGAGTTCAAACTGCTTGGGCTGTAGCTCTAAATCCTGTCCCCGACAATTCACGCGCCGCCCGGCAAGGTCGATGCGCAAGGGACCAGCAACCAGTTCGCGGTTGGATGGACGAGGTGGCTCTTGTGGCTCCGCTGCGGGATTATTGGTAGCCGCAGCAGGATAATCGACCCGGCGGAGCAGAGCACGCACACGAGCCAGCAATTCACGACGTCCGAAAGGTTTCGTCACATAATCGTCGGCCCCAACTTCTAATCCGACCACCTTATCAATCTCTTCGCCTTTGGCGGTCAACATCAAAATAGGCGTGGTCGCCGTTGCATTTTCACGACGGAGCTGGCGGCAAACTTCGAGACCATCGATACCAGGCAGCATAATATCGAGAATAATCAGGTCAGGCGTCTCCCGTCGCGCAGCTTCCAGCGTACTATAGCCATCAGCCGCAGTGATGACACGATAGCCAGACTGCTCCAGGTTATAAGCAATGGTTTCGAGAAGAATAGCCTCGTCATCGACAACCAGGATTTTACGCGCCACAGATCCCTCCAGGCTAGAACGATTAGCCGAAGCGTCCACTGATATAATCTTCCGTTTCTTTCTGGCGGGGTCGCTCGAACAGTTGCACTGTTGGGCTGTATTCGATCAGCTTACCGGACAGGAAAAAGCCAGTATAGTGAGAAACACGAGCCGCCTGCTGCATATTATGCGTGACGATGATAATAGTGTACTCTTTCACCAACTCGGTTATAAGTTCCTCTATCTTTAATGTAGCTATCGGGTCAAGTGCGGAACATGGCTCGTCCATTAGAAGTACCTCAGGCTGGACTGCAAGCGCGCGCGCAATACACAGGCGCTGCTGCTGGCCCCCGGAGAGACCGAGCGCCGACATATTCAAGCGATCCTTGACCTCGTCCCACAGAGCGGCACCGTGCAGGCTCTCCTCGACACGCTGCTGAATATATTTTCCCGATCTTCCTTGCACACGGAGACCATACGCCACATTTTCAAAGATAGATTTGGGAAAGGGATTGGGGCGCTGAAATACCATGCCGATGCGCTGACGGAGCAAGACGACATCGGTGTTGCGTGTGTAGACATTCTGACCATCGAACGTGGCTGAACCCTCGATGCGCGTACCCGGAATGAGATCATTCATGCGGTTGAGTGTGCGCAGAAACGTCGATTTGCCACAGCCAGATGGGCCGATGAGCGCGGTGACCTGACGGTCAAGTAAAGGCAAAGACACGTCATAAAGCGCTTGCTTGGCACCGTAAAAGAAATTGACACCTTTGACGTCAATCTTCACATCGGCATGGGGATTCAACGTTTTGGTCGGGTCGAACTGTCCCATATGAGCAGGCTGTGCGGGTTGCGGAGCCTGCTGATTGTTTACTGTATGCATCTCACCCTGTAACTGTCGTACGGCATTCGCGGGATTATTATGTGATTCCATTGCGACCTCAGGACCTCCTTGTATACTCATATGTTACGCCAGTGAGTATTCTTTGTGCAAGGGAATAGACGTATCAACAATCAAGCGATCAGCCAGGACCACCAGCCGAATGTAGCGTCCCGCGAGAGCTTTACTGATAAAATACGGGCGGCCTTCATAAGAGATATGACCACTACGCGCAACCTTACGCGAGAAGATATTGGCACCTTCCGGCAGCGTCATATGCTCCATTGAGGTATCCGACATATTGATCATGGTTGTCTCCTCATTTCTCATATCCATAAGCATGCATCGCATGCATCAACAACGAAACGACACACACTTATGGCTGCTTCTGTAACGGGCCCTGAGCATGCCTACGCGGCCGTTACAGCGCGTTGAACAATGCGACCAACGGTACGAGCAACAATATTAATGACCAACAAAATGATGATCAACAAAGCAGCAGAACCGGCGGAAACGGCGGTTGCGACGTTGGTTGGCACATCACCAGCGCTCACCGTTTCGTAGGCCCAGATGTGGATTGTCAGCGTATCACCACTAATCAGTGGATTCAACGTGAGCACGTTCGCGGGATTAGCCGTGCCCATCGTATAGATAAGAGCAGCGGCCTCGGCGATGATCTTGCCAGCCGATAGGATAATGCTGGTCACGATACCAGACAAGGCAGAAGGCAAGACGACCGTGCGGATCACATGCCATTTCGTACTCCCTAGCGCCAGGCCACCTTCGCGCATTTCACGCGGAACCGAAGTGAGTGCATCTTCGAACAGGCGCAACGCCATAGGAAAATTCAGGCAAAGCAGCGTCAAGGCTCCTGACAGGCGGCTCAATTCCAGGTGAAATGTAGTGACAAAAACGATGGCACCAAAGAGACCCAGCACTATCGAAGGAACCCCGGCGAGCGTCTCGGCCGCGAAGTGGATAGCGCTCACCAGCGGGCCTTGCCTGGCGTACTCGGTAAGGTAGATGGCAGCCGCCAGCGAAATGGGAATGAGGATGATCTCTGATAGGACCAGAATATAGATGGTATTAAAGAATTGCTGCCCGATGGTTCCCGAGCCGCCTTGCGCCGCGTAGAAATCCGGGTTAATCATGTAAGGGACGCCCTGAACGAGCAGATCAATAATGATCGCGACGAAGACGATGGTCACGATGGCCGCAATGATCCACAACACCGTGCTGGCGACACGGCTCCTGGCATGGAGTTGGCGCGTCAGGCGTGTCAAAGCCTTGACGCGCTCGGAAGATTGCACAGCTTGCGATGGAACACTCATTGATACACACTCCTACTGCCCAGGTAGCGGCTCACACAGACAAAAAGGAAGGAGATGACCAGCAACACAAAGCCGATCATGAAATAGGCGCTCCGTTCCGTATCAAAGGAATTGTTAAAGTGTGCCACGATGGCTAAGGTCATATTGACGTTTGGCTGGAAGAACAGCCCTTTCGTAAAGAATGGACTTGGTATGGAAGTATCGCCGCCTAAGACCATCTGGACCGCCAGCGCCTCGCCAATGGCACGTCCCATGCCAAAGACCACCGCTGTTGCTAATCCAGGGGCGGCAGCGGGCAAAATTGCACTTTTCATCATTTGCCAACGCGTTGAGCCAAGCGCCAGGCTCGCCTCGCGCACGCTGGGAGGAACCGCGCGTATGACATCTATTGAGATGGAAGTAATGGTTGGGAGGATCATCACGACGAGCACCAGCGTCGCCGCACCCCAGCCCAGGCCAGAAACGGGGGATGGAGAAATTGACTGTGTAACACGCGTCAAGAAAGGCACCAGCACAATCAATGCCAGAAAACCAATCACCACCGAAGGCATGCCACTAAAGATCTCAAGCAGCGGTCGTAGGACTGCATTGAGCCACCTGGGGGTCGTCTCGGTCATAAACAAGGCCATACCGAAAGCAAACGGGGTCGCGATAATCACCGATAGGAGCGTCGTCACCACAGAGCCGATAATGAAGCCCAGAATGCCAAAGCTGGGAGTGCCGTTTTGCCCCTGAGGGTCCCAATTTGTGCTGGTAAAAAACGTAAAGATGTTTGCATGGGGATCGCGGAAGGTCGCAAAACCGTTGATCCCAAGAAAAATGAAGATTCCAAAGATGATTATCACAATAAGCACCGCGCAGATAAGGAAGATGTACTGCGCGACTCTATCTCCCAGGTACCATCGCTTCACGGTGCGTGTGGAGGATGGAGTTTTTGTGCTCACTTCGAGCGTCTGCTCCGCCACGTTACCCTCCTTTTGCTCCCTTAGTGTTTCACTAAAAGCAGGACCTGGAACGCCTTTTTACCAGCGTCCCAGGTATGACCGCTCGTAACGGTCAACATTTGGATTTATTTGGATACAGGCTTGCGAGTCGCCAGGATGCTTGCAGATGCTTGGCTGATGTCGACGAAGCCAAGGGTCTGACGAGATGAAGCAGCGTCAGGACCAGCGATATAGGCGATGAAAGCCTTTGCCAGGCCGCTAGCCTCGCCCTTGGTGTACATATGCTCCACGTTCCAGAACTTGTAGGTGTTGCTGATGGCGTTGGTCGCAGTAGGAGCCGCACCATCGATACTGATGGTCTTCAAGCTCTTCACCGTAGCGAAGTGCACGGTATCATAAGCAATTGCGCCCTTGGTCTGCTGCACGCGGGTGGCAACTTCACCAGAGGTCGCAGCAGTGGAGTGACTTGGGCCACTGACGCTTTCCGCTGTGCCGTTCATTACGAATTGCTGGAAGGTGGCACGAGTACCAGAGCCAGCGGGGCGGCTGACGACCGCAATGGGTTCGCTGGGACCACCGACTTGTTTCCAGTTGGTGGTCTTCCCAGTGTAGATATCGGTAAGCTGCTTCGAAGTCAGGTTCGAAACGCCAGTCACGTCCGGGCTGATAATGACAGCGAAGACGACGATAGCAACCTGGTGGTCGACAAGACCGGGATAGGTAGATTTGGCGAAGACATCGGAGTTACCGACATCGAGGCTACCACTGTAGACGCCGGACTGGCCCGCGCCGCTACCTGTCAACTGGGTGGTGATGCTCGCGCCCGAGCACTTGGCAGAGTAGGTCTTGCTTACAGCCTGCACCAGGGGACCAAGAGCCGTAGAACCACCGGTGCGCAGGCTACCACTGGCACAATTAGCAGTGGTTGTAGAACCGGAAGATGCCGTTGGAGTAGCAGTCGTGGAACCACCCGTGGTAGCACCACAAGCAGAAATAAGAACGCCAAGCATTGCCATTGTGATAAGCATGGGTGCAATGCGCCATCGCTTCAACATAAATTCTCCTAAACTCCCTATTCAGAGTGAGATATACATAAAAACATTGCCTTGTACGGTATTGATTCACGTCAATACTGCAAGGCTTACCGTTACATGCATAAAGTTAGCACTCTAGCATTAACCATGCTTTATGGATATGTTAAGGGCTGGTTAAACTTTCCCCAGGGATAGGTGATGAAAATTTAACACAAGCCGGTAAAGGTACACCAGGAGTCAAAAAAGACAAAAAGCCCCACTACTCTCACAAAGAATAACAGAGCTTTAAAAGCACTTTCTAGAGATTGCCATGCTTTAATTCGCTAAAGTCTACAAATCTACCAGCATCTTTACTATGCTTTACTAACGCACTAACCTTTACTTGACCTCTTACAGTCATCCGAGCGCGAAAGCCCCTGTGTTTCAAGCGGGGGATGAAGCGCCGCTCCTTTTGTGGGAGGGGCGCGAGGCCCTGGATCGCTTGAAATCGAGGGAAACGCTTGACACGGGCTCCCCGATTCGTTATTCTTAGAACAGAGGTTCCTCGATCAGAAAGGCAGACGGATGGCACGGCAGCACCCCAAGAACCCCAAAGCGCACGAAGCATACCACTCCCAGGCAGGAGACCGGCAAGCAAAGCCAGCAGACCCCGACCTTTCTGCTCGCATTGCCTCTGGTCGTCGACGAAGGGCAGGCCAAACGCCTGCACGCTCACTTGGAAGCCGCCAGACAGCTCTCCAATGCGCTGCTCTCGGAAGGACAAAAACGCTTGCGTCGCATGCGGGCCGATCCAGCGTGGCAAGCCGCTCGCGCCATCCCTCGTTCCCACAAGCAGGAGCGACAAGCCGCCTTCGCGGCGGTGCGGCAAAAGTCAGGCTTCTCTGAATATGCCTTGCATGCCCAT
>DATAYF010000155.1:0-13005 GCA_036272735.1 Ktedonobacteraceae bacterium
CCTTGACCTGCTTGCTCCGCTGGGCCGAATGCTTCTTGTTGGGCACGCCAGCACCACCCCTGAGGAACCGATAAGAGGGAATGACCTGTGGGTCCGCAACATCGGTGTGCTCGGCTTCAGCGTTGGCCCGATCCTCCAGGCACATCCGCTGCATGCCCGTAAAGCCTCCTCAGCCGTGATCACCCTCATTGAGCAGGGGGCACTGCATGTTCCCATTGAAACACTCCCTCTTACGCAAGCATCGGAAGCACATCGTCGTCTGGAAGCAAGAGGCGTTGCTGGCCGTTTGATCTTGACGACCTGACCTAATGCATGTCATGAGGGGAGGTAAGGCTATCCTGAGCTTACCTCCACCTGAAACGAAAAGATATGGTTCAAACGACACATGCATCAGGGTGGAACTTCGTATCAGGTTACAGTTGACAACCGCAAATCATCCTATATAATGGCTCTGACACAACTTTGGTGAAGGATGAGCTTATCGGGGATGAAGCGATTTTCTCTGGGAGCAGAAAACAACAGTGGAAATTTTGTTATTGATCAGCTTATCACCAAAGTTGTGTTAGAGCCAATTTACCTGAGAAATGACACGACTGGCTTCTCTGGCTATTTTAGGTTTTTATTTTGTCAAATCTTGTCTCGCTTTTATAACGTGCGTCAAACAGTTTTGCTCCCAAATGTGAGTGTGGAGAAGGGCAATCCTACTCTATAGACCTCAGCATGAGGATCTAAAGTGAAGAACCTTGCGAGCCGATGAAAGGAGGCATGAATAAGAAAGACCCCCTTCCAAAAGATTGGCGCGAAGGCCGACGACTGCGTGCCTGGCAACTGTATCAGCAAGGCTGGAAACAAAAAGACATCGCGCAGGCCCTCGGGGTGACCGGAGGCGCGGTGAGTCAATGGATGAGCCGAGCCAAGAAAGCTGGTCCTCATGCGCTGCGCCACCAACCGCCTCCCGGTCCACAACCGAAACTGACTGAGGCGCAGCGTGCCCAGTTGCCCGACCTGTTGGCCAAAGGGGCGGAGCACTACGGGTTTCGCGGGGCCGTCTGGACCACAGCCCGTGTGGCAGCACTGATCAAAGAGCAGTTTGGCGTCACGTATCATCCAGCGCATTGTAGCCGTCTCCTTCGGACGATCAAGTACAGTGTCCAAAAACCGGAGGAAGAAGCGGCCCAGAAAAATGAGCAGGAAATCTCGACATGGCGCGAAGAGTGCTGGCCTGCTCTGAAAAAAAAGCCGAGCAGGAACAGCGGCAGATCCTGTTTGTAGATGAATCGGGTTTTTATCTGTTGCCGATGGCGGTGCGCACCTATGCCCCCATGGGTCATACGCCAATGCTGCGCGTACCGTTGACCCGGGACCATGTCTCGTCCATCGGAGCGTTGACACCAGAAGGAAGATTGTTCATGCAGACCCAAGACCACCCTTACAAAGGGGAGGACGTGGTGGGCTTTCTCAAGCAACTCCTGCGCCAAGTTCCCGGCAAACTGCTCATCATCTGGGATGGTTCTGCCATCCATCACTGCCAGGCCGTCAAAGACTTTTTGGCGGCTGGCGCGGCAGCACGCATCCATCTGGAACGATTGCCTGCCTACGCTCCCGAGTGCAATCCGCAAGAAGGCGTCTGGAACCTGCTCAAACGGCGTGAACTCAAGAATCTCTGTTGTAGGGATCTCGCAGAACTCGATGAGCAACTGCTCCTTGCAAGGGCTCGATTGAGGCATCGTCAGCACACGCTTCGTCACTGTTTTGCCCATGCTGGTTATTCACTTTAGCTTTTTATGCTGAGATCAATAGATGCGCCCAGCAGCGCCTACAACGACGAGGGGAACCCGCATACATGGCACCGCAGATCGGGCATATTCGCATCATTGCACCTCTTTTCTTTTTCTAAGGGCGAAAAGTATCCTCTCTCCCATTGCTTCTCTCTTCTTTCTGTCTCCGGCTTGTAAACGAGAGGAAGCACAATATTAAACTCGTTGTGGGAGTTCTGAACAGCTATCGCCTCTTTTTGTTCGAATGCAGCCTCCTCCGCACGCTTCTCTCGCTGTGCCCGTTCCTGTCTCATGAGTTCTTTCGGGTCTGTCCTGGCAAGCTGATCTTCCAGGTCAGACGCGACCACTTGCAGTGGCACATGAGACGACCGGCAGAAGAATAACCCTTCTCCCTTCGATGCGCCAAGGAGAAACTTGCGTTCCTCATCTGAAAGTTTGAACGCCTTTATTACCGCTTCAATGATCGTTGAATCGTGTTTCATTAAGAACTTCTGCGAGGCGTTGAGTAAAATCGTTCTGCCTGATTCGGAGGCTAAGAAGTCCTCGACGTTTTGCGTCACCAGCCGCAGATGCAAATTATACTTTCTTGCTCTGCGCGAGATTCCCGCGAGAAAACGCCTGAGCCTCCCCCGGATTGATAGAGTCCCCAAAGCCGAGCTATACTCTAGACAGATCGGAAAGGGGATCAACAATGGGAAAGATCCAAAAAGTCTACACGAAAGAGTTCAAGCAGGAAGCCGTGCGACTGGCGCAAACCAGTGGGAAGCCCATCGCGCAGGTTGCTCGAGAATTGGGGATCTCAGACACCTCGATTCAGCAATGGCGTAAAGAACTGGCTGAGAACGGCTCCGAAGCGTTCCCAGGCAAAGGACACCAAATCCAACTCGAAGAGGAAAATCGCCGCCTCAAACGTGAAAACGAGATAGTGCGGCAGGAGCGTGAGATGCGAAAAAGAGCAATGAGCATCTTTTCACGGCAATCCAGATGAGATATCAGTGTATTGAACGACAGAAGCAGGAGTTTCCCGTCGTCGTCATGTGTCGAGTCCTTGACGTCTCGGAGCGTGGCTTTTCCGCCTGGCGCAAGCGCCTTCCCTGCCCGCGCCGACGCGCGTGATGCTCAACTCACCCAAGAGATTCAACAGGTGTTTGATAGGCACCAGGGCAGGTATGGGTCACCACGCATGTATCGAGAACGCAAAGACCAGAAGCGAAAGATCTCGCGCAAACGGGTGGCCCGGCTCATGCGTGAGGCAGATCTCAGTGCCTGGCGCAGACGCCATCGGGTGCTGACCACCAAACGCGATGCCTCCCATCCAGTTGCTCCTCCTGTCTTACATCGGGAGTTTACAGCAACAGCACCCAATACCAAATGGGTCACAGCTATCACGTCCATCACGTCCATCTCGACGATGCAAGGATGGCTCTACCTGGCTGTGCTCTTGGATGTGTATGCGCAGGCAGTCGTGGGATGGTCGATGTCAAAGACCTGCGATGAAGCCTTGGCAGAAAACGCCTTGAAGATGGCAGTCGCTCGTCGTCGCCCCGCACCGGGATTTGTGCATCACAGTGATCGAGGCCGCCAGTACACCAGTCGAGCCTCCCAAAACTAGTTGGAACACATCGGAGCAGTGGTCAGTCTGTCACGCAAAGGCAGATGCCCGGGAGAATGCCGCTATGGAGTCGTTCTTTGGGCCTCTCAAAGAAGAGTGTGTCAGCACTCAGCTCTACTCATCTCATCAGCAGGCCTGCTCAAGCCCTTTTTGAGTACCTTGAAATAGACGATCATCGACAACGAAGGTCTTCATCCATTGGATATGTCAGTCCACTCGTTTATGAGCAAAGAGCTTTGGAGCAGACGATAGCAGCCATTTGACGTATTACGTTTTTATTGGTAGAATAAAAATGTTAACGTTACGTTTCGTAGAAACGTTTTCCATCGTCCTCAGCTCCCACCTCTGGAGACTCTACGACATCGGGGCAAGCTCAATTGGCAAACTCACCTGTTTTGTGGCTTACTGTGTATAATGGTTTGTTAGCAATGTCTATTTTGCAGGAGGAATTTCATGGCGACAATGAGAGAAGCGGTCATCGTTGACGCTCTTCGTACCCCCGTAGGTCGTCGCAATGGTGCGCTCAAAGGCTGGCACCCGGCGGACCTACAGGCCTATGTGCTCAAGACGCTGGTGGAGCGCAATCGGCTCGATCCTGAGCGCATCGATGATGTGATTATCGGCTGTGTGAGCCAGGTAGGTGAGCAGACGTTTAATATTGGACGGAACGCGGTTCTGGGGGCGGGCTTTCCAGAAAGCGTGCCCGGTACCACGGTGGATCGCCAGTGTGGTTCGAGCCAGCAGGCCATTCATTTTGCCGCGCAAGGCGTCATGAGTGGCGCGTATGATATTGTCATTGCCGGTGGCGTGGAGTCGATGACGCGCGTGCCGATGGGTTCTACCACGAAGGGTCCTGGCGAACCCTTTGGCCCCGCGATGGTTGCACGCTACGATAATAAACTGGTGCACCAGGGCATAAGCGCGGAGATGATCGCCCAGAAGTGGGAAATCAGCCGTGAAGCACTCGATGCCTTTAGCCTGGAAAGCCATCGCCGTGCGGCACAGGCGACCAGGGAAGGCCGTTTCACATCGCAAATTCTGCCCGTTCCAGTGCAATTGGAGGATGGCAGCACGGCCCTCTTTGAGCGTGATGAAGGTATTCGTTTCGATACCAGCCTGGAAAAACTGGCTACGTTGAAACCATCCTTTAAGCCCGATGGTGTGGTCACGGCCGGAAATTCCTCGCAAATCAGCGATGGAGCCTCTGCTGTGCTGATTATGGAGCGTTCGTTGGCCGAGCAATTGGGTATGGTGCCGCGTGCTCGCTTCGTAGCCTTCGCGCTGGCTGGTGACAATCCCATCTACATGCTGACCGCGCCGATCCCCGCCACGCGCAAGGTGTTGGCGAAGGCGGCCCTCACGCTTGACCAGATGGATCTAATCGAAATTAACGAAGCCTTTGCCAGCGTCGTGCTTGCCTGGCAGCATGAGACCGGGGCCAATCTGGATAAGGTCAACGTCAACGGTGGCGCGGTGGCGATTGGTCATCCGCTGGGTTCTTCCGGGGCGCGCTTGACCACCTTCATGCTCAACGAGCTTGAACGCCGGGGCGCTCGCTATGGTTTGCAAACGATCTGCGAGGGTGGTGGCACGGCCAACGCGATGATTATCGAGCGTCTGGGCTAAAAAATCCTTAATGAAGCAAGCAAGGTACAGGCTGCGTGTTCTGTACCCTGCTTGTATCGCGGCGCTACAAAGCGGTGATAACGAAGCTGGTGACGCGCAGGATAATAGCGTGTGACTGGATATGTAGCGGCCCGCTTGATAGATAGTGAGACGCGGTGCTATTCACACTGAAAACGTCATTACCGTCGGCAAAGACATTGACTGAGTTGCCACGAACCTCTAAACGGTACACATGGGTATCCATACGCGGGTCATAATCAAAAGGTAAATCGTTGGTCTCCCCGTGGGCCTGCGGCTCAATAAACGCCTGGAATTGGGGATTAGAACCGTTGGGGCGTGGACCAGGAGCCATCAGGTTACTTGTTCCAGCTATATAGCCATCAGTCCGCCCACTATGCTGAGTAAAAAAACTGAAACTCCCACCATGTTTTGTCTTGTAGCGGGTCACCTGAATATGAATCTCGACGGCATAATCGGTCGTGGGGGAAATATATGGCACGGCTAGTACATCCTCATCCCCGCCTTTAGAATAGAGTTCTCCATGCTCTACATTCCAAGCAGAGGCCACCTGCCAACCTTTAATGCCATGCGACCAATCGGCCTTGTAGAGTATCGTTCCTGGAGGCGGCCCTTTGTGAACCGGTTGCGTAGGAGATGCCTGTTGAGCAACTGGCCCAGAGGGCGTCGACGAACCACTAGAGCAGGAAGCGAAGAGCGACATGACGCAAATGAGGAAGAGACTAAACGATAACGGTCGCCAGAAATCAGGGATATGAGAAACGTGGCGTGTATGCTTTTGCATTGATACAGGCATACGAATTCTCCTTTATTCGTCAAAACTCGTATCTGCTCAAATCCCCTCCTCTTGAATTGTTTAGCATTGGCGGCGGCAAGCAAGCAATAGGAGAACTGAGTAGCTACCAAAACCCTGAAAAAATGGGTACAATGTAATCATCAAAAATCATTTTTGCTCATTACTTCCAGAAGTATAAGGTGGAATATAAGAGCTTGTCAAGAAGCAGATTCGTGAGGCGTGATATTGGAACTGATATGCCTGGATTTTCTCAACAGCGACTGGCACGATTATCGCAGTAACGGTATTAGTGAAGACCGCTTGCTCAGGTCTGACTGGTTGGAGCGGTTTTTGCTACGCTGGAATTTGCAGGTTGATGCTAAGCCGCAAGAAGCCGAACTATCTGCTCTGCTTGTCCTGCGCTCTCTGCAATGGCAGATCGTAAAACAGCTCTTACAACAGCAACAACCTTTAGAAGAGAGTATGGACCAGTTACGAGCGTTTCTTGGTGCTGCTCCTATGCGCAGAACGATAGAGCGATGTGCAGACGGACAATATCAACTCACCCTCGCCCCCCTCCACAAAAATTGGCAGTGGATCATGGCGGAGATCGCTACCTCGTTTGTAGAGCTGATAACGAGGCATGATCCAACACGCATCAAGCTGTGCGACAATCCCAACTGTCGCTGGATTTTTTATGATGAGAGTAAAAACCGCAGCAAGCGCTGGTGCGAGGGTAATTGCTGCGGCAATTTGTTGGCAGTGCGGAAATTCCGCGCAAAGCAGAAAAACTAGAAAGACCCGCACCAGGGTGAATTTTGCAATGAAGCTGGTCGAATTTATGTTCATAATTATGTACGATTATGCAAAACACATCGGTTCGGTACCCAACTTATAGACGTTTTGCACATAGAAGTGCGGCTTCTCCCCCTTGACAGGCTTTTCTCTTTTTAGGTATACTTGGTGTTAATAACAAAGAAGCCATTTAACAATTGCATAAGGTATCGCAGTAATAATAAAACTGCTCTCATCAAGAGAGGTGGAGGGATACGGCCCTATGAAGCCCGGCAACCCGCGAGCGATGTAGCAAGCAGGGTGCCAATTCCGGCGGAGCGAATCCGCAAGATGAGGGGAATGTGCGAAGGAGCAAGCCCCCAAGTCAAGGGGCTTTTTTGTTACCCAAAATACCCAAAAACAGCGAAAAAGAATACAGAACAACGTTGAAGAGGAAGAGTACATGCCACGGGCGGCTACAGAGAGTTGGCACCGATGAGAATCCAGCGCCGTTCCAGCATGGAAAATGGCCTCCTAGTTGCAGGTTGAAAGCCCTGGTGGGCGAGTAAGCCGTGCCGTATGAGCTACGTTACCAGCTAAAGTGTCTGCTATGGCAATGGCACTTGTCAAGGTCGGTGCCGCGAGGTATTGACGAAACCAGGGTGGTACCGCGAAGACGTTTACCCTCGCCCCTGTCATGGGTGAGGGTTTTTTGTTCCCTTTTTTCAGGGTTTCAGGCAGGTAAAGAAGGAAGGAGTGTACAAATGGTGGTACGAATGGTGTGTTCCACCGGGGAGGAAGCCCCGTTAGCGGTGCAGAGCAACCAGCTTCAGATGTATACATTTGATCGCCTACCATTACAACGTGGAGGGGTGCTTGGTCCTGTCACGCTGGCTTACGAAACGTGGGGCACGCTCAATGCTCGTGGTGACAATGCTATTCTCATCACGCACGCGTTGACGGGGGATACGCATGCGCACGATCTCGCGTGGCCCGATGATAGCAAAACGGCGTGGTGGAACCCGTTGATCGGCCCTGGCCGGTTCTTCGATACGTCACGCTATTTTGTCGTCTGTTCCAATGTCCTTGGGGGATGCGCGGGAAGTACTGGCCCTGCCTCCTGTGATCAACGCATTGGGCGCAACTACGGTATGCGCTTCCCGCTCATCACTATTCACGATATTGTACGCGCTCAGCGTAGGCTGTTGGAACACCTGGAAGTTCGCCAGTTGGCAATGGTTGCTGGCGGCTCGATAGGTGGTCAACAGGCGCTCCAATGGGCCATCAGCTACCCCGAACTGGTGCGCAAGGTGGTGGTGATCGCCGCCTCGGCAGCGCTATCAGCGCAAGCCATCGCCTTTAGCGAGGTTGCTCGCCAGGCCATTATGGCCGATCCCGCCTGGCAATTGGGCGACTATATGCCTGGACATGGACCGAGCGCCGGGCTGGCGATTGCTCGTATGCTGGCAATGATTACCTATCAGAGCGAGGAGGCGATGGAGATGCGTTTTGCGCGCCGATCAGCAGAACGCCCCGATGTTCCCTCACCAACCCAGTCACCCGCTCTGGGTGGTCGCTTCGATGTTGAGGGCTATCTGTACCATCAAGGCGAAGCGTTAACCAGGCGTTTCGACGCCAATAGTTACCTGTATCTCAGCCGCGCTATGGACCTGTACGACGCCAGTGAGGGCTATGCCTCTCTCGATGACGCACTGCGCCGTGTGCGCAGCCAGGCGCTCTTTATCGGTATTCGTTCAGACTTTCTATTTCCCCCGGCGCATGTGCGCTGGCTCGCCGACCGGGTGCGTTCTCTCGGCGGTGATGCTACTTATGTTGAGTTGGATTCGCCGCATGGTCATGATGCCTTCTTAAAAGAGTGGCGATTGATGGACGCGGCCCTTTCTGTGGTGAAGGAGTAAATACTGTTATGGCACTTAATAGCAATCGTAGTTACGGTTTTGAAACGTTGTCTTTGCACGCGGGTCAGGAGACCGCTGATAGCGCGACGGGCGCGCGCGCGTTGCCCATTTATCAGACCGCTTCGTATGTCTTCGATAGTCCAGAGCATGCCGCCAATCTTTTTGCGCTCAAGCAATTCGGCAATATTTACACGCGCATCATGAATCCGACGCAAGATGCCTTTGAGCGTCGTGTGGCTGCTCTCGAAGGCGGTGTGGGGGCGCTGGCGACGGCCTCCGGCCAGGCCGCAGAAACGCTGGCCCTGCTCAATATCGCCGGAGCGGGCGACGAAATTGTTTCGTCTGCCAGCCTCTATGGTGGCACCTATAACCTGTTCCATTATACCTTTGAAAAACTGGGCATCAAAGTGCACTTTGTCGATAGCCGCGATCCCGAAAATTTCCGTCCCCTCATCAACGAGCGCACCAAAGCGATCTACGCCGAGACGTTGGGCAATCCGCGCCTGGATACGCTCGATATCCGTGCCGTGGCTGATATCGCTCACGAGCATGGTTTGCCGCTGATCGTGGATAATACGATGCCTTCGCCGTATCTCGTGCAGCCGCTGAAGCATGGTGCCGATATCGTGGTCCATTCGGCGACGAAATTTATTGGTGGTCATGGCACCTCCATTGGTGGCGTCATCGTCGATGGTGGCAAGTTCGATTGGGCCGCCAGCGGACGTTTCCCCTCTTTGACGGAGCCCGATCCCTCGTATCATGGCATTCGCTATGTTGAGGCACTCGGTCCTCTGGCCTATATCATCAAAGCGCGCGTGCAGCTCTTGCGCGACCTTGGTCCAGCGACCACGCCGTTCAATTCCTGGCTCTTTGCGCAAGGTCTGGAAACCTTGCCTCTGCGCATGGAGCGTCATAGCCAGAATGCTCTGCGCATTGCCGAGTTCCTTGAGAGCCATCCTGCCGTGGGTTGGGTGAGCTATCCCGGCCTGGCGAGCCATCCTCAGCATGAGCTTGCGCGCCGGTACTTCACGCATGGCTACGGGGCGATTGTGGGCTTTGGTATCCAGGGTGGCCTCGAAGCTGGCAAGCGTTTGATCCAGCACATCGAGCTGTTCTCGCACCTGGCGAACATTGGCGATGCCAAGTCGCTCATCATTCATCCCGCCAGCACCACGCACTCGCAGTTAACGGCCGAGGAGCAGCTTGAGACCGGCGTCTCCCCTGACTTCATTCGTCTTTCCGTGGGCATTGAGACGATTGATGATCTGATCGACGATCTCGACCAGGCGTTGAAGGCGGCGGTTCTTGAAGCCAGCGAACCGGCGAACGCATAATCTTGCGTGTTCTGCTTGTATTATTGCTCTATATATGAAACCAGCGAGGACATCACGACTGGTGTCCTCGCTGGATAGAGGGGAGTGAAGTTGTTGAAGCATGCTGTTCAGGTTTTAAAATTTGGTGGTACATCGGTGGGTGATGGTGAGCGCATTCGCCGGGTGGCTGCTATTATCTCTGCGGCTGTAGGTGAAAATGCAGACACATTTCCGGTGGTGGTGGTTTCGGCGATGTCGGGTGTGACCGATCAGTTGTTGCGCATCGCGCGCCTGGTCTGTGCTGGTGAGGATGAGGCTGGCGAGCAGGAGCTACAGGGTTTGCAGCACAAGCATGAAGACGCGGTAACAACGCTGGTGCATGATATTGAGCAGCAGCAGACGCTACGTCAGGACGTACGCGAAGCTTTCGCGGGCCTGGCGCGAGATGTTGCCACGTTGCGCCAGTTTGTCGAGCAGCAGCACGAGCTTGCTCTGCCCACCGCCGCCGTGGCAGCCTGGGGCGAACGCCTATCTATTCGCCTGGTCGCGGCGGCCGTGCGTGCTCGTGGTGTGCCTGCTGAATTTGTGCGCAAAGAGGTTATTATCACCTGCCATCCGCCCGCTGATATTACGCAAAGCTTCGGCGTCGTGGTGGGTGCCGAGCCGCTTGCTAAAGAGACACGTTTGCATGCTCAAAGCTTGATCACTCCCCTGATCGAGCGCGGCATCGTGCCCATTGCTCCCGGTTTCATTGGGCGCACAGATACCGGTTTTGTCACCACGCTTGGCCGCAACGGTTCAGATTATTCCGCGACAGTGATTGGTGCCGCGCTCGATTGCTGCGAAGTGACGATCTACACCGACGTTGATGGCGTCTTGACCGCCGATCCGCGCCAGGTGCCCAATGCCCGCCTACTGACGCACCTGACGTATGCCGAGGCGGCACGTCTCTCCTGGTTTGGTGCCAAAGTGCTGCACCCGCGTACGCTCATTCCTATCGCCGAACGCAATATTCCGGTACGCGTGCGCAACAGTTTCCGTCCACATATTCGCGGCACCGTCGTTGGTCCGGTCGGGCATATGCCAAGCGGTGCCACGGCGATTACGGTTCGACACAAGCTGGCGCTGATTACGGTTGAGCGTACTGATTTATTTGGTGCACCCGAAAATGCCGGGCAGGTCTTTGCGCTGGCGGCACGCGCTGGAGCCGCTCCGGTGGCGATCTGTTCATCGTCGGGCCATCACCTCTCGTTTCTGGTTGAGGAGACGGCGGCCAGTTCGGTTATCGCGCTCTTGCAGCAGCACATGGATGATAACTGGACGGTGCGTTGTCGCCACAACCTGGCCGCGTGTGCGTGTATCGGTTCCGGCTTCACCTCCGATCCCATGAGTCCGGCGCGTGCCAAAACCGCGCTGGCCCGCGAACGCATTCCGGTGATTACCGAAGGCGCTTCCGAGCAAGGGGTGACGTTGATCGTCGAGGATCATTTTAGCGAGCGCGCACTGCGCAGCCTGCACCGCGACCTGATCGCGCCCGTCATCCCACTGATGAAAAATCGCGTCTCCCTGCGTGAGCGGCGCGAGGCCCGCTAGAGAGGTAACTTGTGACTATTATCAATTCAGCTCATGATGCCCTTGAACGTTTGGCAGTAGTACCACGACGTATTATGCAGCATACAGAAGGTTGGGATACGGAACGACTGCGTATAGCCATAGATGGCGAGTGGTCTGCTGTGCAAATTCTTGCACATATACGAGCGGCGGATGATGTTCTTGCATATCGTGCCTACGCGATATTAGCAAGGGATCAACCCACGCTTGTTGCCTATGATGAGCGTCGCTGGGCCGAAGTCGCAAGCTATGCAAGCCTGGATTTTCGTGCGTCACTTACGCTGTATACGTTGCGGCGTGCTGAATTGGTGCATATGCTGCTGCCTATCTCATCCGAACAGTGGCAACGTACCGGAGTGCACGAAGTACGCGGAGCCGTCTCATTATTTGACGTAGTGCTTGGCTTACTCGAACACGAAGAGGAGCATTGTGCGCAATTAGCGGCTCTGCAAAACGAATAGGAACACGCAATGTCTGTACAATCACGTATCTCTGTCGCGGTGCTCGGGGCAACGGGCATGGTCGGTCAACGCTTTATCGAGCTACTTCAGGGTCATCCCTGGTTCGAAATTGTGGCGCTGGCGGCCTCTGATCAACACGCCGGGCGTCCTTACGCCGAATCGACCGTGTGGCGACTCTCCGGCGAGATGCCGGGCAGTGTGGCGGCTCTGCCGGTCCTGCCGTGCCGTCCAGAGGCGCTACCAGATGTAAACATCGTATTTTCGGCGCTACCTGGCGAGATTGCTGGCGAGATCGAGCTTGCATTTGCACGTGCCGGGATCGCGGTCTTCAGCAACGCGAAAAATCACCGCATGGCTGCTGACGTGCCGTTGCTCATTCCCGAAGTGGACCCCGAACATAGCGCTGTTATCGCGCAGCAGCGCAAGCAGCATGGCTGGTCCGGTTGTATCGTCACCAACGCGAATTGTTCGGCCACACCGCTTGTGATGGCTCTCAAGCCCTTACAGCAGGCTTTTGGCGTGCGTAAGGTGCTGGTGACAACCTTCCAGGCTATTTCGGGTGCGGGCTATCCTGGCTTGTCGGCATTCGATATGCTTGATAACGTCATCCCCTATATTGGTGGCGAAGAAGAGAAGCTAGAGGCTGAGACGCTGAAGATGCTGGGAACCTGGGACGAGGGTCGTGGCTTTGTGGATGCACCAATGGTGGTCAGCGCGCACTGCAACCGTGTGGCCACGCGTGAAGGTCATCTCGAATGTGTGAGCGTGGAATTGGAACGTTTGGCTGCACCGGAGGAGGTGATTGCCGCCTGGGAGCATTTTACCCCGGAACCACAACAGCGCAAACTGCCCAGCGCACCTGAGCACGCCCTGATCTACCGGCGCGAACGTGATCGCCCGCAGACCCTCCATGATCGCGACGCTGGCAACGGCATGAGCACGACCATCGGACGTCTGCGCCCTTGCCGCATCTTCACCTACAAATTTGTGGTATTGGGCCATAACACCATTCGTGGCGCAGCCGGTGGCTCCATATTGAATGCCGAATTGTGCGTCAGCAAAAATCTGCTTTAAATATCTTAGCATGCAAAATATACATAGGCGAACACTGATGGTCA
>DATAYF010000156.1:0-3802 GCA_036272735.1 Ktedonobacteraceae bacterium
CCATTGAAATGGCGTGGCTTGCGGCGGGCTGAAGCCCATCACGTCATCAAGAAGGAAACCTTGTATCGCTTTTTAGGAGTTTCCTTACCGTGGCGCACACGATGCCCGTTTGATGAGGGGCGTGGCAAGTTCAACACGAACTGTCTCGATCGGCTCACCGGCTATCAAACGCAACAACATTTTGGTAGCCATACGTCCCATTTCCAACAAGGGCTGGTATATCGTAGTCAAGGCAGGAGTCACCCATTCTGCGTAGGGCATATTGTCAAAACCAACCACACTCATGGCATCTGGTACGGTTATGCCACGCTCATATAATGCTCTGTAGATACCGAGACACTGCTCATCATTTCCCACAAATACAGCAGTAGGAGGTTCCGGCAACGCCAAGAGCTGCATCATCTCTTGATGCGCCCGCTCTCCATGAAAATCGGCGAAACGGATCAGTGCTGGATCAACAGGAATACCCGCTTCTTGTAAGGCGAGGCGATAACCAGCAAGCCGGTCTTGCGTACATGGATGGTCAGGAAGACCCATCACGACGGCAATACGACGATGGCCCAGAGAAAGTAAATACTCTGTTGCCAGTTTCCCACCAGCCCAGTTCGTCGCGCTCACCGAAAGATCCTCAGGTCCCAGTTCACCCAATGGATCAACTACTACAAAGGGAATACCACGGCGGCCCAGTTCTTGGAGGTAGAGGGATTGTTTATTGGCAAGGACCAAGATCGCACCATCGGTCGCCCCTTCGGAAAGTCGCTGTCTCCACTGCTGCTCACGCTCTCTGTGGGCATGCGTTGAAGCAAGCACAGCTCGCACCTCTGTGGACAAGAGAGCCTCTTCGACGCCACGCAAAATCTCAAACGCGTAATAGCTGTTGAGTTCTTGCCCAACGAGAAAATCAACCTGTCCGCTGCGTCCTTTTCTCAGCGAACGGGCTGCTCGATTGAGCACATATCCTTGTTCCCTCATCGCCTGTTCCACGCGTTCGCGTGTGGCTGGTGCGACATCGGTGCGCTGGTTGATCACTTTCGAGACCGTCGCAACAGAAACACCGGCCACAGCAGCAATCTGTGACATGGTCAGCGGCGGCTTCGATGGAGATTTCGTCATAGCTCATCCTGCTTTTCGATAACCATTTCGCTATTCTCCACAACAGTATAGCGAGGCATCCGCACTCTTGTCAAACTTCTCTTCCTCAATAGAGCAAGCTACTTTTTCTTGACATTGGCTATTTCCCATGTTATGCTTCAAAAAGCTAAATAATTATCGCAATGGATTTCGGAATGGAGGCGCTGATTTCGGTGATGTGACTGGCTGCATCGGAATCGAAAAAGCGAGTTTGACACCCTGCCAACCGTTTGCTACCACGGACGTCAAATTCTCCGTCAAGTCCAAAGGCGGGAGGAACGTATCTGGCTATGGATACCACTGTATCCGCATTGCAGAAGCATCGCCTGCACGGCTTCGTGCTTTTCAGTGTGCTCGCGGCGCTGCTCTCTACTCTCTTTCTGGAAGCACTCGATAATACGATTGTCGGACCTGCGCTACCACATATCATTCATCAGTTCCAGGGTGCTGATCGTTATAGCTGGGTCCCAATAGCATATCTCCTCACTTCTACCATCGCGATTCCTATTGTTGGGAAATTCTCTGACCAGTTTGGGCGTAAGTGGTTCCTGCTGAGTGGTGCGAGCATGTTTCTCCTGGGTTCGCTCCTTTGCGGTCTTTCACAAAACATGGATCAGCTTATTGCTTTTCGCGGGCTCCAGGGGTTGGGAGCTGGTATCGGCATGACACTGGTAGCAACCATTATCGGTGATATCTTCCCGCCGCATGAACGGGCCAAGTGGCAGATGAGCGTCAACATTGTCTACGCGTTCGCCAACCTTCTTGGCCCAGGTCTTGGCGGCTGGTTTACCGATCATGGACCTCTGCTCGCTCCGTTTATCACTGATACCACCCGTTGGCGCTGGATCTTCTACCTCAATCTACCACTCGGCATCATCGCACTGACGATGTTGCTTATGCTCTTGCCTGCTACCCTCTCTGAATGCAGCCACCATCCGACCAGACGGGAGGCCCTCCGCCGCATTGATATCGCTGGCTCGCTCTTATGCACGGTAGTCACTACGTGCCTGCTACTGGGGCTTACCTGGGGGAGCAGCCAGACCTATGAATGGGCTTCACCGCAAGTGGGAGGCATGCTGGGAGCCTCGATTATGTTCTCGTTTCTCTTCTTACTGATCGAACGTCATGCTCTCGAGCCTATTCTCCCTTTGCACCTTTTCCGGAACCAGATCTTTGCGGCTGATGCAGTGCTTGCACTGCTGGTATATATGATATTACTTGGCCTGGCGATCTATCTGCCACTCTTTCTACAAGGCGTGCTGGGGATATCGGCCACCAGCGCGGGAGTGAGCATCACCCCATTTCTGATCTCCGTCACTGTGGGGGCCACTCTTTCTGGTTGGTTGATTGCCATACGCAAACACTACCAGGCCATTATCATTGTGGGGACGTTTATCATGACCCTCGGCGTTTTCTTTCTGACGCAAATGACGCCCACAACCGATCTCCTGATTGCGGTGATCTTTATGGTAATGGCAGGGCTTGGCATCGGCTCGATCTTCTCTGTGCTCTACCTTGCGGCACAGAATGTGCTGCCACTGACCCAGCTGGGTGTGGGCAGTGCGGTCGTGCGCTACCTCGGTCAAGTTGGTTCAACTCTGGGGGTAGCTCTCGTCGGAACAGTTGTCAACCAGTCACTCACTGATGCCAGCAGGAAAACCATTGAGACACTCGCTGTCGCTCTCCAGCATGGTTTTCTGACTATTCTTGTGTTCTGTGGAATGGCTCTCCTGGCAGCATGTTTTCTGAAAGATACTCCGACAGGGAGTCTGCCCATGGGAGAACCTGCGCATCTGAAATAAGACGGGGAAACAACGTCCCGGCTCACCGTTCTCATCCTTGATGCGCAGATGATTGCCGAATGCGCAGATGATTGACCGGCGTGAAATTCTGATGTCATGCATCCCTTTTTTCGCGTAATCCCATAAGACAGCAAACCAGGGATTTTTGCCATTGCCATACTGAATCCATTCATCGTTAACTTTGCGGAAGATATAAAAGCGTTTCTCAGAGTTTTGAATAAGCTTAAAGCCATCGGGGGCAAAGCCCGCGAGTTGGTGCTCTGCAGGTCCAATGATCTCAGTCAATGGTGCTTTCTTGTTCAGGCGGCTACGGTACTTGCTTATCTGTTCAACTGGCAGAGAAGGAAGCGCCCAGATCTTTATAGCTTCATCTGCCAAAGCCTCAGCACGTCTTTCGATTGCCTCCTGGTTCCGACGTTCTCTATAGGCCACACTCTGATCAGCAACAACGCTATGGCGTTCCTCTCGACTTTCTCGGTGACTGGCAGAATCAAATTGATCATTTGCTTGCCCAGGAGGAAGCACATCAGCATCAACTCTCGGCAGATGCCAGGAATGCGCTCTTACGGCAGAGCGCTTGAGAAAGAAATAGCGTATGAGTATGCGACAGCGTGTGGGGCAACAGGAAATTGAGCAGTTTGTACCAGGATGTTCTCGGCAAAATTGGTCGGCCACCCTATGATCGGCTCCTTCCTAATCTTTCACAACAACAGTTCTCGTTGCACTATCAAGCAATTCGTCAGTTGCTTTAGAGTAGAAGCATTGCTTTTGCCAGAAATAGGAGAGTGTTTCCTAACTCATAAGCCCTCCCACACATGAGCTAAAACGCGCTTAGGAGAACGGATGAGATCGGAACGGCCAGCTTGTTG
>DATAYF010000157.1:0-5810 GCA_036272735.1 Ktedonobacteraceae bacterium
CGGGCAGTCATTGCCTGGGAAGGTGCGGAGGCGCGCCTGCGGGCTGCACACGAACGGGTAGCACAACGGGCGAAAGAGGGGCAGTCATTGCCCCGAAGCTTTGGCGTTCCCAGAGCCAGAGCCCCTCGACCTCAACATCTCGAGCGAAACGACACAAGAGCCAGTGCTCCTCGCCCATCGAGGACACCTGGAAGCGTGGGAGCGCCGCTCAGAACCCCCGCTGCTTCAGCACGGGGAGCCGTCAGTCAAACTGGATATTCGAGTGAGTAAACGGACGATTCAGAAACAGAGGAAGCAGATTCGTCCAAAACAAGCCCGTGGACAGACCAGGAAAACATTCTCTCGCAATCATGCTGGCCTTGGTGTCGGGGGTAGGAGCCTGTGATTTTTTGCAGGTCACGGATCTCTTCTTTCGTCCGCTGTTTGCTTTCTTCAATCATCGAACGAAAGTCAAGGAAGATCATCCACGTCAATGTGACGCGTTCGTCGACGGACCTCTGGGTGGCGCAACAACTGCGAGAAGCGACTCCGTATGGAGAAAGACCAACATACCTGATGCGAGAGAATGATTGCACATTCGGACCGAGTTTTGCGCGTGTAGCGACTATCGTGGCATCAAAGTGCTTCGCACACCATACCGAACTAGCGGACGCCACGAGACAATACTGTCTGTGGACGCTTTCTGGGAAGCGTGAGGCGAGCATGCCTGGATCATTTCATCCTCTTCCAGGAAAAGGAACTCCACCCTCTTCTCAATCCGTAGGTTCTGTATTTTCATCAAGTTCGCCCCCAGGGGCTTGGGCAGCGGATTGCGGAACCGCTCGGCCATCCGGTAATGGATATGGTATACCGAGATCTAGTGCGCTCTCAGGATGTCAACGTGGAGGCCGCTTTGGACGTTGAGTGCTGCCGCCCGCCGTCGAGGGTGATTGACTCTCTGTCGGCGAACTCCGGCGGGATCTCCCGCAAGACGTTACAAAAGTCCCTGACAATTTTTCTGAAACTCTTGACTTTTTCATCCGGTATATTTATACTTTTAAATATAAACGCCTCTGTTGCTTCTATGGAGGAGAAGTGCCTGCTTCCTTCCATAGTATGCCTGTACCTTACACAAGAGGGAGATTGTGTATTGCTCGATATCGAAATACCCTCCATATCTCTCGTTTCTCTTATTTTTAACCGTTCATACGTATTATTTGCGCCTTTTCAGCCGGTAAGTTCTGCAGTGCATATTGCCGGATAAAAAGTCGTTATGTATCTCCCACGTATGAACTTTTATTGGGGAAAGGATTTACCCATGAGACGACTTGCTACTACCTTCTTCCTGCCTGTATGTTTCGCACTGCTCCTGTTCGGAACCTCCTCACTCGCGGCCTTTGCCAGACAGAACAGCGCCAACGCCAGCCAGGCGAGCTTTCACCATGTATGCGGCGCTACCCTTGCTGGCTTCGCGCGCTGTAACGCTATCCAGGTGGATCAGAATGCCAAGGGAGCAAAGCCGAGCGCCTCATCACCCTCGGGATACAATCCTGCTGACCTGCAATCAGCCTATAAGCTGCCTTCGTCCACTGCTGGCAGCGGGCAGACGGTCGCCATCGTCGATGCCTATAACGATCCCAATGCCGAGTCTGATCTGGCAGTCTATCGCTCCCAGTTTGGTTTATCGGCCTGCACCACCTCCAATGGCTGTTTCAAAAAGGTTGACCAGAGTGGCGGCACCAATTACCCTCGTGGTAATTCTGGCTGGGCAGAAGAAATTTCCCTCGATCTGGATATGGTTAGCGCGATCTGCCCCAACTGCCACATTCTGCTGGTCGAGGCCAGTTCTAACTCCTTTACCAATCTGGGTACGGCGGTGAACACCGCTGTCAGCCTGAGTGCCTCGACCGTCAGCAACAGTTACGGTGGCAGCGAGTCCAGTTCGGAAACCTCGTACGCTTCCTACTACAATCATCCGGGTGTGGTGATTACGGCCAGTTCTGGTGACAATGGGTACGGTGTCGAGGTGCCAGCAGCCTACAATACCGTTGTCGCGGCTGGTGGCACATCGCTGACGCGCAGCAGTAATACGCGTGGCTGGTCTGAAACGGCCTGGAGCGGTGCGGGCAGCGGTTGCAGCGCGTATATCAGCAAGCCGAGCTGGCAAACAGATAGTGGCTGCTCCAGGCGTACCGTCGCGGATACTTCGGCAGTTGCCGACCCCAATACGGGCGTCTCTGTCTACGATACCTATGGTCAGGGCAGCGGCTGGATGGTTTTCGGTGGCACCAGCGTCGCGTCCCCCATTATCGCGAGCGTCTACGCACTGGCTGGCAATGCGTCGAGCATCACCGCAGCCTCTTCCCTGTACAGTCACACGTCGAGCTTATACGATGTGAGTAGCGGCAGCAATGGAAGCTGCGGCGGTTCATACCTCTGCACCGCGGTCGTTGGCTATGACGGTCCTACCGGTTGGGGCACCCCCGACGGAGTTGGAGCCTTCTAGCCGCATTGCTTCTGAGGGAAAGCCGCCGAATCCGACAGGCTCTTTGGAAAGAAGCATGAGAGCCGAAGCGAGCGTGTTGCAACGCGTCCATTTCGGCTCTTTTCATCATCTCCAATTGCAAGATGGGACCTGTCAGGTGGGCCTGATCCAGGCTCGCGAAGCCCTGCTGTTTCATGCTCATTCTGTCGCCTCCAAGCTACTTTGAGATAGTGTTTGATTCCCACTATCTTGCTGTCAATGAGCATGAGGCGCATCACGATGGGACCTACAAACGTATCAACTGTAGAGATTTGCGAAGCATACGCCGCTTTTCTCGCTTATTCTCTACTCATGCTACCTCATTAGAATGCCGATTTCATGGCATTCTAACACTATCTGACAATTTGTTCTATTTACAAGGACATTGTGAAGAATTTTGTGGATTCCGCTGCCACTGCTTTTCTGAACTGAGGTTCCCGTTTTGTCGAGAACTTCTGTTCGGAAGCTCCGTCGTGGGTCCCATTGTTTCCAACACACTGAGAGATGTATTTCTCAGTGTGTTGGAAACAATGGCTAGCAAGGAGCTCTGTGCTACACACTTTTCGGCACGATTCCTGCTAGTAATTCTATCGAGCAGAAGAGTGTGCTCTATCTGTATAATGATAACGTTTTTCATTCCCTCTCAACTGGAAAAAAAGGAGGTGCATCGTATTGAAGCGCTCAAGACGAGTTGCTTCCGCAAGGATCCTGCTTCACCGTAGCGAGTTCCTGTTTATTGGTATGCGTTTTTTGAGATCTGATTTTCTCTGCTTCTCCCGCTGAACAACGATCCGTTCGCAACAAAGGAAGGGAACCTTTACGCATGTACGTATGCGACGTCAAGAGGACACAACACCCTCAAGGAAAGGGGATGCGTATGCTTACCGGTAAGCACTTTTTTCAACAATCTCTCAGAAACCGCCGCGTTGGGCTCTTTGCCTCAATCGCTCTGCCTCTGCTGGTGATGCTGGTGATATTCCAATCGGTATTGCCAGCCTACACTACACATGCTCAATCAGCGCAGCTCTCCACAACCCTGTCCTATGGATGCAGTTCACCCAGTGACTGCGTCTCGAAAATGACCCTCCCTGAAAAAGAGGGGCAGATGACCCAGGTGGAGAAAAATGCCTTCACCATGGCTGGCAATTCGATCACCGATATTACGACCTATTACATCGGCTCGGTGTTGAGTGGCGGAGGTGGCGGTCCGAATGGCGCGGGTGGCACCGCTACTCAATGGGCGGATATGGTGGACAACTTCCAGAGCTACGCACTCCAAACCCGCTTAGGAATTCCGCTCCTCTACGGGGTTGACGCGGTCCACGGACACAACAACGTGTACGGCGCCACGCTCTTTCCGCACAACATCGGGTTGGGAGCGATGCATGATCCTGCACTCATCACGCAAATAGAGCAGGTGACTCGCGATGAGGTGCTGGGTACTGGTATCCACTGGACGTTTGCTCCCTGTGTGTGTACACCACAAGATATTCGCTGGGGACGCACCTACGAGGGCTATAGTGAGGTTCCATCTGATAATGCGACGGACGGCTCCGCTGCCATCGTAGGGTTCCAGGGACCGAATGGCCAGTTGGGACCAACCAATATCCTGGCGACGGCCAAGCACTTCATTGGTGACGGTCACACCGCCTGGGGCACCGGGTCCCCTTACCTCAATGAGGGCAATGACCAGATTACTGAGCAGCAGATGGACGCCATCGACCTGCCGCCATATCAGGCGGCTGTCTCAAATAAAGTAGGCTCGGTCATGATCTCATACAGTAGTTGGAATGGACTCAAAGACAGTGCCAACCAATACCTGATTACAACCAAACTGAAAGGCACAGGAACAGACAGTAACGGCACACCTGGTCTGGGATTCCAGGGCTTTGTGGTCTCGGACTGGGGGGCCATCAACCAGATTTCTTCGGACTATAACTATGACGTCCGCACCGCAATTAACGCTGGCATCGACATGGTGATGGTCCCTGATGATTACAAAACCTTCATCAGTACTCTCGATACCGAAATCAAGGCAGGCAACATTCCGATGTCCCGCATTGACGATGCAGTCACGCGCATCCTGACCGCGAAGTTTGCGTCAGGCGTGTTCACCCAACCCTACACGGATCGCAGCTATACCTCCACTGTAGGATCGGCGGCGCATCGTGCGGTCGCGCGGCAGGCTGAGCGGGAGTCGCTGGTGTTGTTGAAGAACAACAGCGTGCTGCCCTTATCCAAGACGGGGAGCTATACGCTGGTGGTCGGAGGCGATCACGCGAATAATCTGGGCTATCAGTTGGGTGGCTGGTCTATCTCCTGGCAGGGAGGAAGTGGGACCACCACCATCGGAACAACGCTATGGCAGGCGATTCAGCAAGCAGGACTCTCCTCTTCTGTGAAGCTCAACTTTGTTGGGACGCGCACGAAGGGAAATTACCATGGGGATGTCGGGATCGTCGCCGTTGGGGAAACGCCGTATGCCGAAGGCTCGGGGGATACCAATACCCTGGCACTCAGCAGCACCGACGCAACGGAGGTCTCGGATGTTTGTAGTCGGGTAACGAAGTGTGTCGTGTTGTTGTTCTCTGGGCGCCCGATCATCATCAACTCCCAGTTGAATCAGTCCTCCGCGTTCGTCTCCGCGTGGGTCGGCTCAACGGAAGGCGAAGGTATTACCGACGTGTTGTTTGGCGATTATGGCTTTCAGGGCAAACTGACCTATACCTGGCCGAATTCGGTGACGCAGGAACCTTGCAACCAGAATAATGGCTGCACTGGTGCTCTCTTCCCTTATGGGTATGGCATCACACCTTTCTAACCGATGATACCAGGTTGAGGGAGCCATGGAACTCTCTCCCAATGGCCTTTGGGAGAGGGTTCCATGGCTTTATCATCCGAGCGTAAGACCCCTGGCCTTCAGACAGGGGGATAGAAGCGAGTCCTTTTGGGGGCGCGATGGGTGTGGTTGACATGAAGCTAGGTTAATGCTAAAATAGCTACATGAAAGATGCTATAAAAACACTCACTGTGCGGTTCCCTGCTCATCTGTTAGAACAGATACGCGAGGTAGCTAAACAGAACAATCGGTCTCTGAATGGTGAGGTTCTCACCGCTTTGGAAGAGCATGTGAAGAAACAGCAGAAAAGGAAGGAGCCACGTGACGAAGCGGGCGTATAAGTTCAGAGTCTACCCAACAGCCGAGCAGCAGCACAACCTTGCCCAAACCTTTGGGTGCTGTCGCTTCGTGTACAATTGGGCGCTCTCCACCCGCAAACGGGCTTACTTCGACCGTGGTATCAAACTT
>DATAYF010000158.1:0-5418 GCA_036272735.1 Ktedonobacteraceae bacterium
ATGACCATTTCGATGGCGTGCATGTCTACAGATGGCTGGAGAGGATACTGATTCACTCAACACACTCCTTCTCGTCTCGATTGGCTGATAAGCGATAGATACTGCTTGCTGCACACTACACCTCTTCTAACGACAAACAAAGGATCACACTACAAGAGATGAAACTGAAGTATTCTCCTCCGCTATCTTACGTAACTTTTCTTGCCCACGCAAGGATTTTATTGCAAGCGATACTGCACACTGATGTTACCAGACAGGGTTTCACGCCAGTCAATCATCTGCGCATCTGAAATGAGAACGGTGAGCTGGTACTTTGTTTCCCCGTCTCATTCTCGATGCGCAAGTTCTCCCGTGGGCAGATTCCCTGCTACCATTCTTGTTCTTGGTGCATTGATCTTTCAAGCGGCGTGAGACCCTGTTCAGATGGTTTTTCTCTTTGGAGATGGTAGCCTCCCAAATACTTCAGTGAGAAGCACTCGCTGAATGTTCGCGTTCACAGTCAGCCCGGACTCCTCTGGTGTTAGCTCTGACGGGACTCCTGGACGGTGACCTGTGCCGCGTCCGCCCCGTCGGGCTGCTCAGGCTGGCCCTCACTACTGGGACGCACATGCCGGAGCATGATCACGACCAGAAGAGCCATGCCCATCAAGAGGATGGCGCTGATCGTGGCAATGACATGCAACTCGCTTGTGAAAGCTTCGCGAGCAGGAGTGAGCAGCGCCGTCGCGAGTTGATTGGGGAGGTGCTGGGCCGCGACTGTGGCCCCTGCAAGGGTATCGCGGGCAGCCTGGGCGGCCGTGGCCGGGATACCGAAGGGGAGAGCCCCGGCGATCTGGCTACGGTACACGGCGGTGCCGATGCTGCCCAACATGCCGATGCCCAGCGCTATGCCGAACTCGTTACTGGTCTGTGTCAGAGCTGCCGCTGATCCCGCCTTCTCCGGCGGAGCGGACCCGATGACCAGATTCGTGCCCGTGGTCACTATTGGGCCGCTCCCGAGGGCGCTGATGGCGAAACCAACTGCCATGACCACGGGTCCAGAGGTTGCGCTGGCCTGCGTGATCACGAGAAAGCCGACCACCGCGATGGCCAGGCCGGTTCCGATGAGGTAGGCCGGGCGAATGCGGTGCATGAGAAGTGGGGTCAGTTGGAAACTCACAATCGATGCCACCATCCCCGGGATCATTCCCAGGCTCGCCCACAACGGCGACAGTCCCTCGACCAGTTGGAGGTGCTGCATAATGAATGCCATGGTCGTACCTGAGAGCATACTATTGAACAACAGGCTCAAGAGTGCGATGCTGAAGGCACGACTGGCGAACAGGCGCAGGTCTAGCAGCGGATCGCTCTGTCGGCACTGCCGGCGCATGAACACCCAGCCGACCGCCGCGCCGGCCACAATGGCCATGATGGGGAGCGGCTGCCAACCGTTGCGGGCCAGTTCCTTGAAGCCGTAGATGATCGGCAGAATAGCGGCCAGGGACAGAGCGACACTGATCAGATCCAGGCGACCTGCCCCAGGGTCGCGGTGCTCAGGCAAGAGCATCGGGCCCAGCACGAGCAGCAGCAGCATGGCTGGCAGCCCTAGCAGGAAGACCGAGCCCCACCAGAAGTGCTCCAGCATCACTCCGCCAATCACCGGGCCGATGATCGCGCCGACCGAGAAGCATCCCCCCCAGACGCCGATGGCGAACGCGCGTTGCTTGGGGTCGCGGAACATCGCGCTGATCAAAGACAGGGTCGAGGGGGTTAAGGTGGCCCCGGCGATGCCTAGCAGCGCGCGAGCGGCGATCAACATTGCGGCACTCGTCGAGAAGGCGGACAGGACCGAGGCAACGCCGAATGCTGCCGCGCCGATCAGTAGCAGCTTGCGGCGGCCGATCCGGTCGCCCAGGGTCCCCATGGTGATCAGAAAGCCGGCGAGCATAAAACCATAGATATCGATGACCCACAACTGCTGGGTGCTATTGGCCTTCAGGGCCTCACTCAGGTGCGGTAGTGCCAGGAGCATAACAAAGCCGTCAATGGAGACAAGCAGCGTGGGTAGTGCCAGCACAATCAAGCCAATCCATTCTCGCCTTCCAGCCCTGGGGGCCTCGTTCGCAGTCATGTGCTTCATCCTTTCGTTGTATCGATCTGACGTTCAGGTACCCGAACCACGAAATGGGACCTGAGACTGTCGTGATGGGGAGGATGGTTCCTGTTTGCCTTCGTCGTTTTGAATGACCCATCAAAAACCTCAGCACCATCAGAGATGTGCCCACCATCTAGCGAGTCATGGAGCGGCTCGATTTCATCGTGAGGTCTCACAAGAGAACCATTCAGTCACCACTGTTCCATCTCACATCACGCTTTCCCTGTCATTTTCCCCCGCGTTCTTCTCTTGGCTGGTAGGAAAGCACAACAACGCCAGTACTGAATGTCCTGGTCTCTACCAGCCTGAGAGCCTTCTTCTCGCTCCCGGATATCCAGAGACGCTTTCCGTTGCCCACCACAACAGGAAAGACCATGAGTTGATATTCATCAATGACGTTCTGTTGCATGAGCAGGTGGACAAGATCACCACTACCGCCGATTAAGATGTTCTGGCCGGCCTCGTGCTTCAGCTTTTTGACTTCCTCCGTAATATTGCCCTTGATCAGCCTTGAGTTGTTCCACTCGACCTTTTCCAGGGTCGTTGAAACCACGTACTTGGGCAGGCTGTTCATTCGGTCGGCAAGACCCAGTTCATCTGTCAGAGATGGCCAGGCAGCCGCGTGACCTTCATAGGTCCGGCGGCCCATGAGCAGAGCATCACTCGCCAAGAGTCCCTCGACTATCCATTTCGCTGCCTCTTCACTCCAGAATGGAGCGGACCAACCGGAGCGCTCACCGAGAGAGTCCTCCCCTCCAGGGGCTTCTATGACGCCATCCAGGGTCACAAACTCGGAAACAATAACTTTTCTCATCGTGTTCTCCAATCTCGAAGGTCAATGTGAGGATGAAAGAGGCAAAATAGGTCCCATGAGTGGGGTGGTCAGTCCTTCTTTCTTTACAGAGGGAGTCACCCGCAGAATGGTGAACTGAACTGGCAACATGGGTTCACTCCATAGTCCAGGAATCATCCATAGTATTGACCCATTGATCTCTTCTTTCTTCTTACCATGATTCCAGGCGCTCGGCGAGACGGCCCAGGCTTTGGCCCCAGCCCTCCTCCATCCCATTGACCGCTGCGGCCACTTCGGGCGTTGACTTGATGACGGTTGTATGCAACGTCAGTTTTGTCTTGCCGTCACGTTCGGCGAACGTGACGGTGGTGAGCACTTCGAGTTGGGGATGGCCCTCCTCGTTCTCAAAGGCACGCATGATGAGAACGAGCCGCTCGGGTTCGACGACCTCCTGAAAGACGCCCTTGTTCGGATACACGACACCATCGGGCCCGCGCATGTCAATGCGAATGGCCCCTCCGGGTCGCACATCCAACTCACAGACCGGGTTCGTAAACCCATTGGGACCCCACCACTGCGCCACAAGCTTTGGATCGATCCAGGCTTTGAACACGAGCTCACGCGGCGCGTCGAATAGGCGTGTGATGGTGACTTCCTTTCTCTGGTTCTCTTGATTGGTCATGATGCTTATCTTTTCCCTTTCGTGTTGTGCGATGTGCTTTTTTTCTTCCTCCAAGACCCTCTCCAAGGTGTCAAAACGCTGGTTCCAAAGCTGCGTTATGTGCTTGGGCCAGGCTTCCGTTTCAATCATGGCATCTGGATTGATCTGGTACATGCGCTGCTGCGCCCGTTTCTCCACCCGCACCAGCTTCGCCTCTTTGAGAACCTTGAGATGCCGCGAGATAGCTGGAGGGCTGACAGGAAAGTGAGCGTAGATCTCCTTCGCAGATAAGGGGCCATTGCTCGCAAGCAGTTCTAAAATGCTGCGGCGGGTAGGATCAGCGAGTGCAGCAAAGATATCCATGGCTACATTATAAAGTAATATGTTAATTAAGTCAATGGTTAAGTTTTAGGACGAGCGAAAAAAGATGATCAGGGTCTCACGCTACTTGAAAGGGCAACGCATCAGGAACAAGAATGTTCGCTATCCCAAGCTCCCGTTTCTCCTTCTTGATGCGCATCCTCATAATTGGAGTGAAATCCTGACCAGAGTCTTGGCGAAGTTTCCTCAGTGAAACCAAAACATTCAGGCAACATGCTGCTGGCTATAGAGCGGATCAAAATCGTCCTGATGAGCAACCAGAGCAAAAGCCAGGTGTAAAAGTTTGCGCGCTGCAGCACACCGAGCCACTTTCGTTGGCTTGCCTGCTGCGCGGAGTCGGTCATAGAATGTCTTGATCATGGGATTGAAGCGGGCAGCTGACAGCCTCGCCAAGTAGAGGGCTGTTCGCAAGCGTCCATTTCCACTATGGCCGATACAGGGACGTTGATGCACACTGGTTCCTGATTCTCGTGGCATGGGAGCTAGCCCGGCGTAAGCTGCTGCTTGCTCTGGGGAAATACAAAGAGTGAAATTCATGGTGGCGACCACGATCCACATCGCCGTGATCGGCCCAATGCCCGGAATAGTTTGAAGTCTAGCGATGTTCTTTGCCCACGCTCGATCAGGTGTGTCGTCTGCTCCCGAAGGAAGTTCCGCCCCAGCTTCTGGCAACAGGGTGGCCAACTCTGCTTCA
This sequence comes from Ktedonobacteraceae bacterium, assembly GCA_036272735.1. GTDB lineage: Bacteria > Chloroflexota > Ktedonobacteria > Ktedonobacterales > Ktedonobacteraceae > DATAYF01. The sequence continues at coordinate 4,664 of DATAYF010000158.1, forward strand.
ACCTCACTGATCTGAGTGGTAAGTGTTTGATTCAGAGCTTCCATCCGGTGGCAGACCTGAGCAACCCTCACCGGATTATGTTGGAGTGCATGAAGCTGATTACGGAGCTGACCGCGCATCAGCAGCAGGCTATCTCTTTGGGTGAGCCGTTGCTCCAACTCCTCATAGATTGCCGGTGGAGGGGTCCAAGGAGCTGGCTGAAGCAGGGCGGCCAATTGAGTCAGTGTCTGGGCATCAATCGCATCAGTTTTTGCTCGCTTGAGTAACGCCTTGGCAAAGTGGTGGGCCTGGCTGGGGTTCACGATACTAATGAAATAGCCAAGGCGCGCCAGGAAGGTCGCGAATGCGAGCCAGTAGATCCCCGTGGCTTCCATGACAACCAGTGTTTCGCCTGGCTTGGCACCTGTCTTGAGCAGGCGGTGATGCAACGAAGAGAAGCCTTCTACGGTTTGTTCGATCGTGATGGGTTTACTCGGTTTCTGCTTCGAGGATTGCCAGGCAATCGTGGCAGTTGTAGCCGCAATATCCACACCAACAAAAAACTGGTAGTGAGTCATCTGGTCAGCAGAGCACATTGAGGTCTCCTTTCTCTTGGTGTTCTCTGGGTCATCGTTCCGGCAAGCCAATCATCTGCGCTCATGATACGTGGTCAGTGCCACTTGATACGGTTCAGACTGCTGCCGTGCCGAGAGTGGCAGGGATTACTCTAAGGAACGCGATCAGACTCGCAAGCGGGGAAACAATCTCACTGCCAC
>DATAYF010000159.1:0-3616 GCA_036272735.1 Ktedonobacteraceae bacterium
GCCAGGACCATACGTTCCTGTGCTTCAGAAAGCCAAATCTCCCACGGCGTCAGCCCCTGGTATTTCAAGGGCGCTTCTGCCAGTTCCACGTGCGCGCCAGTTTGCTCACCCATCTCGCCAATCGCTGAAGAGAAGCCGCCCGCGCCACAATCGGTAATTGCGTGGTAAAGTTGGCGGTCGCGAGCCTGGATGATCACGTCGGTGACTGTTTTCTCGGTAATCGGCGCGCCGATTTGCACCGCCGTTCCAGCCTGGGCATTGATCTCGCTGCTCATCTCTCCTGAAGAAAACGTTGCGCCGTGAATACCGTCGCGTCCAGTGCGGCCACCCAGCACCACGATCAGGTCTCCCGGTTCGACACTGCTGGGATGGCTGCCATGCGGCAGGATACCCAGGCAACCACAAAAGACCAGTGGGTTATATATATAGCCAGAATGGTAGAGAACAGCACCATTGACGGTCGGAATTCCCATTTTATTCCCGTAATCGCGAACGCCATTGACGACGCCCGAAGCGATACGGCTGGGGGCCAGCACGCCCTTGGGCAATGCATCTATGGGCGTATCTTGTGGGCCAAAGCACAGCACGTCGGTGCAGGCAATAGGCTGGGCCGACACGCCCAGTACGTCGCGGATTACGCCGCCAACCCCCGTATTCGCACCGCCAAAGGGCTCTATCGCCGAAGGATGGTTGTGTGTCTCAACTTTGAAAGCCAGGTCCTGCTGCTCTGTGAAGCGGATGATCCCGGCATTGTCGCTGAAGGCCGAGACCAGCCACGCAGGCCTGACCTCTTCGGTTGCTCGCATGATATAGCTTTTGAGTAGCCCATGGATCGTTTCGCTGGCTAGCTCCTGGCCCTGTTGATTCAACTCACGGTAATGCACTGTGGCTTTAAAGGTCTTGTGTGAGCAGTGCTCCGACCACGTCTGAGCCAGTGTTTCTAGCTCAATATCGCTTGGCTCGCGCTGTTGCTCTTGATAGTAGTGCTGAATGGTGCGCATCTCTTCCAGGCTGAGCGACAACAAGCCCGCTTTACTGACCTCAAGCAGTTGCGCGTCGGCCATGGTCGAAATAGGGATGGTAGTGACTGCGAACGTTTGTGTATCTTCGGTTGCGGTCTGCTCGTCTATGAGATGCTGCTCGGCAATTCCTGACTCGTTGTGTGCCTGGTTGGCCGTATGAATGCTGTAGACCTGGATGACCGGATTGTAGAGCAGGTCTTGCGCGATGATGCGCACATCTTTTTCGCTCAGGCGTTGATCCAGCATATAGCGCTGTCCGGTTTCGACGCGCTCGATGCCATCTATACCTAGCATATGCGCGCCAGTCAGGACGCTTGCGGCCAGAGTGTCGGTCACACCGGGATGAAAAAAGACATCGACGATATGTCCTGTCTGTAAACCGAGTGCATGCCTATCTTGTATGGTTGTGACATGGGTTTCTTGTACAATGGGGTCACTGAGCAATTGAGTAGCGAGTTGATCGAGTTGTGATGTTGCAAGGCTGCCTGAGATGCGATAGAGCTGGGTTGTACGAAAGAAAAACGGAGAAGAAATGGTAGCCGTTATATTTGCAAGCGAAGGAAGCTGTTTGGTTGGTAAATGTAATATTTCACGGATGATCTGACGAGCATGTACGTCGTACTGCTCGGAAGAAGCCCGCACCTCAATCTGATACATTGTCACGTTTATGGTCCTGGTCCTAAGTGGTAGTGCTGTACATAGTAATACAGAGTAGAGTGGTTGGTTGCCTTATCCAATAAGACATGCCCATTGTAGCATCTTTATTTGGGCTGTGGCAAATTATTATGGTGTTGGGGATACACTTACTACTGATATGAACGCCTGAGCGCGCAGCGCTAGCCGCGGCAGTGGCGTTGGTGTTCGCAATAAGAATTCGGTCACGGGCTTTTCAGCCAGAAACAAGAAGCGGGAGTTGCGTGGGATTGGGATATTCCCGGAGGGACAAAGCAGGTGGTCAAGGATGGATGTCCACGACAACTCCAATTGTGCTTCTCTAAGGAGTAATTACCGTGGTCAGTGCCAAAAGCGGAAAGCAATTAAGGCATCATTTTTGTGATGCCTTCTAATTCCCCTTTGGGGTCACGCATCATTAGTTCGGGGACGGCTTTGTGGGGATCGAGATCCTCGAAAAGCACACGGCTGAGTTGTTCGGCTATTGGCATCTCGACGTGGTAGCGCTGCGCAAGCTGCAAGGCGGCTCGTGTGGTGTATACGCCCTCGGCGACGCTGTGGGTGGATTGCAGAAGCGTGTCAAGTTTTGCGCCCGAGGCCAGGCCACGACCAAGCTGGTGGTTACGGCTCAAGGTGCTGGCGCAGGTCGCGATCAAGTCGCCGATGCCCGCCAATCCCAGGAAGGTTAGCGGATTGGCTCCCGAGGCCACTCCCAGCCGCGAAATCTCTGCCAGCCCGCGGGTGACAAAAGCCGCTTTGGCGTTATCACCGTAGCCCAGACCATCGTTTATGCCTGCGCCAATGGCGATGATATTTTTTAATGCGCCCCCCATCTCGACTCCTGTGACATCTTGCGAAGTGTAGATACGCCAATAGTTGGTGGTCAGCAGGTCGCGTACCTGGACGGCAACATTGTGCTGGCTGGCGGCAACGACAGCGGCGGCCGGTTTCTCTGCGGCTATTTCGCTTGATATATTGGGTCCGCTCAGCGTGGCGATACGTTCTCTGGCCTGCGGCAATTCCTCAGCAATAATCTCGGTCATGCGCATCAAGGTGCTAATCTCGATGCCTTTGCTAGCATTGACCAGCAGGGTATTAGGGCCAATGTGTGGTGCGAGCAGTCGCACATTGTCACGCATCTTTTGTGATGGTGTGACCAACAGGAGTATGTCTGTATGCTTCGTTGCCGTAACGATATCGGCTGTGACTTTTAGTGGGTCGGGAAAGGCAAATCCAGGCAAAAAGATGGTGTTCTCGCGCTGCTGTTGTATCTCCACGGCGCGTTCTGGGCGATGTTCCCACAGTATCGTGGCAATGCCCTTTTTTGCTAATAAGAGTGCGAGTGTGGTGCCCCACGCCCCGCTACCAATCACACCGACCGATACCATGACTTTTTCTCCTAATGCTACGAAGATACCTTGTGACGACTCCCCACGGCGAAAGCCAGGGGCTTCTCAGGGTGGCCCCTGAAGGCTCCGTGCGCGCCCGGTGTTCGTTGCAACCACAACAGGTGGCTGGTGGGCACGGAAAAGACCTGAGGGAGTGACTGGCACACAACACGTTGGTCCGTTCCTGCTTTTCCTCACGGGAACGCTTTCCCGTGAAACGCCCACACAGGCTGGCGTTGTTCGTGTGCAAGAGAACGGCTTAAAAGAGAGCACAGAAGTTCTAGTGCGTCAAGCAGGGGAGTATTCCATCCCAAGCCGCCATCCACGGACTCGCTTCTCTCCCTGGGGCTCAAGCCCTGGGGTTTACGCTCGAAAGGATAAAAGTGCTCTTATCCCGTGAAACTGTTGTAAAATACGATTGAGATTCAGCAGGGGTCTGATTTCAAACGTGGCATCCATGATGTAGCCTCTCCAACAGCAAAGGGAGTTATGATAGCTTATGGACTTGCATACGTCTCCTCGTCGTCTCACGTT
>DATAYF010000160.1:0-3785 GCA_036272735.1 Ktedonobacteraceae bacterium
CTGTTTGACCCTCGTCAACAAAGTACCGGTAACGGTAGTTTGTTGCTTCGGGATTTTGTCTCGTTTTAAACTCACCAAATGAGAGCAATCCGAGCTGAAATTGCTCAGGAGAAATGCCCAAAATCAAACGCGATTTCCCGAGTCAACAAACGACCGGTAACGGTAGTTTGTGGGCTCGGGATTTTGCCTCGTTTGAAACCCATCAAATAGGAGCGATCTGAGCTTAAATTGTGTAGTATATACATCCGGAATCAGGCACGATTTCCCGAACCCACAAACTACCGGTAGATCGGTATAAGGTTTCTTATCATGCAACACATGGTAATAATCACGAGAAGACTATGGGAGACAGCGACAATCGCTTTCTGCTTTCCGCGTCGTCGCGCAATGCAATGATACTGGGCTGTAACTATTCAGGTTTCCTTGGAGGGTACTGGACAAAGCTGATAAGCTACGAGCATGACCGAAGAAGAAGCTAGACAACTGCGACAAGAGATAGGGGAACTCAAAGAAGAAGTAGCCCAAAAAGACCGGCGAATTGAGGAGTTAGAGGGGCTGCTGATAGGGGCATTGCTACGGATTGAGGAACTGGAAAGGCGATTGGCCAAAGATAGCCATAACAGCAGCAAGCCTCCCTCCAGTGATGGGTTCTCGCGCAAGCTGAAGCCGCGGCCAAAGAGTGAGAAGTCCAAGGGAGGACAACCAGGGCACCCCGGACACACCTTGCAGCCCGTGGCAGTGCCTGACCAGGTGATCACGCATCGGCCGAGCCACTGCGAAGCCTGCCACCGCGAGTTGCAGGAGATTGCCGGACGGACGACCGAACGCCGACAAATCCATGAGTTGCCAGCGGTGCGCATGCAGGTGACCGAGCATCGAGTCGAAACCATTGGTTGCCCGACCTGTGGGCATCTGACGGTGGCAAGGTTCCCCAAAGGCGTGGACGCCCCGGTCCAATATGGCTCACGACTGCGAGCTGTGGCGGTCTATTTGTCGCAGTTTCAGTTGCTACCCATGGAGCGCATCTGTGAACTGAGTGCCGATCTGTGGGGGTGCACCCTCTCGGAAGGGACGCTGGCCAGGTGGCTTGCCGAAGCAGCCAGGATATTGGAACCCACGATGCAGGTTCTCAAATGGAGACTTTTGGCCAGCCGGCTGAATCATGTCGATGAAACGGGCGTCAGGATCAAAGGCCTCTTGCATTGGATGCACGTGAGCGCGACCAAATGGTTGACCGTGTATAGCTGGCATCGCAAACGCGGACAGGAGGCCATGGATGTCATCGGGGTGTTGCCGCAGTATCAGGGGCGAGCTATGCATGATCGTTGGCATAGCTACGATCGCTATCTGTGCATACACAGTGTATGTGGCGCGCATCTCTTACGGGACTGCTTGTTTGTAGCAGAGCACGAGAAGCAGCTCTGGGCTCAGGCCATGTTTGAACATTTCCTGCAGATGAAAGAGGCCGCCGACTTCTGGCGTGCGCACGGGGTCAAAGCCGTTCCCAAAGCCCAGAGAGATGGCCTGGTGCTCCGGTATTTTGAGCTGCTCCAGCAGGGATTTTCCACTCATCTGGCTCTGGCTCCTCCTGGCAGTGGGATGCTGCCCAAAAAAGTGGGACGCCCCAAGCAAGGTGCCGCGAAAAACCTCCTGGATGCCCTGCTCACACGAGCCGAACAGGTACTCGCCTTTCTTGACGATTTGTCTGTCCCCTTTACCAACAATCTGGCCGAACGAGACCTGCGGATGATCAAGGTACAGCAAAAGATTTCTGGCACCTTTCGCAGTGAGCAAGGGGCAACAGCCTTTTGTATCATCCGCAGTTATCTCTCCACCATGCGCAAGCAGGGACGTTCCATGCTAGCCGCCCTGGCGGCTGTCTTTGACGGTTCTCCTTTTTCTGTCGCTTGGGAACCGGGTACCTAAGCTACAGGAAAATCAGACAGGTTGATTCACCCATTTTCCTCTGCGACGGATGGTGTGCGTCCACTCAAAGCCAACCGACTCGCAGGCACGGTGAATGGCAGTGTTATCGACAAATGGTTCAATGAACACGCTGTTCACTCCGTGCGCTCGGAAGCGGTGGAGCATTTCCAACAGGAGCACGCGACCAAGGCCGCGCCGCTGGAAACGTGGATGCACACCAATTGGCTCAATTTGCGCAATATTGCGCAAAGGCTCGAACCAGCCCACACAGAAGGCAGCAAGCTCGCCATCAGGCGCGGTGATCACGAGGTCCAGTTCGGGCCGATACTGAGGCATGCGGAGTGTACGAGCGCGCCACTCTGGCGTCATTGAGGTGCTCTCGAAGGCTGCGCGATGGAGCTCCGAGTACGCAGCCGTCTCATGTTCGCCCGCCAGAGTGCGCAGTGTGAAACCATCCGACAACGGGGGAAGTGGAGGTAGATCACCGAGCGTATGCTGGAATAAGACATAACAATCCTCTTCATCGAGCAAAAAGCCATGCGCCTCCACCAGTTGATGCCGTGTGTGATCATCATCGCGGAAATCTACCCAGTAAGGCAACGGTTTCCCGCGCTCTTCGTCGCGCTCGTGCATCCGTTCCTCCGCCCAGGCGAAAATCGCCGTTTCAACTTCCGGCTTCGAGGGACCAGGCAAAATGAAGAAGTCGAGTACGGCCCAATAGTATTGCCAGGCCGCAAAACCAACCATCTGCCCATTGGCATCCTCCCAGAAGGAGGCATCGCGTCCTTCGTGGATGGCTGGGGAAGCGAGCCGCCAGGGCAGATCGATCACGTGGCGGCAAATTACGGGCATGGCGCGTACAAGGTCAAGAAGGCGAGGCATGGTGGCCTCGTCGCAAAAGGGATGGCGAGTGATGGTCATGAGAGCATCCTTCCTTGGTGTGAAAAACTGAGCAAGCGGTTGCGCACAAAATGGCCATGAGCGAGCTGCACGCGAACGCTCATAGCTGCTGGTCAGTTTTTCTCAAGGAACAGAGGAAAAAACAAACAACAAAGCCATGAGCGCCTATTTTTGCTCGCCCATGGCCTATGGTTGTGAGGATAAAGCCGTTTGCTATTGACCTGGTGCTGTGCTTTTCCTCAGATCTTTCCTGAAAAAGGACAGAATCCGACCCTGGGCGACTGAGTGCGGTCCGCACAGGATGCTGCAATTGCCCGGTTTGGCGGTTCTGAATGCCATTACTATGGTCCTCTTTCAAAAGAAACTGAAAAATAACAGCGTCTGGCACTTGTTCTTAAAGTGCTCGTTCAATCTACCATACAATGAAACATGCCGTCAAGGCTTTTTGCAGGCGGCACACAGTTTCAACGCACTGGGTAACCACTCAGGTTGGCTCTTTTCTGAAGCCTCAACGTCCCAGACCATACCTGAGTAGTTACTATCGTCGGTACGATAAAGGCTCGTTAGAACCGTTGAGATCGTTGCTCATGTGAAACGAGCATCGTACACGTTCACCGTAAAACAGATGAGGCTCCTGTTCTTATTCAATAGCCTCATCACAAGGGCCGTTTTCTTCTCATCACCGCATGCTGGCCCGCTCAAAACGGGTGTTCACCGTCCAGGTCGTCGAGATCATCGTCATCATCCACAACTGTATTGTTTTCCAACTTTGGCAGCAGGCAGCGTACCTGACATCGGAGAAAGCAAACATACAGGCTGGAAAACAAGCATACAAGTAGGGCTCGTGAGCTGGGTCAGACGAGGATCTGGTCAGTGAGGTGCCCAGAAAGCGAACGATCAGGCAAAAGAGAAACAAGCATCCAAGCAAAAAGCTGACAGTTCTCCCTGCAACGAACCGC
>DATAYF010000161.1:0-9249 GCA_036272735.1 Ktedonobacteraceae bacterium
ATAAAAGTGGAGGCTCAGGCACTCTGGTTCACCAGAGAGAGACGGTTCGCCTCCACGGGACCTTTCCAACAGAACGGTCGGGTTCCCATCGAGAAACCGCGATGGGGGAAAACGTTCTCGGTCGAGGGATCACGCTCCTCGCGAGGCCGTGCTGGGTGCGGACGGGCATGTTGTCAGAACGCCCTGCTGTATCGGTCAGTGAAACCAAAGCGGGCATTGCGCACGGGAGACCAGAGCTGCGGCCGAGGCCAGATACAAGCTCCTGCGTTCACGCATGGGGTATCTGACTATTCGTTATCCCTCTTATTGTTGTGATGATATACATCTAATACGGCCAATTTGCAGCACTTTTTATTCCTGAAAACTACAACCTTGTTAGCTCGCAATCTAGCGTACACAACCACCCTGGTGATATACTCTCCTGTAACGTTGCGTGATCATAACAGGTAAGACAAAGGAGTGAAATGATGGCTGTGTCGCATATTATCGATGATGAAAAAGATTTGATCGCGGCTATTCGCGAACTGGCCCAGGAACGGGTAGCACCACGCGCCGCTGAGATCGATCACACGGGCGCGTTTCCGTGGGACCTCAAAGAGCTACTGGCGCAGCAAGATATCCTGGCGATGCCGTTCCCTGTGGAATATGGCGGCGTTGGCGCGAGCGAGCTGGCAACCGTGATGGCAATAGAAGAGTTGGCACGCTGTTGTGCCACAACCAGCCTCTTGCTGGCCGTGCAGCAGCTTGGAACCCTGCCGATCACGCTGGCCGGTACCGACGAGCAAAAGCGTAAATATTTTCCCCGCCTGGCAAGTGGCGAGTGGCTAGCAGCCTTTGGACTGACCGAGGCTGGATCTGGCTCCGACGCCGCTGCTATGCGCACGGTTGCTGTGCGCCAGGGTGACAAATATATCCTCAATGGCGCCAAGCGCTTCATTACGAACGGTGGCCTGGCGCAGATCACCTCCGTCTTTGCCATGACTGATCCGCACAAGGGTACGCGTGGTATTAGCGCGTTTATTGTCGACAAAGATTTCCCCGGCTTCTCCGTTGGTCGCATCGAAGACAAAATGGGCATCAAAGGCTCACAAACCGCAGAGCTTATTTTTAGCGATTGTGAAGTGCCCGCCGAAAATTTACTGGGGCGCGAGGGTGATGGTTTCAAAATCGCTATGATGACGCTGGATCGCACTCGCCCCGGCATTGGTGCGCAAGCGGTTGGCATTGCTCAAGGCGCCTTGGACCTGGCAGTGGGGTACGCGAAACAGCGCGTGCAGTTCGATAAGCCCATCGCCGAAAACCAGGGCATCCAATTTATGCTCGCGGACATGGCGACGAAAGTAGAAGCTGGACGCTTGATGGTGTACAACGTGGCGGAAATGATCGACCGTGGCGAGAAGAACTTCTCTAAATATTCGGCAATGGCGAAAATGCTGGCCTCCGATGCCGCGATGGATGTGACCAACGATGCTATTCAAGTACTGGGCGGCTATGGGTACATGAAGGAATATCCTGCCGAGCGTATGATGCGCGATGCCAAGATCACGCAGATTTACGAGGGTACCAACCAGATCCAGCGCCTGGTTATCGCCCGTGCCCTGCTCAACGAGCAGCTTTAGCACACGTGTGATGAAGCATGGATCTCATCATCCTTATAGGTCTACAAGCGTCGGGCAAAAGCACCTTTTATCGTGCTTACTTCTCCGCGACCCATACCCTGGTTAGTAAAGATCTGATGCGCAACAACAAGCGCCCTGCGCGCCACCAGACGCAGATGATTACAGAAGCGTTGCAAGCAGGGCGCTCTGTTATCGTCGACAATACCAATCCCACCAGAGAGGATCGGGCCGAACTGATCCAGCTTGCTCATCAGTTTGGCGCGACGGTGAGCGGCTATTATTTTGAGTCGTCGCTCAAGCAATGCCTTGAACGCAATAAGCAGCGTGAGGGCCGCGAAAAAGTTCCTGATATCGCCATTTTTACGACTCTCAAAAAGCTTGTTCGTCCTGCTTATAGTGAAGGCTTCGATCAGCTATATGCTGTTCGTATAGCCTGCGAAAACACGTTTGAGGTTTCTCCATGGGAAGAGGATGCTGCTACACATGGAAAGTGAGCTTCATGCAAAACCTGCTACTCGTGAATAGTACCGCAAATGACGCTGTTGATGGTCTGCTCAAGCAGGTGATTGTAAGCTTTGAGGAGGCGTTTCCAGGACGCGTATGCAGTTGTTTTGTCGAGGGGAGTTACGCTGATAAAAGCGGCGTGGCTACCTCCGATATAGATCTGCTCCTCGTTTTTCGCGCACGTTTTCTCGCGGGGGAGCAGGCCAAAGCTGAAGCACTGGCTGACGATTGCGCTAAAGCAAGCACACTTGAACTCGATATTGATGTTGCTGACGAGGCTACCTTGCAGGGAGGCATCTGGCCTACGCTCAAATTGAGTAGTTTGTTAGTGTATGGTGAGGATATGCGCGCTCAACTTCCCCTGATCTCGTTGCCAGAATGGACGCGAGATCGTATGCATTCGTCCCTCTGGCGCACAGTGCATCTCTGCCATCGTTCGCCTATCCTCACCTATACTCTGTCGTATCCCGACCCATCTGGCGAGTTTTATGGCTATGATCGGCGTACCATTTGTCTCCCCGATGGACGCGAGGTCAACTGTACGCGCGATCTTATTCGCCTGGTTGGCTGGTCCGCGACTGCTATCCTTGCTTTTCAAAAGGGACAATATGTCTCGCGCAAACGCGACTGCCATAAGCTCTATAGGACATATATCGGCGACGAGTGGACCATGCTTTTAGAGGATATCTACTACCTGTGTAGAGGACGCTGGAACTATCTCATTCCAACTGACCCTGCTGAACGTGCCCGCTTGCGTGCTATTTGTCAACGAACCTTGGGCTTCGAGAATCACTTTTTACGCATATATAAGCAATTTCTCCTACAAGAATTGAACTCGGCTGATGAGCAGGGAAGACGACAGGCGCTAGCCGTCAAAAAATACGTTACCTACCAGGACGCCGATATTGCAGCCGCTATCGCCGCCCTGGAGTATGCTTGATGGTTTGTAAATAGCATCGATATCCTTGCATGGTCTCCGATGCTATATATTGATGAGTATCAACTAAGCCGTCGGCTCAGTTGATACTCATCAATATTGTCTTCGACAGGATGGATGATCTGTAGAAGGATACCCTTTTACAGATTATTTCTTAGGGCGAATCAGCACGCGATCAATCCTGCGCCCATCCATATCGACAACCTCTAAAACAAAGCCATCGATGGTCACGGTATCTCCCACAGTTGGAATACGCCCCAAATAATTCAAAATCATGCCTGCCAGCGTGTGGTAATCATCATCTTCGTCGGGCGGCTGCAAACCGATCTTCTCTTGAACTGTTTCGCGGTCTAGCATCCCATCGACCAGCCAACTCCCATCTTCGCGTTGGACAATCGCTTTATCTTCTGGCATATCGTATTCATCTTGTATTTCGCCTACTAACTCTTCGAGCACGTCTTCAAGAGTAATCAGGCCGACGACCTGGCTGTACTCGTCGATGGCAATGGCTAAGTGAATACCCCTGCGCCTAAAGGTTGCCAGTAAAGCATCGACGTGCTGATACTCTGGCACAAAAAATGGTGGTCGCGCCAGTTTGAGCAGGTCGACGTTCTCATCATCCTCTGGGTGCGCTTTCAGTAGGTCTTTCGCGTAAAGCACACCAACGATATTGTCAAGCGAATTCTGATAGAGTGGAATGCGTGTGTAGCCCGACGCGAGAAACGTTTGCGTGACCTGCGAACGTGGCGTGCCCACCTCAACGGCAACCATCTCGGTACGTGGCTTCATCACGTCGCTAACATTGCGGTCGGTGAAGCGGAAGACCCGGCTAATCAGTTCCTCTTCGCCCTTTTCTACTGTTCCACTGACGATGCCCTGGTGCGTCAAATAGACAATATCCTCTTCCGTCACTCGTTCCTTGCGTGCTTGTCGGCGTCCCAACAGGCTCAAAACAACATTGACTGATCCATTGAGAAAGGTAACGAGTGGGGCCGCGACGCGTGCCAGCGCCGTCATAAACGGTGCAGCATTCGCCGCCACGTTTTCCGCTGATTGCAGTGCCAGGCGTTTTGGTACCAGTTCCCCAATAATCAGTTCAAAATAGGTGACCAGGATAACAACGATAGCGAGCGATAATGTGGTGGCATAAGGTGCTAACCAGGAAATTGGCTTGATTGCATTTGCTAACGGTGCGCTCAAGCTGGCACCACTAAACGCTGCCGCCAACGTGTTGATTAAGGTCATGCCTATTTGGACGGTAGCCAAAAAGCGATCCGAGTTTCTTGCCAGGTTGAGTGCCTGTTGTGCGCCTTTCTTTCCCTCGTTGATCTGCTGTTGCAAGCGGCTATGGCGTGCGGAGACGATCGCAATTTCGGCTGCCGCGAAGAAGCCGTTGGCAATCATTAAAGCCAGGGTGATTGCGATTGCAAAGCCAATTGAGCCCATCTTTTTTCTGTCCCTACCTCTATATCGTGTGTGATTGTTTCCCACAAGGTGGTTCTCAGGTCCTGCGCTCTATTCTAACATAGTTTGCGCCCCATCTCCCTATGATTTTTGCCGCAATGCCTCGTCTCTTGTAGGTACTCAGTGTGGGTTGCCTCCAAATGAGGTGTTGCAATGTTCGGTGACAAGTGTAGGAAGTGTAGGCCAAAATCCAAAAAGGAGGTAGTCACAACATTGCGCTGTGACTACCTCCTTTGGGGCAGCTAGTCGCCTATTGGCTGTTTGGTTTCAATGGCGCGCGCGATGATCTCGGAGATGTCTTCTACCTGCATCTTCTCCTCCGCCTCCACACCTTTGACGCCATCTTCGAACATCGTGATGCAGAAGGGGCAGGCAGCCGCCAGCACCTCTGCGTTGGTCTCCAATGCCTGGTTGACGCGCGTCTGGTTGACGCGTTTGCCGATCTTCTCTTCCATCCACACGCGTCCGCCACCACCACCGCAACAGAAGCTCTTGTTGCGGTTGCGCTGCATCTCGGTCACGCCGTTACTATTAATCACGTTGAGCACGCGACGCGGCTCGTCGTAAACGTCGTTGTAGCGTCCCACATAGCAGGGGTCGTGATACGTCAGCTTGCGCTTGTCGAAGCCGCTGGGCAGGTCGAGCTTCTTGTCTTGTAGCAGCCCATCGATGAACTCACTATGGTGCACAACCTCGTACGTGCCGCCCAGTTGCGGATACTCGTTCTTCATCGTATTGAAACAGTGTGGACACGCGGTAATGATGGTGCGATGCTTGGTCGCGACCGCTGTTGAACCATTGTGTTCTCCAGCCTCGGCTGCCTCTTTGCCATTCTGCTTCGTGGTACTGAAGCCGTAGCCATCGAGTGTCTCGATATTCTGCTGTGCCTGCATCTGCCAGAGGTATTCGTTGCCGATGCGCCGCGCCGGGTCGCCCGTGCACGATTCTTCGGGTCCGAGAATAGCGAAATTGACGTGTGCAGCCTGTAGCACCTTGGCAACCGAGGTGGCAACTTGCTGGTTGCGCCGATCAAACGAACCCATACAACCAACCCAGTAGAGTACGTCGGCATCGAGATTTTCCGCCAGCAGTGGTACACCGAGATCGGCGGCCCACGCGGCTCGTGTATCGTTATTGATCTCCCAGGGGTTGCCGTTGCGCTCGATATTATTGAATAGCGAGGTCACTTCCTGCGGAAAATCGCTTTCTTCCATCACCAGCGAACGACGCATATCCACAATTTTCGGCACATGCTCAATCGAGACCGGGCAGATCTCCATGCATGCCATGCACGTTGTGCAAGCCCATAGCGCGTCTTTCGAGATAATGCCGCCCACCATTGGCTCGTGGTGTGCCTCTTTCTCTTCTTTGGTCTTGTCGGCACGAATGCCAGCGACTCCTAGCTTATTGTAAAGCGAATTCTCTCCCAAAATCTCGTTGCTGCGTACAAACAGCGCCTCTTTCGCTCCCAGGATAATTTCTTTGGGGAAGAGTGGTTTGCCAGTGTTGGATGCCGGACAGACGGTATTACAGCGACCACATTCGGTGCAGGCATAGCCATCCAGCAGTTGTTTCCAGGTGAATTGCTCCACTTTGGAGACGCCGTAGTCCTCGCGATCCTCAAGGTTCTCGATCAGGGGGAGTTCCCCTTTGGGTTTGTAGCTCTTGAGGTAGACGTTAAACGGTGTCGCCATCAGGTGCAGGTGTTTGGAACGCGGCAGGTAGATCAGGAAGCCAAGTACCGTCAGAATATGTGCCCACCAGAAGACGCGATACAAGACGACATCCGCCGAGCGGCCTATGCCGCTGAACAGTGGGCCAAGAATCATACCGATAGGTGTCCAGGCCAGGCCAGCGCTGGCGGCATATTCAAAGCCTTCGACCAGGGCCAGCGTTACTAAGACCAGGAGAATGAGACCCAGGATGATAAAGCCGTCCCAGGGACCATGCAATGAGCTATTAAGCTGCTTGGGGCGTACAATGCCGCGACGAATGGCGAAGACAATCAACGCCAGCGCGACCAGGACGACGAAGATATCGAGAATGGTTGCAAAAATACGATTGTCGCCCAGCAGGGGAAATGACCCGTTAAAGGCTCCAAGTATCAGATTAAGCAGACCAAACTGGATCAGAATAAAGCCCCAGAAGGTGAAAAAGTGGGCAATGCCGGGGATGGGATCGCGTAACACGCCGCTCTGCCCCAGGACGACCTTGAAAAATGCGCCAATGCGCTCACCGGTATGGTCGGTTCGATCTTCCGGTTGTGCTTTGACCAGCAACGTAACGAGTCTGCCGGTGCGCACACCAAAGAGTGCCAGGGCTGCGATAAAGACCAGCACAAAGATAACGGTGCCAATCCATCCCCCGGTTGGTGAGATGACAGGGGGCGTCATAGATACCTCCATTGGTTACGGGCGCAACGCCGTGCACCCAATCCCTTTCGTTTGCGCGATGATGCTAACCACAGGTTAGCATCATCGCGCAAAGCTAACTCAAGCTTTGCGCTGCTTCACTTCATCCGCGAGTTTGGGCAGGATGGTCAACGCATCGCCTATAATACCAAGATCGGCAACTGAGAAGATTGGCGCATTCTCATCCTTATTGATGGCAACGATGTACTTCGACCCTTTCATACCGGCAAGGTGCTGAATTGCCCCACTGATACCGGCGGCCACGTATAGCGTCGGCTTCACCGTTTTTCCAGTCTGACCAACCTGATAGCTGTATGGGAGCCAACCCGCGTCAACAATCGCGCGTGTCGCGCCAGGAGCGCCACCGAGCACGGCCGCGAGTTCTTCGACGTAGTGATAATTTTCAGCTTTGCCTAGTCCACGTCCACCGCTGACGATCACGCTGGCATCTTCCAGTGCTGGCCCCTCGCTTTTCACTTCGACCGTTTCCAGCACCTTGATGGTCTTTGTTTCGCCGCTGATTGTGGCCTGGATTTGCTCGACCTCGGCCGTTCGATCTGCGTAGCGTTCAACGGCAAAAGCCTTGGGCCGTGTGAGCACAATGCCGGTACCCTGCTGTGGATGGGTTGCTGTGACCACCGTTTCTCCACCCCATGGTACAGTGACTTGCAATTTGCCGTCGGCCTCGAATGCCAGGTCGGTCGCATCGGTAATCAGGCCCATGTTGTTGCGGATATTCAAACGAGCCGCAATATCGCGCAATTCGTATGTTGTTGCCATCAGCAAAAGATCGGGTTGCTGCTGTTTGAGCAGGTTGCTCAGCGTCTCGACGGCGGGCAACGTTAAGTATTCGTCATAGGCGGCGTCGGCGTGTATATACACTTTTTCCGCACCATACTCGCCCAATGTCGGCGCAACCTCTGCGGCTGCGGCTCCTAATACGATAGCCTCAGCGCGCCCTAATTTGGCGGCCTTACCCAGCACTTCTAGCGATGAGCGTGCGGCAGCACCGTTTTCTACTTCGACGACCACCCAGATAGTTTTTGACATGCTCATCCCTCCTAAAGTAACTGGTAACGCTGCAAGAAGTCGGCAATCTGCTGCGCCGCGTTGCCATCGTCCTTCACAATTTGTCCGGCGGCGCGTGCCTCAGCCTTGCCAACCACGATTACCTGTTCGCGTGCGCCTGCATCGCCGACCAGCGCGGAGTCGATGCCCAGGTCCGCCAACGTGAATTGGTTGAAGGGCTTCTTCTTCGCGGTCATAATACCCTTCATGGTGGGGTAGATGGCCTCGTAGGAGCCGCTAGCAACGGTTACGACAGCCGGAAGCGACGCTTCAACGGTCTTATAGCCGGTGGGGATGACGCGTTTGATGACGGCTTTGGAGCCTTCGACGGTAATTTCACGCGCGAAGGTCAACTGGGGTATGCCCAAAAATTCTGCAATGCCGCCGGGCACCATGCCAGTGTAACCGTCGGTGCTCTCCGTCGAGCAGAAAACCAGATCTGCGCCCTCTTTTTTGACGACTGCGGACAACACGCGTGCCGTGGCAATCGCATCGGAACCAGACAGCGCCGGATCAGTGACCAGGATGGCACGATCTGCACCCATGGCTAAGGCGCGACGCATGCCCTCTTGCGCGGATGCCGGACCCATGCTGAGCGCGACCACTTCACTGCTGCCTAGTGTGTCGCGCAGCTTGATGGCCGCTGAAATAGTGCTCTCATCACCTGGGTCAAGCACAAGCGAAACTCCACTACGCACAAGATGCTTGGTCGTGGGATCAAGTTGGCTGACCGTGGTATTGGGATCAGGTACTTGTTTTATACACACAAAAATCTTCATTGTACAATTGCCTCGTCTTTTATGATGGTAGGACGTGGAGAATACAGAGAAACAACAGCGTTCCTCCAGGCTATCCTATTGTACCTGTACCGAAAAGAGAGTGTCAACGTTGCCAGCTAACACAAATATGTCCCTGGGAACACAGGGCTTTTCAAAAAATAATGAAGAGGGATCATTTGCGATGGTAATGATTGAGGCTATGACCGATCCTCAGAGTCAGAAAGATACTTTACTATTTCTCTGATTTTTTTGACAAATATTGCATTGCTATGACAAATAGTTTATAGTAGGGGTGTCTCATTAATCTTCTTATGAGGCATACTCCTAAACCATGTCCCTCTTAATGAAATTGCACTCAGCTCACTTGTTCCTTTCCCACTCTCCCTACGAGTACGCCATGTACTGGTGCCAAAATCTTGGACACATTTCAGTCCAATCTAAACAACTTCCATCTGGCTTGCCTGGAG
>DATAYF010000162.1:0-13470 GCA_036272735.1 Ktedonobacteraceae bacterium
ACCATAAAAGTGGAGGCTCAGGCACTCTGGTTCACCAGAGAGAGACGGTGCGCCGTGCGCCGATGTGCTTACAAGGTCCTTGTTGGGGGAGTCCAACGTCACTAGGGTAGAGGTGACTACAGTGCCGTCTCACCTTGGGCCGAAAGGTTCCAGGGGACAGGGGCATGATGGTCAAAGGGACAGTGAGAGATCCCATCCGTTCTCAAGACGCTGTGCTACTAGGCCGTCTATGGATAGACTGAGCGTCGAACCAAGGTGAGCCGGTCTTGTCGTCTGTCCCCCGCGAAGGGATGGTGAGAAGCGGTGTATGGAGTTACCAACCCAGGGGCGAAAGGTTGGTAAGCGCGATGTCCGTGGCGGACAGGGAGGCGGATGAAAATGGGCTACGCCTGGATTGTATCTCAGCATTAGCAGTCTATTTTCAGGCGAAATACCCTCTCCATAGGCGCCGGCAATGGGCAGGGGAACCACCTAACGGATACCGAAGTACGGACCAGGACTCTGTGGGAACTTCGGGACCACCTACCAGGGGATGACCCTCATGGTGGCAGAGTGGTCGTAGTAGCCGAATGCCTCGGGTAACGCCCAGGACAGGGTGAAGGGCCGCAGGGCGGTGGGAACGTCCGCGATGGTGTGCCGCAGGGCGCGAACCGTAAGGGGAGAAGCAGTCAGGGCAGACGAAGTCCCAGGCCGGGAGAGCCGGATGCCGGGAAACTGGCCTGTCCGGTTCGGGAAGTGGCGGTTGGAAAAGGGCCGTGCTTGAATACCACGTGAAAGGGGTATCCCTAGCACGTTGGTGCAAGCCTGGATTGAGTTGCATTTGATTGCTGCTCAGAATGTAACGGTACCTCGCTGGCCGCCTACTTCATTCCACGGGACCTTTCCAACAGAACGGTCGGGTTCCCATCGAGAAACCGCGAGGGGGGAAAACGTTCTCGGTCGAGGGATAACGCTCCTCGCGAGGCCGTGCTGGGTGCGGACGGGTATGTTGTCAGAACGCCCTGCTGTATCGGTCAGCGAAACCAAAGCTGGCATTCCGCAAGGGAGACCAGAGCTGCGGCCGAGGCCAGATACAAGCCCCTGCGTTCACGCAGGGGGTATCTGACTGAAGACATGTTTCCAGTAGTAGAGTACGAGAGGGTGATCACCCTCTCGTACTCTACTACGTACTACATCAACGAGAACAACCTTTATTGTTCCTCTAATAATGTAGTATTGACGCATAAACTCAAAAAGGGATCTCCTGGGAAGTCACGAGAGTGTAACTTCGCTCTTCTGCTCAATGCACAAGGCCCAACCACAGCATGTCGCCCACTGAGACAATTGTTGCCGCATGTTGTAGGTTACCGGTCATCACCATCCGAGCGAGAGTATGAAAACCTTCAGGAGGATGTGGTAACGCAATCGCCTCATCAAGCACAGAACTGCTTGTCCTATATAGATGGCGATGCTCTAATCCAAGTGCGTACGCTGTTCGGTGCGTGAGTTCGACAGCGAGTACTGCAAGTGCTTGATCTTGCCTTTTCACATGAGCATTTCGTATCTTTCCAATAAGTTCATAGATATCTCCAATAAGCACCTCTTCAATCACCTCACGGAAGCAGTCGGAGGGATGAGACAGCACTAATTCTCTTAGTTCATCAAAATAGTTCTCCGGGTCTGTGAGTGGGAGAACGTGCATGAAGGCACCGTGAGTAAGTGCCCAGCGGCCACCAACTTGAGACGCCTCCTGGCGCAGAGATGCTTCATCGATCACATTCACTTCCGCTTTCCAGGGGCCAGTGCACCACTCGTAATTGCGCGTTTCCCCTGGCTCTCTTAGCACGCAAAACATTTCAACATCTGAGTAAGGGCCATCTTCATTGCGTGCCAAAGAACCATAGAGACCTATTGCCTTCACCAATTTCCCATGCCGCACGATCAGCCGTTGGGCAATCATCTGGGCAAGCTCTATCCGTTGTTGGTGCTCCATGGGTTCTGGGACTGGATGCATTGATTGCTACCTCCTCTGTTATATGCATGTTGCATCGCGACATATCTCTCTCGTTTGTGCTTTCCCTACTCCTAAATATCTAACGTGACGTGCAGGTTTTTTCGACCGTTCATCTAGCGAAGGGAGGGGAGACCCGAACTACACCACTACAAAAACTACACTTTTATAAAGCGGCGCTAGAGGCGGTTTGAGGGGCACTTTTACGAACTGCACTTGGAACTACAAAAACTACACTTGTGCCTAAAAATTTTTGTCCCTTGACTACGCAGGTTAGGTTGTGCTAATATCTGATTAGCAAGGTAGGATATAAGCATTGCCTAATATTCATTGCCAATGTTCATAGTACTATGTCCCGTTTGCTGTTGAGAAAGAGTGACCGATCATGAAAGTATCTCATCGTACCACCTGTGCACAATGTCATAAGGAACTTCAATGGTGGAATGTACAAACCTGCATTTACTGCAACCATCCCATTTGCAGCCAGCATGCTTGCGTAACCAGGGGTTCGCACCACGCGACGTTGCAGGTAGTTTGTGCATACTGTGCCGCGCATCGGACAACAGCGCCAGCACATACGTACGTACCTCAGCAAGCACAACGTCATAAAATGCTTCATCAAGCATAGCTTTATATCGCTGCAATGATGCGCTCGACAAGCGTTGGCCAGGGACGAGGCTCTAGCACTGCCAATTGTTGCTGCCGAGCTTCCTCAGCTAACCATCGACCATATAACCATTTGGCGTGTGCCTCCATAATCTGCTCATGCTCAGCATTCTCCTCTATTCCACGGCCGCGCGCCTGCATATTTTTGAGTAGTGTCTTTTCATCTGGCTCAACAAGAAAAACAACACGCACCAACCCACGCGTGCGCAAATTACGCATTATGGATCTGGTGAAGAATGCTGGCTGAATAGCATCGCCCTCAATAATAATTGGTGCATGCGTATCGACGTGATTCTCAACGACGATCTCAATTGCAGGCGACATCACCTGTCCCAACTCGATCAATGCGTTACAGAATTGTTCTGACGATTGTTGCCATGCTTCCGGGGCTTCAAAGAAATATAGGGCCTCATTGTGCTCAGGAAGCGTTACCTGGCTACGCGTCAACGCTAAGCGTAGATCATCAATCTGCATCCAGGGAATTCCATAATGCAGCCCGATATGTTGCGCAACCACTGTTTTCCCGACGCCTGATGGCCCACCAATAAGCAGCACCTGCCAATCTATACGTTGAATAGGCACCATCTTGCCTCCTTTCTTAAACAGCCGGTGCTGCGATTCCTGTTGGTGATGTTATTGATAATGCGGATGCGCCGATTTATGGCTCCTGCACAGGTTTATGCCGTGCATGATCTGCCTGGTGCCCTAGCGCCTCAACCTCGCTCCATGTCTCAAATGAGCAATGAGGATGGGGGCATTTCCACTTCCCGTGGCTCAGTTCGAAAGCTATCCAGACCACCAGGAGAATAATCAAGAGTGGTCCAATCAATGATGTTGCAGCAGCATTATAATCGAGCATGGTTCATCCCTCCCACTTAAAAATTTATACCAGCCGATTGTAATGGATAAAGGGTGAAAACGTCAACAAGCAAGGTCCGTTTTTAGGACTATTTGAAGTGGGCAAAGCTGTGGAATACGTGTAGAAAGTGATACCATTGATTGTTATAATCATTGTCTGCCGATACTTGCTCAAAAATGCGAATAGTATGCTCTGTGATGGAAAACACTACTTTCCATCACAGAGCATACTATTCGCGTGACACCATAGCAAGGACCATGTTGGTCAGGGTAACAGTACTGCTTACGCCATTGGTACCAGTTCCACTTTCTCCCAGCCGGACTCACGTTTGTCGAATGCTCTGTAGGCGTCGAGTGCTTGACGTGCGGTCGTTGTCTGCGTAATCAGGCCAAGTGGTTCCACTATGTTACTTTGCACCAGATCGACCAGGGTAGGAATGTACTTACGGTGGTTGCAATTGCCCATATTCAGCCGCAGATTTTTGTTCATCGCCATGCCAATTGGGAAGTTCTTCGCCGTTGGTGGGTAGACGCCGATGATAGAAATGGTACCCGCCTTCGCGATGCACTCTACCGTCCATTGGGATACCTGGGAAGGTCCATCGCCGGGATGCCAATTCCCGTTCTGCGGATTGGTCTGTGGCGCGATCTGTTGGAGTTCTTGTTGGAAGCTTGCTGCCTGCTGTTGCGCTTTTTGGGCTGCCGGTCCACTGTGTGCATGGTTGGCATCGACGCCAACAGCATCGATGACGCAATCGGTCCCAATGCCTCCTGTGAGCCGTTTGACGACTTCTACCGGATCTTCCGCGTTATAATCAATCACCTCAGCCCCTTGCGCACGCGCCATTGCCAGCCGGTCGGGTACGGTATCGACGGCGAAGATACGGCCAGCATCCATTAGCTTCGCGCTGACGATGGCAAACTGCCCCACCGGACCACAGCCGAAGATGACGACCGTATGACCGGGTTTAATGTTGGCCATGTCGGCCGCTTGGTAGCCTGCAGGGAAGATGTCGGAGAGCGCAATTGCTTCATCATTGCTCACTTCGTCGGGAAGCTTGATCAGCCCAACGTTGGCGAAAGGAATACGCGCCTTCTCTGCCTGTAAGCCGTTGAACGACCCGGTCTCCTTTGGGCCGCCAAAGAAGGCCGTACCTGCCTGGGGACCATTCGGATTGGCTACGTCACATTGCGAATAATAGCCCGCTCGGCAATACGAGCAGTATCCGCAGGCAATCGTCGAAGCAATGACGACGCGGTCGCCAACATTGAGGTTACGCACATCAGGTCCTAGCGCTTCAACAACACCCACCCCCTCATGTCCGAGGATCGTGCCGGGAACCATGCCGGTGAACGTGCCTCGTACCATATGCAGATCCGTACCACAAATTGCGCTGGCAGTAATGCGCACAATAGCGTCCGTTGGCTGCTCGATCTTTGGCTCAGGCACGTCGTCGAGCCGGATATCACCGATACCATGAAAAACGATAGCTTTCATTCATTTTGTCGCGTAGCAATCGCCCCTGTTCTCTTACCAGTAAAATGCGTGCTACGCTACTCCTTTCTTTTCTGTACACATTCCTTGTTTCTGGTCAAAGCAATGGACTAGCGACCATAAAGTGGTTCGTGCCATTCTTACGCCTGTGCGCCGTTTCCTGTTTCAAAAAGACGATTGTACTCAGCAGGTAGTTGCGCGCGAATATCGAAGGTTTCACCTTTTGATAGGGCCTCCTGCAAAACCCCGATGGTAGCTCGCACGTGATAGATTGCTTGTGGCATATCTACCCCTTCACGGACCATGACGCACGCGCAAGAAAAATTCATCGATGGAGAAAGGATCGCCCAGCCCCGCAAATCCTGATAGAGCATGCTGAGCAAATTGAGGCGGAAGCTGCGAGACGTTCACCAAGCGTTTGTAGCGTGGCCCAGCTAGCCCGTTTAGCATCACCGCGAGAACTTAGGCGAGCACGATGCTGAACCTGCCCGATAAACTCGTCGTGCTTCATATACTCCTCCGAGGGATGGTCGTATGCATGCTATAACACACTACAATTAGGAACAGATAGGGACATGGATGCATACCACTTCTGGTCTTCCTTCTGTACTACACGTCTTGCTGTCGAAAAAAGTTGACTCGAAGTTTTGCTCATCTCAGTAATGTTGTTACCAGGTTCAGCAACTCATCCAGATCAAAAGGCTTCTTTACCTGGGTAACGTGGTAGTTGTTATAGTATGCAGGTGGCAAGTCCGCACTCAAGAGCAAAATTGGTATTTGCTCATAACCCGCAATGTGCTGAATCTGTTGAGCGAGTTCAATCCCGTTCATTCCCGGTAGATGATAATCTACGAGGAATAGTTGAGGCGTCACGGTGTCTAATTGCGTCAGAGCTTCTGTCCCGTTTTGAGCGCAATACACCTGGTACGGGGTCTCATCTTGAAAAATTTCTTGTAGCAGAAAGTTCAATGCGTCATCGTCTTCAACAATAAGCACGCTTTTGCCCACGGCCGAAGCACTTTTACGTTGCTGTAATTGATTCATGATGTGATCTCACCTTCTTCACGCTTCCTTGGCTGTGCTCAGCCCAACGTGACATATTCGCTGGTCGGATGTGATGCATTCGCATGGCGAAAGCTTCACAAAATTTTTTTCTGTGCCCAGGTAGTTAGCCGCATCCCCAAGATCAATCAGCCCAAGTGCCTCTATCGTCTCCTGCAATTGTGTCAATGTCGTCATGTACTTGCCTTTCTCAATTTCTTGCGGCCCCTATGTCAAGCATGGAGGCATACCAACTTGTACATTGTCTAACGTAGCATCTACGTTAGACAATGTCAAGATATGGAACGCTGTGGTAGGTGGGAAATTGCTGGCGTGGAAGGAGGTTTGTGATATTTGTGATAAAGGGAAAGAACGTATGTTTCTGTGTGCTGTAATCAATCACCACACGTCTGAAGGCGGTGGCTTGCCCATATCCGTTAGGACCGGGCTTCAGGGGTGATTGACAGCACCCCACTGCTCCGAAAAGCAGTAGCGCGGTTTCTGATGTTGACCGCCGCGTTCAAATCGGCATGGTCAGTATGACCACAATGAGGACAGGTAAAGGAGTGACGCTTACGCACACCACGCAAGCCACAACGAGAACAATTTGTGCTCGTATAGGCCAAGATTAACCAGGGCGATGCTCATACCGCATTCCTGGGCTTTGTTTTCGACACAGGTGCGCATAAGCGCATGTTGCCACAGGCTCATCCGCCGTCTGAGTGCCTTACCCCTCAACTTGCCCTTTTCTGGCTTGGGCCTATGCACGTTTTCAAAGACGAGGACAGCATGCTCCGGTGCCCAGGTCACGAGTTGCTTTGCCGTCTGTTGGGCAAGGGTGCGGGTGCGATGGCGTTGTGTGCGACCAAGCCGTTTCATAACACGTCGGACACTTCTGGGATCCTGGTGGTGGGCCTTACGGGTCGCGTGTTTTCTTTGGAGTCGTGCACGGGTCTTGACAGTACGTCGGTTCTTGACCTTGACTGTTTTGCCACTGATAAACAATTCCCGGCCATCGGGGTCAACGGCCACCAGGGCATTGGTCTCATTCAGATCAATCCCGACTGGCAAGACCCCCTTTGGTTCTGGGACATCCAGCGTCAAGGTCACACGTCCTATCAACGCGCCCTTGTGCTCAATGACCGTGAGACTATCAATTTCGACAGCACGGTCAAATGTCGCTTTGAAGTCGTCCGGAATGGTGTAATGAAGGTGTTTGCGGCCGCCAACCGTCCAGATGGACAAGGTGCCATCAGATCGGAAGTCGGCATCACGCCCACGCTTGCCAATAAGAAAGAGGGCGCGTGCTTTCTTGAAGATGAAGGGGCGGGTGGCGGGTTGCTTATTCGACCTGGCGCTAGCATAAGCACTGGCAACAAGCCGAATAGCGGAAATGGTCATCTGCGAACTGAAATCACCTTTGACCTGATGATAGCATGCCTTTTGCAGTGCCAATGCATGCAATGGTTTTCCATTATTGTAGCACGGCACAGACAACGCTTGTTGGACGTGTTGAAACCCCTTCAGAGTCTGCTGCAAGTCCTCATCATGCGCAATCAAAATGGTGATTGTTCATTGTATGTTCATGGGGTTATTTGACCACTAAACAACGCATCCTGTCAAGTACTTTGTGGGAAGGAACGCGGCAATTCACCCCTCTGGCTAGAAGCCAGGGGCACCCTTGCCGCGAATTTTAGGTGGAAGCGTGGCGTTTTCTGCAAAGGAGTGCGCCTCGGGTATAGTATCCGGGACGCGTTGACCACGCACCAGCGCCGCATACCATCCCTCACATGCGAGCAAGTGCTGGTGTGTTCCCACCTCGACAATGCTCCCCTGTTCCACCACTGCGATCAGATCAGCATTGCGCACTGTAGAGAGGCGATGGGCGACAAGCAGAATGGTATGACGAGGGCGCAATGATGCAAGCAAGCGATGAATACGTTCCTCGGAAATTGTATCAAGAGCCGAGGTTGCCTCATCAAAGAGCAAGATGGGAGTATTGCGGACGAGCGCCCGTGCCAGTGCTACTCGCTGCCGTTGTCCACCTGAAAGCTGGATACCTCGCGGCCCGACAATCGTATCCAGGCCATCGGGCAGGCCCATCTCCATGATTCCGGTCTGTTCTGCTGCTGTGATGATAGCCTGTTCGTCTGCATTGGGACGTCCATAAGCAATGTTTTCACGAATACTGCCCATCTGAAGATGAACCTCTTGTGGCACTATCGAGAGCAATTGGCGCAGATTGGCAACATTCCATTCGCGCAGGTCATGTCCAAAAACTCGAATAAGGCCAGCGGATGGCTCGTAAAGACGTTGTAGGAGCGCTAATGATGTTGATTTTCCGCCGCCACTGGCTCCCACCAGGGCAACGATTGCACCCTGGGGTACCTGAAGGGAAAAATCGTGAATGACCGGATTATCTGGCGTGTACCCAAATGAAACGTGCTCAAAGGCAACGGCGGGCGGGACGTGGAAAGGAATGTCTGGGCGCCAGGCCAGGGTAGCGTGTTCAGGCTCGTCTTCGTCGTCGGGCAGATCGAGCAGAGCCGCTACTCGTTCGGCTGCCGCCAGGCCACCTTGTATCGTGTTGCCCAGGCGGCTCAAGCCCAACAAGGGGTGATAGAGCTGCCCCAGGTAGGAAAGGAAGATGATCAGTCCTCCTACGGTAAGCGTTCCAGAAGCGACGGCTCGTGCACCAAAAAACACGATCAAAACGGTGCCCACAGTGCCAATGATATCGCTAATCGGAAAGAAGATCGCTCGCTGCCGGGCAGCATTAAGACGGGCCTGTCGGTGTTGCTCACCATGTTCACGTAAGCGGCGGCGTTCGTCGTCGAAACGCACAAACGATTTGATCAGGCTGATACCAGATAGGATCTCCTCAACCGTGGAGGTAACTTCGGCGAGGCGAACACGCACCTCGCGCGAAGCCGAGCGGGTCTTCCTGGTGTAGAAGAGCAGCGAGGCAAACAGAAACGGGAGAACGATCAAAGCAAGCAGCGCGAGAGGCGGGTCGAGGTAGAAAAGCATACCAAGAAACACGATGATGGTCAAGACCTGCATCACCCCCTCGTTCAAGCTAGCAACGATGATATCTTCAACCGCTCCGATATCGCTGACCAGACGGCTGATGCCCTCGCCGACGCGATGCTGGTGATGGTAGCGCAGTGAGAGCCGCAGGAAACGATGCAGCAATGCATCGCGAACATCGACCATCACGTACCCACCGATCCAGGAGCCAAGGTAGGTCTCCGCGTAGCTAATGATCCCCTTTGCACCTGCAATCGCCAGGTAGCTGCCACAGATGACGAGCACAATCTGACCCGTCGGGTTCTGCACAAGGTTGTCAACGATAAGTTTTAACAGGTAAATCTTCGCAGCATTGAGCAGTGGACGCAGCGTCGTAATGAGCAGGCTGATACTCAGTTGTTTGCGATAGGGTTCAAGAAAGCCAAAGAAACGAAACCAGAGGCGCATCTGTTATCTCTCCTCTATTCATTTATCCAATCAGACAATTTGTACGTGTTTTTTCCATCAGGTCTCTTCGCAGTGTGCCGTATGACGGTGAGAGGAGCATGAGAAAAACGCGTTTTTCTCATGCTCCTCTCACCGTCATTGCCCATACTCGTGGGGAGAGGGATCGCCCTCGTTTAGCTCTGTTAAGACTGAAAAGGAGATACAAATGAACATGAAAATAGGCAATATGCTGCAGAGAAAAAGGCCAGACACAATGGTGCAGCGCCTGGGTAAGGTAGTAATCCCGCTGGCTCTGGTGGTCTTGCTATCGGGGTGTGGTGCGCTGGTGACGACGCCACCTGCACCTATTCAGGCAACGGCCTCGACACACGTTATTCATCCTTATCCGACGGCACAAGGAATACGGACAATTTACCAGGCAACGCTCACCCAGGTGTACGCTGGATGGCCGCATGATCCCGCCTGCGCCTTTACTAGCCAGGGACTGGCGGTGCACCCACAGCAGGGACTGGCGTATATCTGCCTGGCCCCCACAAAAGCTCTCACCGATTTCTCCCTGACTGCCACAGCACAGCAAACGAGCGGGTCATCCACACACGCGTATGGCCTGGTTTTCAGGCACACGTCGCCACACAACTACTACTTTTTTGGCATTGATGGCACAGGGCACTTTACACTGGCCGTGGTCGTGAACGACATCAGCCACGTGGTTCTCCCTTTCACCTCCAGTTCAGCGCTGCATAACGGATCGCATGCAGTCAATCAGTTGCAGGTCATCATGAAGGGAAAGGCATTGACGTTACTGATCAATGGAACGGCAGTAGGGCAGGCCACGCTTTCGACCTTTGCGCAGGGAACGGTTGGACTACGTGGCATCAACAATGGAGTAGTGTTGTTTACACACCTGACGATCGCATACGTGTAGCAGCAGGAAGCTTGTAGGCCAAATCATCGTCAGGTAAGGGAAGAAATACGTGGAAGGTCGAACCCTGCCCAACGGCGCTTTCGACCTTCATCTGACCATCATGAGCACGTACTATCCACTCGACAATGGACAGTCCCAAGCCATTCCTGTTGTCCTCAGTACGTCCACGTGCTGGATCGACGCGGTAAAAGCGTTCAAAGATGTGGGGAAGATGATCATCAGCGATACCAATGCCGGTATCGCTGATGATGAGATGAGCGACATGCTCGTTCGTTGTGAGGGTGATTGTGACCTTCCCTCCGCGATTAGTGTAATGAAGCGCGTTTTCAAGCAGGTTCATGACGACCTGGATAAGGCGGGATTCGTCGCCGATAACCACAACGGGTTGAGAGACTGAAAGCTGCATAGTGACTGCACATTCGGTGGCCAGAGGTTGTGCATATGCGACAACAGCACCGACGAGCTGTTCCAGGTGAACGACTTCCTGTTCCAGTATTGTCTTTCCTTCATCGGCGCGGGCCAGCGCCAGGAGACCACTGATGAGATGACCCAGGCGCTCGGTTTCGCCAGTGATGTCATGTAGGGCAGTGGTACATGCATCCAGGTTGCCTCCTTCGAGCAGCGCCATCTCGGCCAGGTTATGAATCGCCGTTACGGGAGTACGTAACTCGTGCGAGGCATCTGCAACAAAGCGGCGCTGGTGTTGGAAAGCTGCCTCTAACCGTTCAATCATTGTGTTGAAGGTCACTGCCAGGCGATAAACTTCATCGTGAGCTTTGGGAAGTGGGACACGCTGATGAAGGTCATTCACCTCGATTTGGCGAGCCGCCCGTGTCACACGATCAATCGGAACAAAGGCCCGCGCGGCAAGCCAGTAACTGCCTGCTGCACCAAGTAAGAGGATGAGTGGTCCAATCACACACATCTCAAGAAGTAAGCTGTGCAGGGCGTCCTGCTGCTGCGTCAACGACTCACCCACCTGGAGGATGGCGAACGTGTGATCCTGAGTAGTGAGAGGCATGCTGTACAGGCGAACCCGCTGTCCAGTAGCGGTGGTGACTGTTCCCCGCCAGGGAGATCCGTGAAGTGGCTGCGTCACGCTTACAGCGGGGATGATGAGGGAATGGAAGGCGGAGGTCATACGCACGGGCCGCCCGTGGGCATCAAGCAGGCTGGTGAGAGTGCCAAAGTTGACATCTTCGTGCGATCCGGTTTGTTCACCGCTATAGCCTCCAATGCCGGATGTTTCTGCTGAAATATTGATAGTGCCGCCCTCAACACTGATCCCATTGCTCAGGGTTTGTGCTCGCAATACGAGTGCACTATCCATGCTACTCTCAAGCGAGCGCTGAACCTGGGTATAGAGGAGCAGCCCAGCACAGAGCACCAGAACGGCAAAGACGAGCAGATACCAGAGTGCCAACTGGATACGGATGCCCGGTGTGCGAGGATGAGTCCATCGATGCGTCCTTGTCTTCATCCTTCTGGTTCCCTTAATTGATAACCAGCGCCGCGAACCGTCTGAATCAAGTTCGCCTCGCCATTAGCGCAAAGCTTGGTACGTAGGTAGCCAATATAGACATCGATGACGTTGGAAAGATGATCCGCGTCAAGGTCCCAGACATGATCGGCAATCATGGAGCGGCTTAACACCTGATGGGGATGATACATCAGGAATTCCAGTAGCGCATACTCTTTACTAGAGAGCGGAATCACACGTTCGTCACGCCGTGCCGTGCGAGTGCTGGTATCGAGTGTGAGATCAAGGAAGGCGAGGATAGATGTCTTCTCCATGCGGGTACGTCTGAGCAAGGCACGCACACGCGCCTCGAACTCGCGAAAGGCAAACGGCTTGCTCAAATAGTCATCACCGCCCAGGTCAAGTCCCTTGACGCGGTGCTCGATCTCGTCCAATGCCGTTAAGAACAAGATTGGTATGCGGCGTTTCCGATTGCGAAGCTGGCGACAAACTTCGAAACCGCTGATCTCTGGCAATAAGACATCCAAAACAACCAGGTCGTAAGGAACAGCCAGCCCTAACGATAAAGCGTCCTCACCCGTGGTAGCAAGGTCAACCGCGTAGCGTGAGCGTTCCAGTCCTTTTTTCAAATTTGGTCCCAAAGTTGGATGATCCTCGGCCACTAAAATGCGCATCCAATTGTCCTCCTCATGTATGCCTGAATACAGGCAGGTGGGTGCTGGCCTGTAACTATCTGTACAATACGTATACGTTGTTCTCACGATAGTGTAGTAAGATGAGAAGGTGATGAGAACCTTCAGTGTAAATGGTAGGGAGGAACGGATGGATCAGCTTATGTGCCCCCGGAACATAAGCTGATCCATCCGGACATTTATTTGACATCTGCTCGTTCTCCTGGTATGCTAAACGCAAATACACACGTCACAAGCCTGGCCCGCGTTGACCGAAAAGAGTATGCGAATGGCCACCGACAGCGATCCGAAGCAGAGTGAAAGTTCGGAACGGGAACGTATTCGCAGAACGCCTTCGTAAGCGGCTGACCGAAGAAAACCTGCCTTCATAGAGCAGGCAAGTAGGACAGGTGGGCGGTTCCCACGCAGCAGACAACCGTAAAAAGTGGCCTTTCGCTCGCGTCATGCTACACATACCGTGCAGGCGTAAGGCAATCAGGGTGGCACCACGGGTGTGTACAGGTTACTAACTAGTAACAGCCTGCACTCTCGTCCCTTCTTCAATGTTTAGCGGGAAGGGTCGGGAGTTTTTTATTGCCCTGCTCCTTCCACAATACCTGCCGTTGAAGGAGTAAACCTGCTATGAGTAAGCTCTGGCAAAAGGGATATAGCGTCTACCAACAGGTAGAGAGCTATGAAGCCGCACAAAATAGCATCCTCGATACGCGACTCATTCGCCACGACGTCTGGGGTTCGCTGGCTCATGTCGCCATGCTGCACCATATCGGTGTCCTGAGCAGCGAAGAGCACCAGGCTATTAAACAAGCCCTCTGCACCATTTTAGAACAAGAGGCGGCGCACCAGTTC
>DATAYF010000163.1:0-5202 GCA_036272735.1 Ktedonobacteraceae bacterium
CACGCTCTCATGCACTTTACCAGGTATTCATCGCCCAATCAACCAACTCAGGCGTGGGGAAGCTGCGCGGGTGCGGGCGAGATGGCGATGTTACTAAACGTAGCCATTGCTCCCTTTGACGTATCTCCATTGCTCAAGAAGAGGTTTATTGATCCGCTGGTGAAATTGCTATCTGTTACAGTTTTCACCGTCTGACCATTGAACTGGAGCACCAACAAGGGGCCTTTCATCATCAGCGTCATGGTGTTGGGCTGGCCTTGCGCGTGGATGGAACTGGTATGTGCAAGGCTAGCCAGGTTTGTAAATTTGAGCTTATTGCCATCCTTTGGATCGGGCGTGATTTTGATGATGTCGTAGGCGCCATCGCCGTAGATTTCCGCTACATATCCCTGGTTCCCCTGATTACTGGTTCGCACCTGTAGACCAGCGCTATCGTTCAGGTCGCCTTGTACAAACGTAAAGGTGGTGGAAACCGCAAAATCATTGGGTACTTGCGTTGCTGGAACGGGTTCCTGAAAGATGCGGTGGTTGGCCTCTTTCATGCTCAGTAGCGAATTGCCAATGGCGGCACCATAACCGGGGCCTGGCTGTATGCTCCATTTGTTGTGGTTATCGCTGAAGTTATCGCTAAAAATCGACCCTGTGTTTGGTACTGCCGTCGCTGTTATCGATGAATGGGTTGCCGTAGGTGTTGATTTGACGGTGGTGGATGATTTCGACGAGCCTGCATAGGCCAACAAACCGCCGACAATCAAAATAAGTAGCAGTAAAACACCACCTACAATCCATACTGTGCGGTTAACTTTGCGTGGCTGGGGAGCCTTGGGCATTTGCGGGTAGTAGCCTCCGGGCTGTTGCGAGGCGCTATAGGGATTATTATAGCCGGGATTGCTGTTTTGTCCTGGGGCATAGGGATCGCTATAGCCAGACGGTGGTGGAGGCGGTGCCGCGTTATTGAACTGGCTGCCATAATTTGTATTGTTATTGTATTGCTGCGGCGCGTTAGGCGCATCATATGAATTTGCGGGTTGGTTGTACGAGGGATACCCTGGTTGCGAAGGTCCGCTAGGACGTGGTGTGGCAAGCTGGGTTGGCGGCACACCATTATTACTGGAACTGTTGGGAAGGCGAGTTCCACAAGTGCTACAGAATGTTTGGTCGGGAGCTTGAAGGATACCACATTGTGGGCAAGGGCGGTATGGGGTGGGTGTGCTCACGCTACAAATCTCCTCAATGAAATATTTTTGCTATTTGCATGCAATAATATAAGGCCAAAGAAGTAAATATGATGACTGCATTGCCTTTGCTTTAGAAATTATACTCTGTTGTTGTGATACTGTACACATCACCTGTACCTGTGCTGCCTTTGGCTGAACAAGCAAAGAGTTTTTGCTAGCGTCTCTTGCTTGTAGAAAGAGGTGTGCATCCCTGCACGCTGCTTTTAGGGCCTGACAAATTGCTGAATCTTGTGTCCTTGCAAGGCCGTCATCATTGCGTCGTGCCAGATCGTACCGGCTCCCGTGATACCAATGATATTGTTCATTGGCGAATTGTCGTCGTTCCCTGACCAGACGCCGGTCACCAGATTTGGCGTGTAGCCAATGGTCAAGTTATCGACGAAGTTGTTGGATGTACCGGTTTTGACGGCGGCCGGTATGACGGTGCTTCCACAGTGATTGTTGACGTACAGGTCCAGTGCGCTACATGGGAAGAACTCTTTATCGCGTACCGCGTTATCGGCGAGGACGTTCGTCAAGATCCTGGTTGCTTTCTGGTTGACGACCCGTTTCCCGGTGGTTGGCACTTTATAGATAACCTTGCCCTGAGCACTCGTGACCGTCGTAATCGCGTGCGGTGCAACGTGTACGCCCTCATTGGCGAAGGTGCCATAGGCAGAGGTTTCGTTGAGCAAATGGACCCCCATGGCTCCTAAGGTAAAGGTCTCGTTTAACGAGCCATTTGTCGGACCAAGCCCGACGTTTTCTGCCGTATTAAAGTCGTTTTGCACCCCCACATACGGCGAGAGTTCCAGCTTTACCGCGTCAATGTTGAGCGACCAATCTAAAGCTTCACGATAGGTAATCCAACCATAGTGGGTACCAGCATAGTTGTCGGGCCGGTAGGGTAACCCATTGTAGTAAAATGTCTGCTGGGCATCGTAGGTCTTTTGATCTGGATTGAGGCCGTGTTCAAAAGCCGTCAAGTAGGTGAAACCCTTCATCGTCGAGCCAGCCTGCCGGAAGCCCTGGGTGGCGACATCGAACTGGTTGTGAGCCGGATCTATATTGCCGATTAAGGTTTCAATTGCGCCTGTTTGCGGATTAATCATCACCACTGAAGAATCAGTAATGTGATGCGCGTCTCTGATTGCTGCAATATCACGCTGGGCCTCCTTCAGCACACGGGTCTGTAGGTTCGTGTTGACGGTAGTGGTGACGCTCAAACCGGAGCGCGCGAGGTCGCTGATCTTGACGTGGAGATCCTGGGCTAATTCACCCAGCGCATAATTTGTAAAGCTCGACAAAGCTATCGAGTTTTGCCCCTGGTTCGGAGCATGATATGAAGCGAAGCCAGGCTTGTGGATCTCTATCAACGCCGAGGTATACTGCTGGTGGGTGATGGTCTTTAGTTTGTACATTTGCTGCAGCACTTCTTGCGTGCGTACCAGGCTCGTTTGTGGATAGGCAATCGGGTTGCGTAGATCGGGGTTGCTGGGAATACCCGCCAACGTAGCGGCTTGCGCGAGATCTAATTGGTTGGATGCCGGGTTATTTGGCTTATCCGTTAACCCGAAATACGTTTGTGCGGCAGCTTCAGCACCATAAGAATTATTCGCGTAATACACGGTATTCAGGTACATATCGAGGATTTGTTGTTTGGTATAATAGCGCGTCGCTTCCGGTGCCAGCTCGATTTCTTGCAATTTGCGCTGAGCCGTACCTGAATTGCCGACGATATTATTTTTGATAAGTTGCTGGGTAATGGTACTCCCGCCAGCCACAACGTGCCCGGTACTGACGTCCGAGAGGGCTGCACGTATGATGCCGGTAATGTCATAGCCATTGTTCTTCCAGAAATTTTGATCCTCTATGTCAATTTCGGCATTTTTTAAATTCTGAGAGATTTTACCGAGCGGTTCTGATGTTTGCACACCCTGGCCGGTGGACTGATATAAAAGATGATGGCTCGTATCGTACATCTTCAAGTTATCTTTTGGGATGAGGTCCGCCAGCGTCGCGATTTGTGTGTGATACTGTGTGTTCGTCACATTTGATGTCACGGACAAAGACATGATCAAAGTTGTTGCGAGCGCAATGATCAGCAGCGTACCCACGCCAATAGGGAGGATGGCCCATTTTGTACTTTTGCCTGCGGTGACCGCGTAACGTACATTGCTCAGGTGAAGGTTCCTGCGCTTCATATGACGCTTGATCCACCAATCTGTGCTGTGCAACGGATTATGCGTAGCCGCGTAATAGACTCCGTGGGGTACCTGGTTTGGTGTATCGTTGAGTCTCTGGGCTGCGGCTGCCCGGCTATTTGCCGGTAATTTTGCCGCTACTGTTGTCGCGTGTGATTCGCGTTCCTTGTGCTCCTTGCCCTCGTCCGGTACCAGGAGCGCTTTTTCCTGTGAAGGAGATTCATCTATCTGCTGCCTTCTGCTCGGCATACTATAGCCTCTTTCTAGCTAGAAATTTGGAGTGTGTAGAGAAGAGATACCATCATCTACATAGATATAATGCCTTTTCGTATAAGCATTTTATATAGATATACGTTTATTGGAACGGAACAGATGTACAGAAAGTTACGGATGGAGGAAATAACTATGACTATTGTATTGCTAAGAGTATTGAGGCGTTTTGCGTACGGCTGCGGCATACTCTACATGAGTGCAGGCAGGTGATGGGCGGCGCAGCCACTCACCGCCTGCCTGCACTCATGTAAACTCTCACTTAAAGGATGGGATTTAATGGGCTGGCAGCGAGATCACCAGGCTTGCAGCCGGGGAGCCAGGAACGTAGATCATTCTCCTGCGCATCACTATTCGGCTCGGTGACGTGTGCATCGGCGGCGAAATAAATCACGGTCATCACAGCTCGCATGCGCTGGGTGGTATTGCCAGGTGCGTTATGCAACGTCCAACCATAATGAAAGGTCGCGTCACCGGCTGCCATATCTTGGCCAGGCGTCAACGTCAGGTGGTTATTCGCGATCAAACGCTCAAATACTGCCTGCGATTCATCGGAAATAGCGAATTGTCCCAGTCCTCCCTTTTTCTGGGAGCCGGAAACAAAGTTCATCGGTCCCATATCCACCGATATATCGACGAGCGGCATCCACATCGTAATGGTGTTGGTTGTATTGAGCGGCCAATAGTACTGGTCCTGGTGCCAGGGCGTCATCCCGCCACTAGCTTCTTTGAACAGGGCCTGATCATGGTACAGGCGTACGCGCTCAACGCCCAGTAGATTGGCGGCAATCTGGGCAAAGCGATGTGCAATCACAAAACGCTTCACCGCCTCGTCACGTGCCCACAGGTTGGGGATCTGTAAGAAAGCTTTACCATAGGTATCGCGCTCCTGTAAAGCACGTTTCTCTGTATTATAGCGTTGTGCGGCCTCATAAATGACCGGGTAATAGGTAGCGATTTCTGAGGGAGAGGCAACGCCACGCAAGAGTATATGACCATTCTGCTGGTAGCTTGCGGTCTGCTCAGGGGTTACTGTGTATGGCGTCGAGAGGTCCGGCAATTGAGAGAGATCTGGATTTTGCATACGAAGCATTTCCTCCTGCGAATCGTGCATTGTGAATATACTCTTTTACTGTATATGAAAAATGTGAAAAGAACAAGGGGTAGCAATGTGCTAGCGGCGGCTTTCGCGTGGCTTTGTGGCTTTGTTTTCCTCTGGTAGTGGCAAGGTAAACCAGAAGGTTGCACCAGCATCAGGCACGCTCTCTAATCCCACTTCACCGTGATGGCGTTGAATGAATTCTTTACAGGTGTACAGACCCAATCCTAAGCTCCAATCGAGTTCGTACACCGAGGCCGGGGCTCGTGGGCGCGTAAAACGATGCCATATCTCCTGTTGTTCATCCGGGGAAATAGCGGAACCATCATCATGCACAGCAACGTAGGCCATTTTCTGTCGCCTTTCAACGCGTACCGTCACTGGATGATCCAGTGGGGTGTACATCAGCGCG
>DATAYF010000164.1:0-7790 GCA_036272735.1 Ktedonobacteraceae bacterium
CTGTCCGAAGTGTGGGTTCACCAGTGACGAGAATCGCCCCAACAAGGGACTCGTGTTTCATTGCAGCAGTTGCCACGACGAATTGCACGCCGATCTGGTGGGTGCCCGCAATATTGTCATGAGAACGCTCTGGTTCCGGCAGGACTGGTCCCAGACAGGGCACTTGTCAGTTGCCCTTGATGCCTCCGACAAAGAAGCCAAAGCCTTACGCTTGCAAAAGTATAAGGAATTGCGGTGGAGTTGAGAGTGCAAGCCCCCGAATTCATTCGTGGGGTGACTGACGTTAGATACGAATAACATATAAAGAGATGTAGATGGTTTCCGGAAACCATCTACATCTCTTTATATATCCTACGTCTTCTGCAATAGAAAATATATGCTAGCTACTCGGTTGAGGATTCGTTGAGGTATTTGGCGAACAGTTGTATGACCAGTTTGTAGCTCACCAACAAGAGGAGCGAGCATACCAGTGTGAGAATGAGCCAGGGCCACATGTTCGGCACCTGGCCAGTAGACGTGTTTCCACTCTGATACCAGAAGGAGATACCAGCCAGCCAGAGAGCCGCCTGGATACACCAATAAGTTATCGTGATGCGTGGCGCAGCAACGCCAAGCAGCAGAACAGCCACTGCCAAGGGGGTCAGAACGCCAGTAGAGAGCATTGTCAGCAAAGCTCCGGCAGGCTGAACGAAAATGAAATAGCCGCTTTGAGCGCTCCCATTTGCCGAAAAAGGTGCACTGGCGACGTTGAAGGCTTGATACAATGCTAATAAGAGCAACAAAGCACCTGCAATAAAAGCAAAGCGTTTATAAGGAACCTCACGATGAATCATTTAGAACTCCCGATGGCATAACCTGCAAGTTAGGGAAGCATAGCAGAAGAAGTCAAACCTAGTTTTGGTAATTTTTCATAGACTGCGCACTTATTCCAGAGTACACTATGCTCAGGGATACAGTATACCATCGTGCATATACACATACGAACCCCAAAGAAAGTGGAAACAGAAAAAATGACAGATGCTATGCCACCCGAAGAGATGGCCCGTCGTAACTTCCTCAAGCTCTGCGGATTGGTTGCACTGCCTGGTTTCCTGGCGGCTTGCCAGACTGAGATATCAGGCCAGGGCAGTGTCACGCCTGGCCCAAGTCCAACGGTCAAGCCATCAGCCACGAAAACGCCAACACTGACGAATGCCGACTGGTCCGCGCTCGCCAAACGCATGAAAGGTCCACTCATTCTGCCAGGTAGCGCACAATACGCCACCGCGCGCCAGCTCTTCGACCCACGCTTTGACGGTGTCAAACCAGCAGCCATTGCCTACTGTGCCACCCCAACGGATGTCCAGGTCTGCCTCGCCTTCGCGCATCGTTTCAACGTGGCGGTCACAGCGCGCTCTGGCGGCCACTCCTACGCTGGTTATTCTACGACAACCGGGCTGGTACTGGATGTAACGCATATGAACACGGTGGCTCTTAACAGCAATAAAGCCAGCGCGACGGTGGGAGCCGGTGCCAAACTGATCGATGTATACACAGCACTCGCGTCGCATGGCCTGGTCGTTCCTGCCGGTTCCTGCCCAACGGTCGGCGTTGCCGGATTGACGCAAGGAGGCGGCGTTGGCGTAATCGGCCGCAAGTTCGGTTTGACCTGTGATAACCTGCTCTCCGCCCAGGTCGTTACGGCCGACGGTCGCGTGCTCACCTGCGATAGCAAGCAAAATCCGGATCTCTTCTGGGCGCTACGTGGCGGCGGTGGCGGCAACTTCGGCGTCGTTACCTCGTTTACCTTCCAAACGCACCAGGTCCCCACGCTGTCACTCTTTACGCTGCAATGGTCCTGGGGGAGTGCGGCCGACGTGGTAAATGCCTGGCAGTCCTGGGCACCGCAGGCACCAGACGAGGTATGGTCCAATTGTCTGCTGCTAGCTCCTGCCAATAAAAACGCCAGTCCACTTGTACAGGTCAACGGAGTCTACGTCGGTGGCCTTGCGCCGCTCAACTCGTTACTCCTACAGCTCACGAAGCGCATTGGAGCCGCACCAAGCAGTCGCTTTGTATGGACTGATAGCATTCTCAATACCATGCTGTACGAGGCGGGCTGCTACAACAAAACGGTTGCGGAATGCCACCTGCCCACCCAGAATCCACAGGGGCAGTACCAACGCAGCGTAGGCGGTGCGAAATCTGACTACTTCACCAAAGCATTGCCGCGCCCAGCCATCAACGTGCTCGTGAACGCAATCAGCAAGCGCCACGCCTCCACCACGCTCGGCGAGGGTGGCATTAGCCTCGATGCATCCGGTGGTGCGATCAATCGTGTGGCCGCCAACGCTACCGCCTTTGTGCATCGCAATGACCTGTTTTCCGCGCAGTACAACGCGAGTTGGAACGTGAGCGATGCGCGTTCGATTGTCGATGCGAACCATGCCTGGCTCAATGCGACCTGGCAAGCCATGCGCCCGTACGCCAGCGGTGCCGCGTACCAGAATTACATTGACCCAGACCTGAAAAACTGGCAACAAGCGTATTACGGGAGCAATTTCTCGCGGCTGCAACAGGTCAAAGCCACCTACGATCCTCACAACTTTTTTCATTTCGCTCAGAGCATTCCCCCTGCCACTGGCGCGTAAGCCTACGAATGGCCCCTGCAAG
Source organism: Ktedonobacteraceae bacterium (assembly GCA_036272735.1). Classification (GTDB taxonomy): domain Bacteria; phylum Chloroflexota; class Ktedonobacteria; order Ktedonobacterales; family Ktedonobacteraceae; genus DATAYF01. The sequence goes on from DATAYF010000164.1 coordinate 2,653, forward strand.
GGAGACGACCCCGCAAGGGGGGTCGTCTCCCTTGCAGGGGCCATCTCCTTCACACGCGCCGTTTATTGCTGTGTTTCTGGTACAGAAAAATGTGCTATACTGCGAGTAGAAATATCCGCACCTTGTAGAAAGGGAGTCTTCCGCAATGCTCTCTGCACAGGCTGTACTCAGCACACGAGACATGATTTCCACTGTACACAACCTCGCTTTTCAAGCTGATTTCCCTATGCAGACACATCCAGCTACCGCTTTATATACCAGTGTTTTCAGCTTGCCTTAATTTCGGTTACAATAGAATATGGGATTTGTGGATAGAATATTACGTAGCAAGGAAGGATGAAAAGCATGACCACCCGTTCGTATGGCTCAGGGGTTATTCCTGAGGAAATTCTGGCTCTCTCTCATGAACGCGATCTTCTCCGTCGTCGTGGTCAGTATACTCGCGCTGATGTGTTGAAACGACAGCTTGAGGATGCTGGCTACCGCGTCAAAGATAACCCGCGTGGCGCCCACCTGGTCATTTTACCCAGCATTCAAGTTGACGGGAAGGAGTACCGTACCGCGCATCACTTGCCTTCGTTGCTCACTGAGACCGATCTTTGTGACTTCTCTGTGCTGATTCTCGCGCATAACACGAGCGCGCAAGCGCGCCGCTGTGTCGAGAGCGTGTTGCGCTTTGCCGGATCTACCAACCTTGAGATCATTTTGCTCGATAATGCCTCGCATGATGATACTGAGGTATGGTCGGAAACTCTCAGGCTCCACGAAACACGACTGCATGTCGTGCGAACTTCACGCACAATGGGGGTCGCAGAAGCTTATAATATTGGCTTTAAGCAGAGCCGTGGACGCTACATTCTCCTGCTCAATGCCAGCGTTGAGCTAACGGGCGACATCTTTACGGCGCTCGCACACACGTTGTCCTCCGACGATATCGGTCTGACCGGTCCGCATGGACTACGCACCGAAGACCTGCGCCACTTCGAGGACAGCCAGGAGCAAGAAGTCGAAGCCATTGATGGTCAATGTATGGCGATGAAACGCACATTGTTGCAGCAGGCAGGCCTTTTCGATGAGCGCTTCCGCCTCCCAAGCTACATGGACGTTGACTTGAGTTTCGCGCTACGTGATCTCGGGGTGAATGCCGCCGTTACAGCACAATTGCCTTTTATCAACCATGCCGATGCACACGATACCGAGGTGCCGGACGCGGAAAGTAGCCGACTCACCAAGCGGAATTTTTATCACTACCTGGAAAAATGGGGCCAGCGTGACGATTTACTCCTCGACGAAGAAGAGGAAGACGATGATGAAGATGAATAAAGAGAGGAAAGGCAGTATTACTAGTGCAAGCATATAAGAAACGGACGGATATCCCTTCCGAGTACACCTGGAACTTAGCAAGCGTTTTTGCGAACGATGAGGCATGGAATAGCGAATTTCAGGCGCTACAAAGTCTTTTACCCTCGTTAGAAGGACTGAAGGGCACGCTCGCCACGAGTGGCTCGGCTTTATTGGCCGTATTACAAAAACGTGACGAGGTATACGAAAGGCTAGAGCGGCTCTATGTCTATTCCTCTATGCATAAAGATGAAGATACGACCAATAGCACGTATCAGGGTATGGCAGATCGGGCGATGCAGATCTTTGTGCACGCCTCGACGATAGCAGCCTATATCGAGCCGGAAATCCTCGCCTTGCCGCAGGAAACGCTTGAGCAATTCGTGAGCAGCACGCCAGGTCTGGCACTGTACAGACAGCAACTCGACGAATTGAACCGCAAACGTCCGCATATCCGTTCCGCTGAAGTAGAAGCGGTACTGGCGGCTACGGGAGAAATCTCCGATGCACCGGATTCGATCTTTTCCATGATCGACAACGCCGATCTCAAGCTCCCACCCATCAAAAACGAGCAAGGAGAAGAGGTGGAACTGACGCAGGGCAACTACCTCACCTATATTCGCAGCACCGACCGGCGTGTACGGAAAGATGCCTTCGAACGTTTGCATGAAGCCTTCCTCAAGCAGCGCAATACCATTGCTGCTACGCTATCCGCGCAGGTCAAAACCGATCTTTTTTACACACGCCAACGCAACTACGCCACCTGTCGGGATCGTGCGCTGGCTAGCTATAATATTCCTGGTAGTGTGTACGACAATCTGGTAGCAACCGTCAACGAGCATATTCCACTGCTCAACCGTTACCTGCGCCTGCGCAAACGTATGCTCAAACTTGACGACCTGCATATGTATGATCTGTATGTACCAATCGTCGAGGAAGTCGACGACGAGATACGCTACGAGCAGGCCCGCGACACGATTGTGCAAGCCCTGGCACCGTTGGGCCAGAACTACACGGGCATTTTGCAACAAGCCTTCACGCAGCGCTGGATCGACGTCTACGAGACACCTGGCAAGCGCGGCGGAGCCTACAGCGGTGGCGCGTACGGAACGCAACCGTTCATTCTGATGAGCTTCCAGGATAAACGCGACAGCATGTACACGCTAGCTCATGAGCTAGGTCATTCCATGCACTCATTTTTCACTCGCAGCCATCAACCGTACCAGTATGGGGACTATACCATTTTCGTCGCGGAGGTTGCGTCGACGCTGAACGAAGGCTTGCTCACCGAATACCTGCTTACGCATACCAGAGACACAGCTTCCAAGCTGGCGATCCTCAATCATTCGCTGGAAGATATTCGTGGCACATTGTTCCGCCAGACCATGTTCGCGGAATTCGAGCAATTGATCCACATCCATGCTGAGCAGGGTGAGCCACTGACCGCCGATGCGTTGACGACCATGTACAAAGCATTGAACGAGAAGTATTACGGTGGCGAGACCAACGTCGATGAGCTTACCGGCATCGAGTGGGCACGCATCCCACATTTCTACTACAATTTCTATGTCTACCAGTACGCCACTGGTATTTCGGCCGCCTCTTCGCTGGTACAACAGATACTTAACGAAGGTCAGCCAGCGGTTGAGCGTTACCTCAACTTCCTAAAATCGGGCTCCTCGAACTACAGTATCGAGCTGCTCAAAAAAGCAGGCGTTGACATGACCACATCCGAGCCAGTACGCCAGACCTTCCAACTCTTCGAGAAGCACCTTGCTCAAATGGAGGAGTTGCTCGGTTAACGCCACGCACGTTTCTTCTGTTTAAGCGATGGGTTCATGGCCTGGGGCTATGAACCCATCGCTCAAACATACCCCTTTTTTTGCCCTTCCTCTATGCTTTACCTTTATCAATCCATGTCTTTACATACATGCTATTTGGTTGGCTAGTAGATTGGTAACAGAGGAACAAGATACAAGCATACCTGATCTATTTACGGAGCGATCCGCAAAAACTGGTTGCTGCAACGTGGCAGCGCACCTATTTCAGTTCGTTTGTATTCTCCTCTTTATCAGGTTTCAATGTTACTTATGCACGTGCGCAAGCCGTGCAATCCAAAAGGAGAATTTGAAACAATGGGCGAACAGAACAAAGACGGTCGTCGTCAGGGGAACGACGAGCAGCAGAAAAACAAGCAGAAGCAACAGCAACAGGCCGGTAAAAAACCCGGTCAACTGCTTGCCGACCGCGAAAATGCAGACAAGCAGAACAAAGGCGAGCGCCAGCAGGACGGTGCTGCCGATCAGAACCGCTCTCGCTAATGATCTCTAAGCTCTAGCAACCGCGCTTACTGGAGAGGTGTGGTGGAAAGGTCTATCACATCTCTCCATCTCTACTATTGCATTTCTTTATCAGCATTACCTCATCTATTTTATATATGTCCGATTTACTGTATACGTTTTTTCCCTGTAGGAGTATACCATAGAGAGGGTCAAGTAGGCCTGAAAGAGAAGGAGTAGCACCATGAGTGACAACGAATATACTAACGACAGAGAGCCGCGTAAAGACCTGGGCACACAGGGGAAGGAACACACCTTAAAGGGCAAGCTAAAGGAAACGGTAGGCAAGATCGAGAGCAAGGTTGGCGAAGTCACCGGCAATAAAGACACCGAGCGCAAGGGTGATGCCAAACAGGTTGAAGGGAAAACGCAGAAGACATTTGGCAAAGGCGAGCAGAAGGTAGACCACGCGTTAGATCCCGATAAACCGTAACCACCACTTTTTATCTCCAAAACAGCAAGGGCACGGCGATATTAACGCCGTGCCCTTGCTGTTTGAGGGTAACCGCCAATTATCTTGCAACTAGGGATTATCCCAGTGGCGCCCATCTTTCTCGATTAAATCTGCCGCCTCTTGCGGACCCCACGTTCCGGCACGATAGGGATGTACAGTCTCGGGTGGCATCTTTTCCCATGCTTTGGTAATACTATCGATGATGCGCCAGGATGCCTCGATTTCGTCACGGCGAATAAACAGGGTCGAGTCACCAAGCATACAATCGGCAATGAGACGTTCGTAGGCATCAGGTAGCTCGATACCAAAAGCTCCTTTATAAGAAAAGCCCATATCCACCGAGCTTAACTGTTGGATGGCACCCGGAATTTTCGCCCCTATTTTCAGCGTAATACCTTCATCTGGCTGCACGTGCACCGTCAAACGGTTCGGTACCAGTCCTTTCGTTTCCGTTGGCTTATAGAGTTGATGCGGGACGCGCTTGAATTGTATCGTCGCCTCTGTACTTCGTTTGGGCAGACGCTTGCCAGTGCGGATATAAAAAGGTACATCGGCCCAGCGCCAGTTCTCGATAAAAAGCTTGAGCGCGATGTACGTCTCGGTCGTCGAGTGAGGATCAACCCCCTGCTCTTTTTTATAGCCCACCACATGCTGTCCATCTATCTCGCCAGCGGTGTATTGACCACGCACCACGCGCTCGGCCACTTCTTTTGGCGTGAGCGCAGGAATGGCGCGTAGCAACTTCACTTTTTCATCACGAATGGCCTCGGCATCAAAGTCAGCAGGTGCTTCCATACCAACCAGGCAGAGTACTTGCATGATATGGTTCTGCACGATATCTCTAATCGCGCCAACACCTTCATAAAATTCTGCGCGCGTGCCAATACCAAGATCCTCACCAACCAGAATTTGCACGTGGTCGATATAGTTTTGATTCCATAGCGGCTCAAATATGCCATTGGCAAAGCGGAAGGCAAGAATATTCTGCACCGTTTCCTTGCCCA